>JBPEYE010000263.1:0-9288 GCA_052030825.1 Gammaproteobacteria bacterium | reverse complement strand
TTCTGGGTCGCGCTCGCGATCGCGATCGTCGTGATTCTGATCATCATCAAGACCGCGGTTATCGTGCCACAGCAACAGGCCTATGTCGTCGAGAGCCTCGGCAAGTACAGTCGCACGCTGCGCGCCGGATTTCATATCCTGATCCCGTTCATCGAATCGGCGGCCTACCGGCACAGCCTCAAGGAGCTGGCGATCGACATTCCCGAACAGGTCTGCATCACCAAGGACAACGTGCAGGTCGGCGTCGACGGCGTGCTCTACCTGCAGGTCATGGACCCGGAACGCGCGTCCTACGGCATCACCGACTTCGTCTTCGCGATCTCGCAGCTCGCGCAAACCACGCTGCGTAGCGAGATCGGCAAGATCGACCTCGACCGCACCTTCGAGGAGCGCGGCGCGATCAACGCCAACGTCGTCTCCGAGCTCGACAAGGCTTCGGATCCGTGGGGCGTCAAGGTGCTGCGCTACGAGATCAAGAACATCAACCCGCCGCACGACGTGCTGTCGGCGATGGAAAAGCAAATGCGCGCCGAGCGGGAAAAACGCGCCGTGATCCTGACCTCGGAAGGCGAACGCGACGCCAAGATCAACGAGGCCGAGGGCGAAAAGCAACGCGTGATCAAGGAATCAGAGGCCGCCAAGCAGCAGCAGATCAACGAGGCCGAGGGTGAAGCCCAGGCGATCCTCGCGGTCGCCACCGCGACCGCCGAGGGTCTGCGGCGCGTCGCCGAATCGCTGACCGTGCCGGGCGGCGACTCGGCGATGCAGTTGCGTATCGCCGAGGCCTACGTGCAGCAGTTCGGCAACCTCGCGAAGGAGGGCAACACGCTGGTCGTGCCGTCGAACCTGACCGATCTCGCGTCGATGATCGCGCTGGCCACCAACATCGCGAAAAAGGACCCCGCCGGCCCGCCCGCTTGAAGCCGCGCCTGGATCTGGTTGTCTTCGACTGCGACGGCGTGCTGGTCGACAGCGAACGCATCGCCAACGAAGTTTTCGCGCGCGCGCTGCGCGACGTCTGTGGCCTCGAATTCACGCTCGAACAGATGTTCGATAACTTCGTCGGTCATTCGAAAGAGCAATGCCTGGCAAAGATCGAGACGCTGCTCGGCGCGCCGCCGCCGGCCGAACTCGAACGGCGCTACCGCGACGAGATCGGCGCCGCGCTGGCCGAAGCGGTCGAACCGATCGCCGGAATCGAAGACGTATTGAACGAGCTGTCGTTGCCGTGTTGCGTCGCGTCGAGCGGCTCGCACGACAAGATGCGCCTGACGCTCGGCAAGACCGGCCTGTACGATTACTTCGCCGGCAACCTGTTCAGTACCAGCGAGGTCGCGCGCGGCAAGCCGCATCCCGACATTTATCTGCACGCCGCCGAACGCATGGGCGGCATCGACCCGGCACGCTGCCTGGTCGTCGAGGACACGCCGCTCGGCGTCAGCGGCGCGCGCGCGGCCGGCATGCACGTCTTCGGCTTCGCCGCCCTGATGCCCGCGCACAAACTCGAAGCCGCCGGCGCCCACCGCGTCTTCGACCGCATGCCCGACCTCCCCGCTCTGATCGCCCGAACCTTCGCTTAGCCAAATTCTGTCCTGATCACGCATCGGGTAGTGCCACGTCATTGCGAGGAGGCTCGGCCGACGAAACAACCTCCCGACGCTTGCCCGATCTCCGGAGATTGCTTCGCTCACGCTCGCAATGACGCGTTCTTCCGCGAGATTGCCTCGCTGGCGCTCGTAATGACGACGTGCTTCGGGGATCTAGCGCGGTGCAACGTTTGCCGAAACCGCGCGACCGGCCGTCCGCCCGGGCTTTGGAAAAGGGCCCGTTTGGGCTAAAATGCGCGCCCTTTTTCGATAATCTGGCGTCATGGAATACCAGCAACGTTTCGATGTCATCGTCGTTGGCGGCGGGCACGCGGGCACCGAGGCCGCGCTCGCGGCCGCGCGCATGGGCGCGCGCACTTTGCTGTTGACGCACAGCATCGAGACCCTCGGCCAGATGTCGTGCAACCCGGCGATCGGCGGCATCGGCAAGGGCCACCTGGTCCGGGAAATCGACGCGCTCGGCGGCGCGATGGCGCTGGCCGCGGACGAAGCCGGTATCCAGTTTCGCGTGCTGAACCGGCGCAAGGGCCCGGCGGTGCGCGCGACCCGCGCGCAGGCCGACCGTCAGCTGTACCGCATGGCGATTCGCACACGGCTCGAGAACCAGCCGAATCTGACGATTTTCCAGCAACCGGTCGTCGATCTGATCGAGGACGGTGTGCGCGTCGACGGCGTAGTCACGCAGATGGGGCTCGAGTTCCGCGCGCCGACGGTGGTGCTGACCGTCGGCACCTTTCTCGACGGCAAGATCCACATCGGCGACGCCAACTACGCCGGTGGCCGCGCCGGCGACCCGCCGGCGAGTGCGCTCGCCGCGCGCCTGCGCGAGCGTCCGTTTCGCGTCGATCGACTGAAAACCGGCACGCCGCCGCGCCTCGATCGCAAGACGATCGATTTCGCCCGGCTCGATGAACAGCCGGGCGACGACCCGCTGCCGGTGTTCTCGACGATGGGCAGCGTCGCGATGCACCCGCGCCAGGTCAGCTGCCACATCACGCACACCAACGCGCGCACCCACGACATCATTCGCGCCAACCTGCATCGCTCGCCGATGTACGGTGGCGAGATCGAGGGCGTCGGACCACGCTATTGTCCGTCGATCGAAGACAAGGTCGTGCGTTTCGCCGACAAGGCGTCGCACCAGATTTTCGTCGAGCCGGAGGGCCTCGAACTCGGTGAGGTCTATCCCAACGGTATCTCGACCAGCCTGCCGTTCGACGTGCAGCAGCAAGTCGTCAACAGCATGCTAGGTTTCGAGCGTGCGGTCATCACGCGTCCGGGCTACGCGATCGAGTACGATTACTTCGATCCGCGCGATCTCAAGGCTACGCTCGAGACGCGTTTCATCGAGGGGCTTTATTTCGCCGGCCAGATCAACGGCACCACCGGCTACGAGGAGGCCGCCGCGCAGGGCCTGCTCGCCGGTGCCAATGCCGCCGCGCGCGTGCTCGAACGCCCCGCGCTCGAGTTCAAGCGCTCCGAGGCCTATATCGGCGTGCTCGTCGACGACCTGATCACGCGCGGCACCAGCGAACCCTACCGTATGTTCACCTCGCGCGCCGAGTACCGCCTGCTGCTGCGCGAGGATAATGCCGATTTGCGCCTGACCGAACGCGGCCGCGCCCTCGGCCTCGTCGACGACGCGCGCTGGCGGTCTTTCGAAGCCTATCGCGAACAGCTCGAGCGGCTGAACCAGGCGCTGCGCGCGCAGTGGCTGCGCCCCGGCAGCCCGGCCGCCGCGGTGCTCGCCGCCAAGCTGCCGTCCCCGCTCGCGCGCGAGCAGCGTTTCGACGAGCTGCTCAAGCGCCCCGAAATCGGCATTGACGACCTGCTGGCGCATCTCGACACGAAAGGCGATTTCGCGCCGCGCGTCCGCGAGCAGGCCGAGATCGAGGCCCGTTATGCCGGCTACCTCGCGCGTCAGCAGCAAGAAATCGACAAGGCCGACGCGCACGAAACGACCGCGCTGCCAGAGGATCTCGATTATGCCGAGGTGCGCGGCCTGTCGAACGAAGTCCGGCAAAAGCTCGGCGCGGCGCGGCCAGCGACGATCGGCCAGGCGAGTCGGCTTTCCGGCGTCACCCCGGCCGCGGTCTCGCTCCTGCTCGTGCACCTGAAGCGGCATCGACACCGGGTCCAGAAGTCGGCCTGAATGAACCCGGGCGACCTCCGCGCGGGTGTCACGGCGCTGGGGCTCACGCTCCACCAGACCCAGCTCGACCAGCTGCTCGAATATCTCTACCTGCTCGAGCGCTGGAACCGGACCTACAACCTGACCGCGATTCGCGATTACGAGCGCATGCTGACGCACCACCTGCTCGACAGCCTGTCGATCCTGCCGGCGCTCGGTGGCTGCCGCAAGGCGCTCGACGTCGGCAGCGGCGCCGGCTTGCCGGGCATTCCGCTGGCGATCGCGCTGCCCGATTCGATCTGGATCCTGCTCGACTCGAACGCCAAGAAGACACGCTTCCTCAAGCAGGCCGTCGCCCACTGCGGCCTGCGCAACGTGCAAGTTGTGCGGGCGCGCCTTCAGGACTATCATGCGCCGGACTCGCTGGATTTCATCGTCAGCCGAGCGTTTGGGTCGCTGGCGGCGTTCTGCGAAGGCGCAGCCCACCTGATGTCGCCGAATACCCGCATGCTGACGATGAAAGCCGGGCTCAAGTCGAAGGAGATATTGCAACTGGATTCGCAGCGGTTCGCGTTCGAGGAAACAACGCTCGAAGTGCCGGGCATCGACGAACCGCGCAGCCTCGTGACGATCGTGGCCAAATGACGAAAATCATCACCATTGCCAACCAGAAGGGCGGCGTCGGCAAGACCACGACCGCGGTCAACCTCGCCGCCGCGCTGGCGGCGACCCGGCGCCGCGTGCTGATGGTCGACATGGACCCGCAGGGCAATGCGACCATGGGCAGCGGCATCGACAAGCATGCGCTCGAGGTCAGCGCCTGCGACGTGCTGCTGGGCGACGCGACCGCGAGCCGCGCGATTCGCCCGGCGCCGGACGCCGGCTACGACGTGCTGCCGGCGAATGCCGACCTGACCGCGGCCGAGGTCCAGCTGATGAATCGCATCGGCCGCGAACGCCAGCTCGCGCTCGCGCTCGAACCGCTGAAGCCGAACTACGATTACATCCTGATCGATTGCCCGCCGGCGCTCAACATGCTGACCGTCAACGCGCTGGTGGCCGCCGACGGCGTCGTGATCCCGATGCAGTGCGAGTACTACGCGCTCGAAGGCCTGTCGTCGCTGCTCGACACGATCGAGCAGATCCGGGTCAGCGTCAACCCGAATATCCGCGTCGAGGGCTTGTTGCGGACGATGTACGATCCGCGCAACAATTTGTCCAACGACGTTTCGTCGGAACTGGTGGAGCATTTCGGCGACCGCGTCTACCGCACCGTGATCCCGCGCAACGTCGCGCTCGCCGAGGCGCCGAGCCACGGCCTGTCGATCCTGAAGTACAACAAATCTTCGCGCGGCTCGATGGCCTACCTCGCGCTCGCCGGCGAGGTGCTGCGTCGCGAAGCCAAGCAACATCATTACGCCACTCACTAGCGATTATGAAGAAAAAGCGTCTGGGACGGGGACTGGGTTCGCTGATCGGCGATATCGACGAGGTCGCGCAAGCCGACGTCGCGACCGTCGAGGGCCTGCTCGAGCTCGACATCGAGCGCATTCAGCGCGGCAAGTTTCAGCCGCGCCAGGCCTTCGATCAGGAGTCGCTCGACGAACTCGCCGAATCGATTCGCGCGCAGGGCATTCTGCAGCCGCTGGTGGTGCGCCCCGAGGGTGATCACTACGAACTGGTAGCCGGCGAGCGCCGCTGGCGCGCGGCGCAGCTCGCCGGCCTGCAAAAAGTGCCGGTGGTCGTGCGCGAGCTCGACGCGAAATCGGCCGCGGCGGTCGCGCTGATCGAAAACATCCAGCGCGAAGACCTGAACCCGCTGGAGGAAGCACAGGCCTTCATGCGCCTGATCGAGGAATTCGACCTGACGCACCAGCAGGTCGCGGAGTCGGTCGGCCGCTCGCGCGCGGCGGTCAGTAACCATTTGCGGCTGCTCGATCTTGCCGACCCGGTCAAGCAATTACTCGCCGAGGGTGCCCTCGACATGGGCCACGCGCGTGCACTGCTGGCGCTGATCCGCCACGACCAGGTCGAAATCGCCAATACGGTCGCCGCCCGCGGCTTGTCGGTGCGCGAGACCGAGGCCCTGGTCAAGCTGAGACTCGCACGGCAGAGCAAGCCCAAGGTCAAGGCGCCGCGGGTCGACCCCGACGTGCGTCGGCTCGAGACCGAGCTGTCGGAAAAACTCGGTGCAGCGGTCAGAATCAAGCCGGGTAAAAAGGGCTCGGGGCAGCTCATTATCCACTTCCACAGCGGCGCCGAACTCGACGGTATTCTCGAACATCTCGGCCGGTAATTATCTGCGGCGCCATCATTGATTCTTCGCGATTAACTCCGTTATACTCAGCGTCCGCTTTTTGGGGCGGAGAGGCGAGGCGTACGCGCACCCGAAAAAGCGATGAAAAATCAGGTTTTCAGGACGCTGATTCTTCAGTACATCTTGGGGGGCATTTACCTGCTGGGGGCAGGTCTCTGGGATAAATCATTATTTTTGTCGGCGCTGACAGGCTGCGCCGCGGCATGGTTGCCGAGTACGTATTTCGGACTACGTATGTTGAAGGACAGGGATCGAGACGATGCGGACCGCTGGCTGGGGTACGCATTGCGGTCGGAAATCGGGAAATGGGTGACGATGGCAGCGGTTTTCGCGATTGCCTTCAGCACCGACTACCCCTGGAATCCGATCGCCTTGTTTGCCGGATTCACGCTCGTGCTGGTGTCCGGCTGGTTTGCACCGTGGGTAGCGAAGGATAACTGAATAGAAGATGGCAACGAGCTACGAGAGCGCAGGCGAGTACATCAAGCACCACTTGACCAACCTGACCTTCGGCCAGAAGGCCGACGGCAGTTGGGGCATCGCGCACAGCGCCGACGAGATCAAGGAAATGGGTTTCTGGGCGATCCACGTCGATTCGATGCTGTTCTCGATCGGGCTGGGCCTCGTGTTCCTGTGGGCGTTCCGCAAGGCGGCGAAGAACGCGAGCACCGACGCCCCGCGCGGCTGGCAGAATTTCGTCGAGATGCTGATCGAATTCATCGACGAGTCGGTGCGGGGTTCGTTCAGCGGCAAGAACCCGCTGGTCGCACCGCTGGCGCTGACGATCTTCGTCTGGGTGTTCCTGCTCAACCTGATGGACCTGGTGGCGGTCGACCTGGTGCCGTGGATCGCGGCGCTGATGGGCGTGCCGTACCTCAAGATCGTGCCGACCACCGATCCGAACATCACCTTCGGCCTGTCGCTGACGGTCTTCATCCTGGTGCTCTACTACAGCTTCAAGATCAAGGGCCCCGGCGGCTTTTTCGCCGAACTCGCGTTTCACCCGTTCCCGAAGTGGATGATGCCGATCAACCTCGTGCTCGAGGGCGTGACCCTGATCGCCAAGCCGGTATCGCTGTCGTTGCGTCTGTTCGGCAACCTGTATGCCGGCGAGATGATCTTCATCCTGATCGCGCTGATGTACGGCGGCGGCATGATCATGGCCGTGTCCGGCGGTATCTTGCAGCTGGCCTGGGCGCTGTTCCACATCCTGATCATCACCTTGCAGGCGTTTATTTTCATGACGCTGACCATCGTATACCTCGACATGGCGTCGCAAACCGCGGATCACTGACTTTTAAACACAACACACTCTGTCAACTAGGAGACAATCATGGAATCAGCTTTGCTTTATATCGCTGGCGCATTGATGATGGGCCTGGGCGCGCTCGGCGCCGCGGTCGGCATCGGCGTCCTCGGCGGCCGCTTTCTCGAAGGCGCGGCGCGCCAGCCGGAACTCATCCCGATGCTGCGCACCCAGTTCTTCATCATGATGGGTCTCGTCGACGCGATTCCGATGATCGCGGTGGGTCTGGCGATGTACGTCATGTTCGCGGTCGTGGGTGGCTGAACCCGCGTTACTCGACTGAAACGAGGATAGCGACATGAATTTCAACGCAACCCTGATCGGGCAAATGATCACCTTCGTGATCTTTATCTGGATCTGCATGCGCTACATCTGGCCGCCGCTGATGAACGTGCTCGAGGCACGCAACCAGCGGATCGCCGAGGGGTTGGCCGCGGCCGAACGCGGACAGAAAGATCTCGAGGAAGCCAAGACCAAGGTCGCCGACAGCCTCAGCGAAGCCAAGCAGCAGGCGCAGGAAATCATCAACCAGGCGCAAAAACGGGCCAACGAGATCGTCGACGAGGCCAAGGACTCGGCGCGCGAGGAAGCGGAAAAGATCAAGACCGCGGCAAGCGCCGAAATCGATCAGCAAATCAACTCGGCGCGCGAGCAGCTGCGCAAGGAGGTCGCGACGATCGCGGTTTCCGGCGCACAAAAGATTTTGAAGCGCGAAGTCGACGCCAAGGCCCACGCCGAGGTGCTGGATGAGCTGGTCGCGCAAATCTAGGGTGCCGAGCGATGGCTGAAATTGATACTGCCGCCCGGCCCTATGCGCGGGCGATTTTCGAGCTGGCCCAGGAAGAGGGCAAGCTGCAGGACTGGGAAGACATTCTGCAGGTCGCCGCCGAAATCGCCGATCACGACGACATGCAGGCCCTGTTCAGCGAGCCCCGGCTGCTGCCGAAAGACCTCGCCGAGCTGTTCCTGTCGGTGGTCGAAGGCGCCGGCGTCAAGCCCGATGCGCACCTGAAGAATCTCGTGCTGCTGCTCGCCGACAACGATCGCCTCGCCGCCTTGCCGTCGATCACCCAGGTGTTCGGCGACCTGAAGCAGGAGGCCGAAGGCAAGATCGAAGTGCGCGTCCGCAGCGCGCAGGAACTGTCCGATGCGCAGCAAAAAAATATCGCCGAAAGCATGGCCAAGCGCCTCGGCAAGGAAGTGACGCTCACGACCGAGATCGACGAGAGCCTGATTGCCGGCGCGGTGATTACCGCCGGTGACCTCGTCATCGACGGTTCGGCCAGCGGCCGCATGCACGAGCTCGCGGTGGCGCTCACCAAGTAACAGAATTCACAGATGGGATAAAACGCGATGCAATTGAATCCGTCAGAAATCAGCGAACTTATCAAAGATCGCATCAAGAACTTCGAAAGCGCGGCCGAGGCCAGGACCGAGGGCACGATCGTCAGCCTGATGGACGGCATCGCGCGCATCCACGGCCTCGCCGACGTGATGTCGGGCGAGATGATCGAGTTTCCCGGCAATACCTTCGGCATGGCGCTGAACCTCGAGCGTGACTCGGTCGGCGCGGTAATCCTCGGCGACTACGAGCACATCTCCGAGGGCGATACCTGCAAGACCACCGGCCGCATCCTCGAGGTGCCGGTCGGCGAGCAACTGCTGGGCCGCGTCGTCGACTCGCTCGGCCGGCCGATCGACGGCAAGGGCGAGATCAAGGCGGATCAGTTCGAGCCGATCGAAAAGGTCGCGCCGGGCGTTATCTCGCGCCAGTCGGTTTCGCAGCCGGTGCAGACCGGTCTCAAGTCGATCGACTCGATGGTGCCGATCGGCCGCGGCCAGCGCGAGCTGATCATCGGCGACCGCCAGACCGGCAAGTCGGCGGTCGCGATCGACGCGATCATCAACCAGCGGGGCACCGGCATCA
>JBPEYE010000262.1:0-6616 GCA_052030825.1 Gammaproteobacteria bacterium | reverse complement strand
AGCGCGGGGTTCAGAATTCGGTGGCTCGCGCGGATCGCGTCGGCATCCCAGGTTGGCGCGCGCGCCGGCGGCGTGTAGATGTAGTCGACCAGCGCCACGATTTCACCGGCCGCGAGCCTGTCGCCGAAAGCCGGCATCTGCGTCGCCGGCAGGCCGCGCGTGATCGCGGCCTGCGCCGTCTCGCGCCTGAGCCGCTTGAGGTTGCCCGGCAACAACGCCGGCCCGCTGATGCCGAGCCGGTCGGCGCCGTGGCAGGCCGCGCAGTGTCGTCGGTAAAGTTCTTCCGCGCCATTCGCGAATACACTGTTCGCGGCGATGACGAGAGCGACGAGGAGCGGATATTTGAGCGATCGGACGGGCATCGGCGGACGCGATGATACAGAGACTGCGGGGAGGGCGTGACCGGGGGCGGGCATCCGCGAATGCCCGCCCCGTCGTGGCGCTAGTAAATATCGTTGACGGTGTTGTAGACGTTGAACTTGCCGGTCGGCGTGATCAGTTTTTCGTGCTTGATCACCTTCTTCAGCTTCAGCGTCTTGTCGTCGACGATGACCAGTGCGGATTCCTGTTCCTTGCCGCTCCAGACCGAGAACCAGACCTCGTCGCCGGCCTTGTTGTACTCCGGCTGGACGACGCGCTTGGGTCCCTCGCCGAGATCCGCCCATTCGGCAATCGGCAGTACCTTGTAACCCTTGTCGAGGTTATCGATGTCGAACACCGCGATCGACTGGCTGATCTTCTCGGCCGGGTTCAGCGGCGTGTCGACGTAGAGGTGCTTCGATTTCGGGTGCGTCTTGATGAACAGCGAACCGCCGCCCTGGCCCTTGAGGACCTCGACGACCTTCCATGCGTGCTGCGGGTGTTTCTCCGGGTCGGTGCCGATCAGCGTGATCTTGTCGTTACCGAGCGCGCTGGTGCCCCAGACCGGTCCGTACTTTTTATGCACGAAGTTGGCGCCGCGGCCCGGGTGCGGGATCTTGTCGACGTCGATCATCGCGGTCAGCTTGCGGTCGCGCGAATCGACCACCGCGATCTTGTCTGACTGATTGGCGGCAGTCAGGAAGTAACGATGGGTCGCATCCCAGCCGCCGTCGTGCAGGAAGCGCGCCGCCGGGATCGTCGTCACCGACAGGTTGTCGATGTCTTCGTAGTTGACGAGCAGGATTTTGCCGGTCTCCTTGACGTTGACGATAAACTCCGGGTGCTCGTGCGACGCGACGATCGCGGCGACCCGCGGCTCGGGGTGATATTCCTGCGTGTCGACCGTCATGCCGCGGGTCGAGACGATCTTGAGCGGTTCGAGCGTGTCGCCTTCCATGATCACGTACTGCGGTGGCCAGTAGGAACCGCCGATTGCAAACTTGTCCTCGAAGCCCTTGCGTTTGGCGGTTTCGACCGAGCGCGCCTCGAGGCCGATCTTGATCTCGGCGACGTTGTCGGGTTTTTCCATCCACATGTCGATCAGGTTGACCTTGGCGTCACGGCCGACGACATAGAGATAGCGGCCGGATGCCGACATCCGCGAGATGTGCACCGCGTAACCGGTGTCGACGATGTTGATGATGCCCTTGCTGTCGCCGTCGATCAGCGCGACCTGGCCGGTGTCGCGCAGCGTTACCGAGAACAGGTTGTCGATGTCGTACTGGTTCATTTTTTTGCTCGGCCGGTCCTTCGGATCGATCAGCAGTTTCCAGCTGCCGCGCATTTCGGTCATGCCCCATTCGGGCGGTGTCGGCGGCTCGTGCTGCAGGTAGCGCGCCATCATATCGACCTCGGCCTCGCTCATCTCGCCCGACGAACCCCAGTTGGGCATGCCGGCCGGCGAGCCGTAGGTGATGAAGGTCTTGAGGTAGACGCTACCGCGCGCGCGCGTGATATCGGTGGTCAGCGGCTTGCCGGTCGCACCCTTGCGCAGCACGCCGTGGCAGCCGGCGCAGCGCTCGAAATAAATCTGCTTCGAATGCTTGAACTCGTCCACCGTCATCGGCGGTCCTTCGGTGGTGATCATGTCCTCGGTAGTCGACGGATCGATGCCGGACGGCGCGCCCCGGTAACGGGTTTCGGCTTCTTCCACGGATTTGCCGAAGGCTTGCGAAGCGGTAAACAGCGACAGCGCGAGGACGACGAGCAGCGTGGCTCGGCGGTTGAGACTGGACAGCGAAATCACGGCTTTCACCCACTGGTTTGGAATCGTGAAAGCAGTATAAGAACAGGTGGCTGCCGCCCACCTTGACCTTGGTCAATTACCCCAACCGATGTCGGGAATTGCGCCGCGATTGGGTGCGCCGGCTGCCGGATTGAGCAATTGGTCGTCGGTAACGCGCTGGCTCGAGCGCCAATCCGGCGTCATTGCGAGGCGGTGCAAGCCGACGAAGCCATCATCCGGAGACCGCACAATCCGGGCAGATTGCCGCGCTGCTTCGCAGCACGCGATGACGCCGGCCCCGGGCTCGGTGTCGTCCGGCTCCGATCCGATTTCATCCGGCGACGCGATCTCGATGCCGGGCAGCGGGCACGCCGAAGCGCGCCGGGACGGCGCGCCCCGGCGCGGTGACGAACTGTCGTCGGCCTACTTCAGGCTGGCGTAATATGCGGCGAGATCTTCGATGTCGGCATCCGACAGCGGCGCGGCCATCGGCGCCATCATCGGGTCGGCGCGCTGACCGTCGCGGAAAGCCTTCATCTGCTTGACGAGATAGCCCGCCTTCTGGCCGGCCAGGTTGGGCCACAGATCGTTCGGGCTGATGCCGTTGGCGCCGTGGCAGGCGGCGCAGGTCGCGGACTTGGCCTTGCCGGCAGCGGCGTCGCCGGCGAGCGCGGCGCCGGGTAGCGCGAGCGCGGCAAAAACGAGTGGAAGCAGTATTTTTCTCATGAGTGCCTCTTGGGATTGTCGTTGCATGCAATGGCGCATGCTAGTTTATTATCGATTCGCTCCGCCTTGATCTGGATCAGGTCGGCGTGGCGAGATCGGATTCTGGATCCTGACCGTTCGCGGTCGGGATCGACAGCAAGTCGACAGCGCTTACTGCGGAATCGTCGACGAAAACGAGTCCTTGTCCTTATCCTTTTCCGATTCCCCGTCGGCCTGGAACTGCGTGTTGTCGGGCGACGACAGTTGCTGCTTGACGCGGGCGATGAAGGCGTCCGTCGAATTGCGCGGCGCTTCGGCCTGTTCGCCGCCGCCGTTCGGTGGCGGCATCACGACCGTCTGGATGAACGGGTCGTCGTCGTCGACGGGTTCGGCATCGACGAGCGGCGCGTCTTCGTCGGCGATCGCTTCGGTCTCGGAGGTCAGGTCGAAATCGACCGGCGGCTTGGGCGGGATGACGGCGGCCGCGGCGGGCTTCGCCTTCTCCGGCGCCGCCTTGGCGGGCGGGGCGCTCGGCTCGGGCTCGGCGGCGGCCATGTCGGATTCATCCGGCAGCGGCTGGTTAAAGACATCCGGGTCGGGTGCCGGGATTTCGCTGGTCAGACCCGGATCCATGCCGTCGCCCTGCGCCGCCGCGAATGGCGACTGATCGAAGGCCGCCTTGGCGGTCGGACGACGATTGCTCGCGGGCGAGTCGGCATTTGCGGCCGGTGCGCTCGGTGCCGACGCAAACGGCGACGGCTTGTCGAATTCGGCTTTTGCTTCGGGCGCCGGCTCGGCGGTTTTGGCAGCGGCCGGCTCGGCTTTCGCGACCGGCGGTTCGGGCGCCGCCGGTGGGGTTTCGATTTTCGGCTCGGCCGGGGGCGCGGGTGGCTCGTTTTTCGGTTCCGGCGCGGCGGCCCGCGGTTCGGGTGCGGCCGGCGGCGCCGATTGCGGTGCACTGACCGGCGGCATGGGCGTCGCTGCCGCAGGACTGGCCTCGAGTTTTTCGCGCGCGCGATCGAGCGCGGCCTCGAACTGATGCGATTTCTCGGCCGCCGAGACCTCGGGTTTTTTTGCCGCGGCGGGTTTGCCTGGCGCGTCCGGCGCGACCTGCGGTTTACCGGTATCGCCCGGTTCGGGCACTTCGCCGGCGCCGACTTCGAATTTCGGCGGCGAGAACTGGCTCAGGTAAGCCTTGAGATTGGGCTTGAGTCCGTAGCCGTCGGAGGTGACGTTGAGGCGACGATTGAGCAGGTAGAGCAGTTGCAGCACGATCAGGCGCACCGGCGCGTCGTCGGTGCCGATGCCGAGCATTTCGCGGTTCGACAGCGCCAACGGCGCGGCATTGCGCCATGCGAAAACGCCCTGGGTGGCGATCACGGCGGGCAGGGTTCGCATCTCGACTTCGCCGACGTCCCGTTCGCGGTGTTCGATCCACAGCTCGACGTTTTCCTGTAGCTGGCGATAGCTGGTCTTGAAGCCGCTAAAGCCGAAGACGAATGCCGGCGGGCGGCCGATCAGGTCGAAGCGCGCGGTATGCAGCGGGTCGCGGTGAATGAACCGCTTTTTCGGACCGAGGGTCAGGCCGTTCTTCTTCGCCAGGCGCACGAGCACGGTCTTGTCGACATTGGCCTCGAGATCGCCGAGCGAGGCGCAAGCGTTCATTGCATCGAAAAAAGTCTTGCGCAGAAACTTGGCGCGGATCGCGAACGCCGCGAGCACGGATTCGTATAAATAGGTGTTGTGCGTACCGCGCAGGCCGATGCGGGGGAAGTCGCGGTTGTAGATGATCAGGTCGAAATACTCGGAGTAATTGCCGAACGCGTCGACGACCCGGCCGTCGCCGATGCCGAAGTTTTCGGGCAGAAAATTCTCGAGTACGGCGCGGCTGAAGGCCTCGGTCGCGCCCGCGTCGTCGAGTTCTTCCTTCTCGATGGCCGTGATCAGGTCAGCCTCGCCCTTCAATTTCTTGGCGACGAGTTGTGCCCACTCTTCGTAGTTGTTCATATTACCTACCGCCCGGAAACCGCTGCTTCCTGACATTTTTAGCAGAAAGGGAGGAAAATACTACACTAGGATCAGTACTTTAGTCTAAAAACGTAGAATAAACCTAGGTATAGACCGCGAATGCCGCCGCCGCAACTGTGATTTGCCGTCGGTTGGGTTATCATGCGTCTTTCGCGATTCCCGACGTCCCATGCAGCTCATCGATCCGGCAGCCACCGATTTCGACGCGATCCGGCGCGATTTTCGCTGGTCGATTCCGGAGCGGTTGAACGTCGCTCAGCAGGTATGCGAGCGCCATCAGCAGCATGCCGACCGCATTGCCGTCTACACCGAGAACGCGGCCGGCGAGCGTGCCGAGTACCGTTTCGCCGACTTGAAGGAGTTTTCCGACCGCTTCGCCAACGCGCTGCGCGCGCACGGCGTCAAGCGCGGCGACCGCGTCGCAATCGTGCTGCCGCAAACGATCGAAACCGTCATCGCGCACCTCGCGATCCACAAGCTCGGCGCGATTTCGCTGCCGCTTGCGATCCTGTTCGGCCCCGAAGCGCTCGAGTACCGGTTGCGCGACAGCGGCGCGCGCGTCGCGATCGTCCATGCCAGCCGCTACGACGACCTGCGCGAGCTCGCGCCGGAGTTGCCGGATCTCGAACACGTCATCGGCTGCAAAATCGGCGACGATGACGTCGAGTTCTGGCATCTGCTCGAGCAGGGCGACGACGAGTTCCAGATGGTCACGACGCGCGCCGACGACCCGGCCTGCCTGATCTATACCTCGGGCACGACCGGGCCGCCGAAGGGCGCGCTGGTCGCGCACCGTGCGGTGATCGGCAATTTTACCGGCTTCGAGCTGTCGCAAAATTTCTACCCGCGGGACGGCGACGTATTCTGGACGCCGGCCGACTGGGCCTGGACCGGCGGTCTGTGGGACGCGCTGCTGCCGGCGTTGAACTACGCCACGCCGATCGTCGCCTTCGAGGGTGCCGGATTCGACCCCGAGCGTGCCTGCGAGCTGATGCAGCGCTATGGCGTCAGCAACGCGTTCATTCCGCCGACCGCGCTGAAGATGCTGCGCGCGATTCCCGATTTGAGCCAGCAGTACGAGTTCAAACTGCGCGCGATCATGAGCGCCGGCGAGCAGGTCGGCGAAGAGTTGCTCCACTGGGGCCGCGACGCGCTTGGCGTGACCATCAACGAGATGTGGGGGCAGACCGAGTTCAACTACATCGTCGGTAACTGCGCGGCGATCATGGAACCGAAGCCCGGTTCGATGGGCAAGCCCTACCCCGGTCATCGCGTCGACGTCATCGACGACGATGGCGAGGTCGTCGGCGACGGCGTCGAGGGCGAACTCGCCGCCTGGTGCGACGATCCGGTCATGTTCCTCGGTTACTGGAAGAACGACGAGGCGACGCAGGAAAAAATCACCGGCAACTGGTTTCGCACCGGCGACGTCGGTTACCGCGACGAAGACGGATTTCTCTGGTTCGTCGGGCGCAAGGACGACGTGATTTCGAGCGCCGGCTATCGCATCGGCCCGGGCGAGATCGAGGATTCGTTGCTCAAGCACCCGGCAGTGCTGCAGGCCGCCGCGATCGGCAAGCCCGACGAGTTACGCGGCGAAATCGTCAAGGCATTCGTCGTGTTGACCGATGGCTACGAGGCGAGCGACGAACTCGCCGAGGAGATTCAGCAGTCGGTGCGCCGGCGGCTGTCGGCGCACGAGTATCCGCGGGAGGTCGAGTTCATTCCCGAACTGCC
>JBPEYE010000261.1:0-5874 GCA_052030825.1 Gammaproteobacteria bacterium | reverse complement strand
TGTCGCGACTGCGTGGCGAAGGCAAGGATTGTCACGTGCTGATCCTGTCGGCCAACGATCAGACCGAGGATCGGGTGCGCGGCCTCGACCTCGGCGCCGATGACTACCTGGTCAAGCCGTTTTCCTTCGACGAACTGGTATCGCGCCTGCGCGCGCTCAATCGTCGCCGTTCGGGAAGCAAAAACCCGACCATCGAGATCGACGGCATCCGTATCGATTCGGTTTCTCGCCAGGTCAGTTTCGGCGACGAACCCATTGCCCTGACCCCGCACGAGTATCGCCTGCTGGAATTCCTCGCCCTGCGTCGCGGCCGCGTGTTCTCCCATGATCAACTGATCGACCAGCTTTACGACGCCGGCAGCTTCGTCACGCGCAACGCGGTCGAAGCGCACATCAGCGCCCTGCGCAAGCGCCTGCAATCGGCCGGCGCGCCGAAGCTGGTCAAGACCCGCCGCGGATTCGGCTATCTCGTCGAATAAGCCCGTGTATTCGATCCGCAACAAGCTCAACACGACGATCATCCTGAGCATGATCGTGCTGCTGTCGATTGCGGCGACGTTCCTGTACGTCCGCGTGACCGAACAGGTCGAAAGCGTCTTCGAGCATGCGCTCTACGACAAGGCGCAGGCGCTGATCTCGTTGACCGAACTCGACGAGGAAGGTCTCGAGTTCGATTTTGCCGAGGAAGGCGTGATGCTCGAGTTCGAAGCCGATGCCGAGCAACCGGAGTATTACGAGATGTGGGAACACGGCCGGGAGCTCCTGATCAAGTCGCCTTCGCTGGGCGCAACGGAATTGCCGCGCAGCGGCATCGAGCTCGGCCAACACCGATTTGCCGACGTCGAACTCGCCGACGGCCGCGCCGGGCGCCTGATCGAGATCAGTTTCATGCCGCGGGTCGAGGAAGAGGACGACGAGGAAGAGATCGAATTCGGTGAAATGCCCGAGGCCAAACCGATTACGCTGGTGTTCGCGCGCGAGCGCGAATCGCTGGACGCGACGCTGTTCGCAATCGGATTCACGATTTTCGGCGTGTTCACGCTGGTGCTGTTGCTGTCCGGCCTGCTGGTCTGGCGCCTGGTCGGCCACGGCCTCGCGCCGTTGTCGAGCCTCGCGCAGCAGGTCGCCAAAATCGACGAGTCGCGTCTCGATCAGCGCTTGTCGCACGAAGGCGACCAGAGTATCGAAATCGCGCCCATCGAGAATCAACTCAACCATCTGCTCGAGCGACTGCAGTCCGCATTCGAGCGCGAGAAACGATTTTCTTCGAACGCGGCCCACGAATTACGCACGCCTTTGTCAGAGCTGAAGGCGCTGGCCGAAGTCGGCAAGATGGTACCCGAGGACCGCGAGCAGGTACTCGCGTTTTTCGACGACGTCGCGGCGATTTCGGGACAAATGGAAAAGGTCGTCATCACGCTGCTGGAACTCGCGCGCTCCGAGGCGGGCCTGCTGCGCACCGACCCCGAGGACATCGATCTCGCGGCCTATTGCGACGAAGTCTGGCTACACACGATCAACGGCAACAGCGGCAACCGAACGCTCGACAAACAAATCCCCGAAGGCCTCGTCATCAATACCGACCGCGACAAGCTCGGCATGATTCTGAGCAACCTGTTCGGTAACGCGGTCAGCTACAGCCCGGAGAATGCCGAGATTCGAATTGCCGCCGAAATCCGTAACGGTCGGGTCGTGCTCGAGGTACAGAACGCCGCGATCGATCTGAAACCCGAGGACATCGTGCATATGCGCGACCGCTTCTGGCGCAAGCAAAAGGCGCATCACAAGGACGGGCACACCGGGCTGGGTCTGACCCTGGTCGACGCGCTGGCGAAGATCATGAAGCTCGACGTCAATTTGCGCCTCGACGAGCGCCAGACTTTCATGGTCACGATTTCGGGATTGCAGCCGTCGCTACACCGCCAGGCCTGAGCGACTCCTCAAAACTCGTAGACCAGTTCGAATTTGATATAGCTGGCGGAATCGTCCGGGTAGATCCGGTAGGCCGAGCCGGCATCGAATTCGGCCACCGTCACCAGCAGTTCCAAACCGTCAATCGGCAGATACGTCACCACCAGGTCGAGCTCGCTGCCGAGATCCCGGCTGACGCCGTCCGGGTCGACTTCGAGTGCGACATCGCGCATCTCGTCGGCAATCTTCTGCTGGCGGTAATCGTAGCGTTTCAACGCGACCGCGAGGCGCTCATTGACCTGCCACTCGAAACCGATGACATCTACCTGCAAATTCGATAGCTCGGGCTGATACAGCTCGCCGAAAGCTTCGGCTTCACCCTGCAGCCCGTTCTGGCGATACGCCTTGTCACGGGCGTCGTCCGGATTGCCGTCGCCCGATCCGACCGCGCGGCCGACAACGAAGCGCCAGTCTTCGAGCGCGGCCGGCGTCCAGCCGAGCAACAGTCCGTGGGCGTCACCGCTGACGTCGCCGCGCTCGCGCTCGACGACCTCGGCGAGGCCGGTGGCCGGATCCGGGTCGTCGAATTCGTAAACGGTTTCGTCGCCGCTGACGCGGGCATAATGCCACTCGATATCGAGCTCGCCCACGGCATCCAATTCGAACTCGCCGAAATAACTGAGGCCGGTCCAGGTCAGGTCGGCGTCTTCCTCGTCGATGCGCTCGGCGTCCTCAAAATCGCCGACGGCGTTGCGGCTCGAGCCGTCGTCCTCGTCGAGATAATAGAGGTTGAGCGAATGCGCCGGCGCAAACTGCCAGCCGAGGCTCGCGATCACGCGGCCGACGCCGTCCAACTCGGGGTCGATGAAATCGACCCCGGTCGATTCCCGCGCCTGTTCTTCGGCGATTGCCAGCAATCCCTCGAACGAACGGTACTCGGTTTCGATGCGGACGGCGTCGAGCTCCTCGTCCCACCAGATCCACCAGTCGCTGGCGCTTTCGAATTCCATGCGACCGAGCTTCAATTCCGAACCGACTTCGTCACCGAAAAGAATTCCGACACCGATTTGCTTGCGTTCCAGCCCCGAGATATCGTCACGCTCGCCTCGCGGCTCGACCGCCTCGGTCTCGTCGATCAATGCAGCGGTGAAAAACAGGTAGAGACGGTCACTGATCTGGTACTCGAGGTCGAGCTCGATTTCAAATTCTTCCTCGTCGAGTCGTTCGATGTCGGGGTCGTCGCCGAGGCTCAGGCCGTCGAGCTCGGCGCGATCGACGCCGAATGCGAACTGGTAGTCCAGTGCACCGTCGGCGGCGAGCAGCGGCGATGTGCAAAACAGGCCAGAGATGATGCAGGCCGCTAACGGGTGTCGCATGATTCGATCCTCAGTCAATCTTCAGGGTCGCGGGATATATTCCCCCGCAGCGGAGGCCCGGATTGACTGTTCGACGATAGCCCGATTCGAATCCGCTTGCGGTCTGATTGTTGTTGCGAGGTCATAGCGGAACTCTGCTCAAGCTTAGCAAACGCGCCCGAGTCGACACAATCGGAAATCTTTCACCGTGCGATACCCGTCACAAGGGATCGCCGCGACGGGCGATTGCGCCCTGTCGCCGGCTAATCATCGATGCCGACCTTGATGATTTCGCCGTCGAGACTGATGATCGCCTCGAGCGCCTTGCCGTCGTGCTTGAAATCGACCTCGTAGATGCGCTTGCCCCGGTAGGTTTCCTTCTCGATCTCGGTGATCTTCGCGCCGGGATAGGCGGCCTCGATCAGCGCCTTGACTTCGGCCTTGTTGATCGCCTGCGCCGGCAGCGAAATCGCAACCAGCGCGCAAGCGGTGGCGATGGTTCGGGTCATTTTTTTCGATCTCGACATTCGCGTTGGCCCTCGATCCTGTCGGTTAAGGAAGTTTAGTTCATGCCGGTGCAAACGATCGATCGACCGGCGTGCCGCATTCAAACCGGCTGCAAGTTTTGCAACAGGGGATCGGAAAACACGCTGACGCGACCACGTTCGACCTCGTAGAGATTGATGTTGTCGAGCACCGGCGAATAAACGTGGAGCGTGACGAGATTGTCATCGCCCTCGTTGCGCACCTGGTGGATATCGTCGTCGAACGAGCTGCAAACCTCGCCGCGACCGAGCTGTCGCACCGACTCCACGACGAGGCCCGCGCCCTGCTCCCGGTAGCGCGTCTCGGTCGCGGTGCCGCTGACGACACGCACGCCACAGGCGGCATTGCGATGGTCGTGGATCGGGCTCCCCTGCCCCGGTCGCCAGCACAGCACCAGCGCATAAAACTGCGCGCCGTGCGCCACCAGGTTGCGACAATAGCGTTCGTCGGAGAAACGGATATACGGCGTCAGCGCGTCCGCCGACAGCGTCGCGTCGCGCAGGCGATCGGTCAGCGCCGAAAGCGGAATCTGCGTGTCGAATTCTCGCAGCCAGGCGATCAGCCGATCGGGTTGATTCATGAGCCGATTCCCACGGTTCGGAGAGCTGTCAATGATAACCCGTCCGCGGAGAATTCGGTATGCGCGGCCGTGACCGGTCCGCCTAGTAGCCGAGCCCGGGATCGACGCGATTGCGCAGCGGCTCGCCGGCAACGTAGCGGCGCAGGTTGTCGAAGAACAGCTGCAGCGTGATCGGCACGTAGTGATCACCGTCGTCGGCCGAAACGTGCGGCGTGACGACGACCCTCGGCGATCGCCACAGCGGCGAATCGGCCGGCAGCGGCTCTTCGTCGAAGACATCGATGATCGCGCCGCCGAGCCGGCCCTGTTCGATCAGCTCGACGAGCGCGGTGTAGTCGAAGGTCGAGCCGCGGCCGACATTGACGATGCCGGCGCCCGGTTTGAGCAACTGCAACCGCTCGCGGTCGAACAGACCCCGCGTTTCCGGCGTCGCCGGCAGCGAAACGAAGACATAGTCCATCCGCGGCAGCACCGCGTCGAGCGCGTCCATCGCGACCATTTCCGGCACCTGCGGATGCGGCCGGCCGTGGCGGCTGACGCCGATCACGTGAACCGGCAAACCGGCGAGCCGCCGCGCCGCGCCGCCACCGATGCTGCCGACACCGATCAGGCCGACCGTCTTGCCCGCGATCGGCGTCGAGTAGAGCGACTCCCAGCGCGCGCGACGCTGATTGTCGATGATCGCGGGCATCTTGTTGTGCAACATCAGGATCGCCATCAACGCGTATTCACCGGCCTTGTCCGCGTGCGCGCCCTTGTTGTTGGTCAGGGTCACGCCGTCGGGTAGCCAGTCCATCGGGTAGAGATGCTCGACGCCGGCGCCGATGCAATGGATCCACTTCAGCTTCGGCGCCACCGCGGCGAGATCGGCGGTCGGCAGGTCCCAGGTCAGCAGGACCTCCGCGTCGCGCATCGATTCGGCCCAGTGATCGGTGTCCCAATCGATGAACGCGTCGAAGCGGCCGGCGAGATCGGGATAGTCCGCGAGCGCGGCGTCGACGCTTGCGCGCGTGATCGTGAACACCGGTTCGCTTTCCGGCGTCGGCGGGAAGGTGTGCGGTCCCGCGTGATTATTCTTGATATGGATCCGCAGCGTCATTGCGAGAACTCGGTCTCGAGCGCCCGCAACGATTCGATGATCTTGCGATCGCGCGCGTCGCCGACCAGCTGCTCGGCATCGAACTGGATCTGCATGACGCGTTCGCCGATCGCGCTCAGACGTCGCCGATCGTCGTCGGGATCCGGCGCGATCGCGAGCACGGTGTCACCGCCATAGGTCGGAACCGGGTTGGCCCAGAAATCATCGACGCGGCCCGGCCGCGTGCCGGCCTCGAGGTCGCGACATAGCTGGCGCAGCCGCTTGCGGTAGAGCATGATGCCCTTGTCGCTCGGCACCAGGTGTTCCATTTTCTGGTCGGCGATCGGCCCCATGCCCTCGACCGCCTCGGCGTCGCCCGGAAAGCGCTGGCGCTCGGCGTAGGT
>JBPEYE010000260.1:0-3420 GCA_052030825.1 Gammaproteobacteria bacterium | reverse complement strand
CCAACCTGGCTACAAAAATACGAGGAGGAACTGCAGTGCAGAAGTTACTGGCTTCGTTCGGGCTTGCCCTGACGCTGGCGCTGCCGCTCGGCGCGGGCGCGACCCCCGAACAGGACCTGGCCGAGTTTCGCGCCCACTACGAGAAACGCTTTCCGAATACCCCGTTCGACGATTTCATCAATGGTGTTTATTCGATCGATCCATCGTCGCGCGCGCAGTGGGAAGAAATAGAGGAATTTCCGCCCTACGAGCTCAGCATCTCCAGAGGCGAGGAAATGTTCAACACGCCATTCGCCAACGGCAAGCGCTACGCCGATTGTTTTCCGAACGGCGGTATCGGAATTCGCCAGAATTACCCGTACTTCGACACCGATCGCGGCGAGGTAATCACGCTGGAACTGGCGATCAACGAGTGCCGCACGGCCAACGGTGAAAAACCGCTGAAGTGGAAGCGCGGCCCGATCGCGGATATTTCCGCCTACATGGCCTACACGTCGCGCGGCAATATCATCGACATCAAGATCCCGGACGATCCGCGCGCACTGGCCGCCTATGAGCGTGGCAAGAAACATTTTTATCAGAAGCGCGGCCAGCTCAACATGGCCTGCGCCGACTGCCACAAGTTTTACGCCGGATACAAGGTGCGCGCCGACCTGCTGAGCCCCGGACTCGGCCACCTGTCGCACTTCCCGGTATATCGCTCGAAGTGGGGCGGCATGGGCACCACGCACCGGCGCTACGGCGGTTGCAACGCCCAGGTACGCGCCAAGCCGTATCCGGCGCAAAGCGACGAATACCGCGCGCTCGAGTACTTTCATACCTATATGAGCAACGGCCTCGCAGTCAATGGCCCGGGAGCGCGCAAGTAAGCGTCTGCGCTCATTCAGACCTCGATGCCGGGCACCCGCCCGGCATTTTTTTGGCCGTCGCCGCCACGTTATCCCCAAAGGGGTAGGCCATGCTCAAACAGGGCAGTATGATCGTCAAGGCATTTAAATTATCTTAGCCCGGTATCTGAAATGCAGCTCGCATCGCGTAATTGACATGGGTCCACTGGGGTTCGATTGAATCGCTTACAATAAGAGCCTGCATCAACGTAACGACTCGATCTCCCGACGGGTGAATTTATCCATCATGACCGATTACACTGAAAAATTTGACGCCACCGGCCTCAATTGCCCACTGCCGATCCTGCGTTCGAAAAAGGTTCTGACGCAGATGAACAGCGGCGAAGTACTATACGTGATCTCGACCGACTCGGGTTCGGTCAAGGATTTCGATGCCTTCTGCAAACAAACCGGCAACGAGCTGCTCGAGAGTACCGAGGCCGACGGCAAGTACCATTACTACATTCGCAAAGCCTGAACGCCATGGCCTCGCGGCTGCGACCTGAGGAGACGCGACATGACCGAGAAAAAACTGGCGCTGATCGCCACCAAGGGTACACTCGACTGGGCCTACCCTCCGTTCATTCTCGCCTCGACCGCCGCCGCGCTCGGCTACCAGACCCAGGTGTTTTTCACATTTTACGGACTGCAGCTGCTGCGTAAGGACATGAACCTGAAGGTGTCGCCGCTCGGCAATCCCGGCATGCCGATGCCGCTCGGCATGGACAAATGGTTCCCGACCATCGGCACGGCGCTGCCCGGCATGGAGGCGGTCATGAGCAGCATGATGAAGGCCAAGATGAAAAAGAAAGGCGTCGCCAGCGTGGCCGAACTACGCGAATTATGCCTCGAGTCCGACGTCAAACTGATCGCCTGCCAGATGACCGTCGATCTGTTCGACATGCAACCCGACGATTTCATCGACGGCATCGATTACGCCGGGGCGGCGACGTTTTTCGAGTTTGCCGGCGAGTCCGACGTGAATCTGTTCATCTGACGCGCGGCAACGAATTCGGAGTCATGGTCGGCGCCCGGGTCAATCGATCCCGGTGCCGGAAAACGAGAAGGCAACAACAAGCCGGCCTTCATTTACGACATCTCGGTAGTTGGGAGGAGATTGCAATGGCTCGAATTCGATTTTCATTTTTCGCGTGGCTGTTGGCGCTATCGTCGCTGCCGACGATCGGCCTCGCGACCAACGGTTATTTCACCCACGGCGTCAGCACCCTCGAAAAGGGGCTTGCCGGCGCCGGCGTCGCCTACTCCCAGGACACGCTGGCGGCAGCCAATAACCCGGCCGGCATGGTCTGGCAAGGCGCGCGTTACGACGTCGGCGCGGCCCTGTTCGCACCGATGCGCGAATATTCGTCCGAAGGCGGCCCCTCGGCCCCGGTCGGAACGCCCTGCGGCGCCGCGTGCCCGTTCTCGATCGGCGACGGCGATCAGAGCATCGACAGCGACAACGAAGCCTTCCTGATTCCGCAATTCGGTTATAACTGGGTGCTCGACAGCGATAGCACAATCGGTATTTCGGTATACGGTAACGGCGGCATGAACACCGAATACGACGGCGGCGTCGCGCTGCTCGGCCCGGCGGGTACAACGGTCGAGCTCCCGGGAACCTTCGGCGACGGCACCGCCGGTGTCGACCTTGCGCAGCTGTTCATCTCGACAACCTACGCACGCAAGATTTCCGCGGTGACTTCCTGGGGAATCAGCGGCATCGTCGCCTACCAGCGCTTCGAGGGCAAGGGGCTCGCCAACTTCGGGGGCTTTTCGACCGACCCGTCGAATCTCAGCAATAACGATCACGATACCAGTACCGGCATCGGTATTCGCTTGGGCTTTCAAACCGAGCTCGCGCCCGGCATTCGCTTCGGCGCGGCCTACCAGCCCGAAATCGACATGAGCGAATTCGACGACTACGCCGGCCTGTTCGCCGAAGAGGGTGATTTCGATATCCCGTCCAACCTGACTCTCGGCTTCGCCTTCGACATCAAGGGCCACGGGACGCTGGTCGTCGACCTGCAACAAATCAACTATGAAGACGTGCCCGCCGTATCCAACCCGATTGCGAACCTGATTCCGGCTAACGGCATGTGCGCGCCCGGTCCGGGCGGCGGCACCGGCGACGGCTGCCTCGGCGGCGACGACGGCGCCGGTTTCGGCTGGGAAGACATGCAGGTCCTCAAGCTCGGCTACCAGTGGCAGGACGGCGA
Source organism: Gammaproteobacteria bacterium (assembly GCA_052030825.1). Taxonomy (GTDB): domain Bacteria; phylum Pseudomonadota; class Gammaproteobacteria. Next base: position 314 of record JBPEYE010000260.1, on the reverse strand, counting down.
CATGACCTGGCGTGTCGGTTACAGCACCGGCGACCAGCCGATCCCGAGTGACGAGGTCGTCTTCAACATTCTCGCACCCGGTGTCATCGAGGAACACATCACCTTCGGATTTACGCGTCAACTCGATGCCGACAGCGCGCTGAATTTCGCGGCGATGTACGCGCCGAGCAATTCGGTCGACGGCAGCAACACCTTCGATCCCGCGCAGGAAATCGAGCTCGAAATGGATCAGTACGAGCTGGCGCTGACCTACAACCGGCGCCTGTAGAATCGGAAGTCAGCTTGACGAATTCCGGCCGAATCGGGGGCATCGA
>JBPEYE010000026.1:0-2406 GCA_052030825.1 Gammaproteobacteria bacterium | reverse complement strand
GTCGTCTTCAAAAGTCTGATCATGGCAGGAGCGCAGTGGAGAGCATCGAGGTTTAGGCTAACTATGGGTCATAAAGTTCGTTTTTGCCAGACCAGCGTGCGATTGTTGACCGGCATTTCGACATCGGCGGCAAGCGTCATATCCGCGGTTCGCGCCAGCTCGTCGAGCCAGTCGAAGTCGCGAATTCCCATCGCCGGGTCCTGTGACTTGAGCCCCGCGTCGAAGCGGGCATTGCTTTCAGAGGTGTAGCGACCGCCGTAGTTGAACGGCCCGTAGACCGCGAAATGCCCGTCTTCGCGCAACACCCGGCCGGCACCCGCAATCGTCGCGGCCACAGCGCTCATGTCCATGATATGGAAGGTATTCGCGGAAAACACGAAATCATAGTGCTGGCGAGGCCAGGCGCTGCGCACGTCGAGCTCGATCGGGGACAATACGTTGGGCAGGCCCGCCTCGTCAATCCAGGCGCGGATGCCGCGCAGGTTGGCGGCGAGCTCCGAGGGCTGCCAGCGTACCGCCGTCGCGCGGCCGGCGAAAAAGACCGCGTGCTGGCCGGTGCCGCTGCCGATCTCGAGCACGTCGCCTTGCAGGTACGGCTCGATGGCATCGTAGATGACGGCCTTGTTCTCGTCGGCGGATGCGGCGAAAGGTTTGCTCACGAGTTCGCCTCGCGATCGAGTCGACGCAGGCGGGCTAGCTTCTCGGCGATCTTGATTTCGAGACCCCGCTCGACCGGATGGTAGTAGTGTCGCCCCTCGAGACCCTCGGGAAAATAGTGCTCGCCGGCGGCAAAGGCTTCCGCCTCGTCGTGCGCATAGCGGTAACCCTCGGCGTAGCCCTGCTCGCGCATCAGCCGGGTCGGCGCGTTGCGCAGATGCAGCGGGACCTCGAGGCTGCCGGACGCGCGCGCATCCTCCATCGCCGCGCCGAAGGCCCGGTACACGGCATTGCTCTTGGCCGCGCAGGCGAGGTAGACGACGGCCTGCGCAAGCGCGAGCTCGCCCTCGGGACTGCCGAGACGTTCGTAAGTTTGCCAGCCGGACAGCGCGAGCTCGAGGCCGCGCGGGTCGGCGATACCGATATCCTCGATCGCCATGCGTACGACCCGGCGCGCGACGTAGGTCGGATCGCAGCCGCCATCGAGCATGCGGCACAACCAGTACAGCGCGGCGTCGGGATCGGAACCGCGCACCGACTTGTGCAGCGCCGAGATCTGCTCGTAGAAGAGATCGCCGCCCTTGTCAAAGCGACGCGGCCCCTGGGTCGCGATCTCGCCGATCGCCGCGGCGTCGATTCGCCGATCGTCGACCAGGTCGCTCGCGATTTCGAGATAGGTCAGCGCGCGTCGCGCGTCACCGTCGGCCGCCCGCGCGAGCAGTTCGAGCGCGTCGTCATCGATTTCGAGGCCGAGTTCGCCGAGGCCGTGCTCGCGGTCGGCGAGCGCACGCTCGACGACCTTCGCGATTTCGGCGGCGGCGATCGGCTTGAGCACATAGGTCCGCGTCCGGGACAGCAGCGCGTTATTGAGTTCGAACGACGGATTTTCGGTCGTCGCGCCGACGAACAGGATCGTGCCGTCCTCGACGTGCGGCAGGAAGGCGTCCTGCTGGGCTTTGTTGAAACGGTGCACTTCGTCGATGAAGAGCACGGTAAGCCCCTGCGTCTGGCGCGCGAGCTCGATCGCGTTGCGAATGTCCTTGACCCCGGCGAGTACCGCCGAAAGCGTGAGGAAGCGCGCATCGGAGTACTGTGCGATCAACCGCGCGAGCGTGGTCTTGCCGGTACCGGGCGGCCCCCAGAAGATCATCGAATGCAGCTTGCCGGCCTCGATCGCCTGGCGCAACGGCTTGCCGGGTCCGAGCAGGTGCTGTTGGCCGACGACGTCGTCGAGCGTGCGCGGGCGCATTCGGTCGGCCAGCGGCGCGAACGACTTTTCCTCGGGGAATAAATCGTTCATCGCGAACGCAGGTCTTAACCACCCACGCCGTAAACGTCGACCCCGGGTGGCGGCTCGAACTGGAAGGTCTTCGGGTTGTGAACCACGCCGACGCGCAAATTTTCGAACACGATCTGCGTGCTCTGGCCAAAACGATCGCGCAGCTCCATCGCGCGCACGCGGCCGTCCTCGAGACCGAGATAGATGTGGGTGTATTCGAGGTCACCGGCGCGTGGCACGAGTTCGATCCAGTAGAGGTACTTACGTTGGCCGACCTCGTTGATCTCGAACTGCTCGCCGACATCGGTCTGCTTCATCAGAATCATGATCGGCGCCGACGACAGGCCGGTGTCCATCGGCTTGACCGTGACCTGGTCGAGTTCGACATCGTAAATCCACAGCTCGCGTCCATCGGCGATGATGCGCTGTTCGAAGGGGCTCTGGTAAATCCACGCAAACTTGCCCGGGCG
>JBPEYE010000259.1:0-5963 GCA_052030825.1 Gammaproteobacteria bacterium | reverse complement strand
CCTTTTCGTCGGTCAGCAGGAACGGCCGCAATTCGGCGAGCTTGTCGCGGCGCCGCTCCGAGTGATACCAGCGGTTCCACGATTCCTCGTTTTGCCAGCGCGTGATGACGACGTAGCGATTCGGGTGGCGCAGGTCCTTGAGCGACTCGCCCGACGCATAACCCGGGAAGGCGGCCATGGTCTCTTGCAGATCGGCAATCGCCGACTCGTAGAATTGCTCGAGCCCCTCGGCGATTTCGCGTTCGATGATGACTCTGATCACAGGCTTGTCCTCGTCGCAGGCTGCCGATTATGAAACAGCGGTGTGTAAAAATCGATCGCCAGCGGATACAATCGCTGCTCTGTCGAACGCACAACCTCCGGAGGATCCCCCGATGAGCTGGCAAGGTCGAATTCTGCGCGTCAATCTGAGCGACGGAACCTGCAAGGTCGAGCCCCTGAATATGGAATGGGCACAGGCCTACCTCGGCTCGCGTGGCCTCGGCAGCAAGTACCTCTACGAGGAAACGGACCCCGAAGCGGACGCGCTGTCGCCCGACAACAAGCTGATTTTCGCGACCGGTCCGTTGACCGGCACGATGGCGTCGACCGGCGGTCGCTACACCGTCATCACCAAGGGACCGCTGACCGGCGCGATCGCGTGCTCGAACTCCGGCGGCAAATGGGGCGGCGAATTCAAGAACGCCGGATACGATCTGCTGATCGTCGAGGGCAAGGCCGAATCGCCGGTTTATCTGCGCATCGAAAACGACACCGCCGAAATTTGCGACGCCAGCGAGGTCTGGGGCAAGACCGTCTGGGAAACCGAGGATATCCTCGCCGAGAAATACCAGGACCCGCAGATGCGCTTCGCGTCGATCGGCCAGGCCGGCGAAACGCTGTGCCGCTATGCCTGCGTGGTCAACGACAAGCACCGCGCCGCCGGCCGCTCCGGGGTCGGCGCGGTTATGGGCTCGAAGCATCTCAAGACCATCGCGGTGCGCGGCACCGTGGGAGTGAAGAACGCCGATCCGAAGAAGTTTTTTCAGCTCGTCAACGAGGTCAACGCGCGCCTCACCGGGCGCGAGGAAATGGCGCGCGACGGCACGCTGGCGATGATGGACGTGACCAACACCTTCGGCAGCCTGCCGACGCGCAACAACCGCAGCGTGCGCTTCGAGGGCGCCAACAAGCTCAACCCCGAAGCGATGCACACGCCGAATGAAAACGGTCACGTCAACCTCGTCACCAACGGCGCCTGCTACGCCTGTACCATCGGCTGCGGCCGCATCAGCAAGATCGACCCCACCCACTTCACCGTCAAGGACCGTCCCGAGTACCACGGCGCCTCGGGCGGCCTCGAGTACGAAACCGCCTACGCGCTCGGCGCGGCCTGCGGCGTCGACGACATGGACGCGGCGACTTTTGCCGGCTTCATCTGCAACGAGTACGGCATGGATCCGATCTCGCTCGGCGGCTCGATCGCGGCGGCGATGGAACTGTTCGACATCGGCGCGATCGACGAAAAAATCACCGGCGGCATCAAGCTCGAGTTCGGCAACGCCGCGGCGATGTGCGAGATCGCCGAGCTCGCCGGCAAGGGCGAAGGCTTCGGCGCCGACGTCGCGATGGGTTCGAAGCGGCTGTGCGAGAAATACGGCCATCCCGAATTGGCGATGGTCGTCAAGGGCCAGGAGTTCGCCGCTTACGACGGCCGCGCGATGCAGGGCATGGGACTCGCCTACGCGACCAGCAATCGCGGCGCCTGCCATCTGCGTGCCGACCCCTACGCGCACGATTTCGACACCACAGAGATCGCCGGCAAAGCCAAGATCGTGCGCGACACGCAGCGCGAGGTCGCGTTCATGGATTCGAGCGGCCTGTGCCTGTTCCCCGGCGGCTGCGGCTGGAGCCTCGCCGACTACCGCAGCCTGGTCGACGCCGCCTGCGACGGCGACTGGAACAGCGAGGAACGCATGGTCGAGGTCGGCGAGCGCATCTGGAATCTCGAGAAGCTGTTCAACCTCAAGGCGGGGTTGTCGCGCAAAGACGACACGCTGCCGCCCCGCATCCTCGAGGAGCCGGCCGATGTCGGCACCGCCAAGGGGCTGGTCTGCAAGCTCGACGAAATGCTGCCGGAATACTACGAACTGTGCGGCTGGGACAGCGAAGGCGTGCCGAAGAAGGATACGCTGTCGCGACTCGGCCTCGCCTGATCGCGGCACCGCGCATGGAAGTCGGCGTGACCCTGTTCGGCGGGCTGCGCCAGTACCTGCCCGCCGGCAGCTCCTTCAACCGCTGCACGCTGCGCGTCGCCGACGACGCCAGTCTGAAGCAACTGCTCGACCAGGTTCCGATTCCGGCCGACAAGCCCTTTCTCGTGATACTCAACGATGAGAAAGTCGACCCGGCAGACTACGACGCGATCACCATCGGCGCCGACGACAGCATCGTTTTGCTGCCGCCGATCAAGGGTGGCTGACCCGGGTCCGTAATGCCGGCGGTCGTGGCGCGACGCGCCGGACCGGTAGAAGCTGTATTCCTGCGTCGCGCCCCGAGTCAGGCGCCGCACTCGTCGACGTTTTCGACTTCACCGTCGGCGTCGATGGTCTCGAGGCGGACCGGGAAACCCCACAGCCGGTGCAGGTGCTTGAGGACTTCTTCGCGGGTGTCCGCGAGCGGGATGCCATTGTGCGGAATGTGGCGTAGCGTCAGCGAGCGGTCGCCGCGAATATCGACGTTGTACACCTGGATGTTGGGTTCGTTCATGCTCAGGTTGTACTGGTTGGACAACGAATTCCGAATGTGGCGGTAGCCCGCGTCGTTGTGGATCGACGTGACTTCGAGCTCGCTTTGCGCCTCGTCGTCGAGGATCGAGAACAGCTTGAAGTCGCGAATCAGCCGCGGCGAAAGGAACTGCGAGATGAAGCTCTCGTCCTTGAAGTTGCGCATCGCGAAATCGAGGGTCTCCTGCCAGTTCGAGCCGGCGATGTCCGGAAACCACTGCTTGTCTTCGTCATCCGGATCGGTGCAGATGCGCTTGATGTCGGTCATCATCGCGTAGCCGAGGGCGTAGGGATTGAGGCCGTTGAAATACGGGCTGTCGAAGTCCGGCTGTGCGACGACGTTGGTGTGGCTCTGGATGAACTCGAGCATGAAGCCGTCGGTGACCTTGCCGCGGTCGTAGAGCTCGTTCATGATGTGGTAGTGCCAAAAGCAGGCCCAGCCCTCGTTCATGACCTGGGTCTGGCGCTGCGGGTAGAAATACTGTCCGATCTTGCGCACGATGCGCACGATTTCGCGTTGCCAGGGTTCGAGCAGCGGCGCGTTCTTCTCGACGAAATAGAGAATGTTTTCCTGCGGCTCCTCGGGGAAGTTGGGCCGTTTTTCCTCTTCCTCCTCGGCCGCCTTCTGCGGGATGGTCTTGCGCCAGATTTCGTTGACCTGTGACTGCAGGTAGGCTTCGCGCTCCTTCAGACGCTCCTTTTCCTCGCGCATCGACACCGGGTAGGGCCGCTTGTAACGGTCGACGCCGTGGTTTTGCAGCGCGTGGCAGGAATCGAGCAGGTTTTCGACTTCCTCGATGCCGTAGCGCTCTTCGCGCTCGGCGATGTAGCGCTTGGCGAAGACGAGGTAATCGATGATCGCCTCGGCGTCGGTCCACGCGCGAAACAGGTAATTCCCCTTGAAGAACGAATTGTGCCCGAAGCAGGCGTGCGCCATCACCAGCGCCTGCATCATCATCGTGTTCTCTTCCATCAGGTAAGCGATGCACGGATTGGAGTTGATCACGATTTCGTAGGCCAGCCCCATGTGGCCGCGGCGATACTGCTGCTCGTTCTTGATGAAATGCTTGCCGAAGGACCAGTGGCTGTAGCCGATCGGCATGCCGATACTCGCGTAGGCGTCGAGCATTTGCTCGGCGGTGATCAGCTCGACCTGGTTCGGATAGGTATCGAGGCCGAATTCCTCGGCGATAGCCTCGATTTCGGCGTAGTACCGATCGATCAGTTCGAACGTCCACTCGGCGGACGTCGAGATGGGTTCCCTCATTGCGTCTGCTTCCGGAAAAACTCGCGAAACACCGGGTAGATGTCATTGTGCTCGCGGATGTGCTGCATCGCGAAATTGTCGTACTTGTCGAGCAGGTTTTCGTAGTGCTCCCATAGGCCCTGGTGGTCGCGCCGGGTGATTTCGACGTAGGCGTAATAGCGCAGCTGCGGCAGCAGGTCCTTGGCCAGGATCTGCTCGCACAGCGGCGAATCGTCGTTCCAGTTGTCGCCGTCCGACGCCTGCGCGGCGTAGATGTTCCAGTCGGTCGGCGGGTAGCGCTGCTTGATGATGTCGCGGGTGAGCTCGAGCGCGCTGGAGACGATCGTGCCGCCGGTTTCGCGCGAATAGAAGAACTCCTCTTCCTCGACCTCCTTGGCCTGGGTGTGATGCCGGATATAGACCACGTCGACGTCCTTGTAGCTGCGCGTCAGGAACAGGTAGAGCAGGATGTAGAAGCGCTTGGCGATGTCCTTGGTCTCCTGGTCCATCGAGCCGGAGACGTCCATCAGGCAGAACATGACCGCCTGCGAGGTCGGCTCCGGCCGCTGCACGAAATTGTTGAAGCGCAGGTCGAAGGTGTCGATGAACGGGATCTTCTTGAGTCGCGCGCGCAACATCGCGATTTCCTGGTGCAGCTCGGCACGCCGCGACTCGTCGGCAACCGGCTCCTGCTCCAGCGCCTCGAGCTCGGCCTCGCGCTCGCGCAGCATGCGCCGCGGTTCGCTGCCCATGCCGATGCGGCGCGACAGCGCCGACCGTAGCGAGCGCACGACGTTGATGTTGGTCGGCACTCCGTCGGTGGTGAAACCGGCGCGTACGGTCTTGCTCTTGGTCATCTTGCGCAGCTGGTTTTTCTTCAGGTTGGGCAGCTCGAGATCGTCGAACAACAGGTCGAGATACTCGTCTTTCGAGATTTCGAAGACGAAATCGTCCTCGCCCTCGCCCTGGTCGCTGGCGCGACGGCCCTGCTCACCGGCGCCGCCTGGCGGGCGCTTGATCCGGTCGCCCGGGGCGAACTCCTTGTTACCCGGGAAAACCCCCTCGCGCACGCCGCCCTTGTCGTTGCGGAAAGTCGGTTCGGAAATGTCGCGCGTCGGGATCGATACGCTTTCACCGCTGTCGATATTGGTGATCGAGCGCTCGGAAATCTGGTCCGAAATCGCTTTCTTGATCTGCGTCTTGTAGCGTCGCAGGAATCGCTGCCGGTTGACCGTGCTCTTGTTTTTTGCGTTCTGCCGCCTGTCGATGAGTTGCGCCATTACAGTGATCCGGCTCGTACCCCCTGGCGATTACGACGATTTCCTGACGCGCAGATACCATTCGCAAAGCAAACGGACCTGCTTTTCGGTATATCCCTTTTCGACCATCCTCGAGACAAAATTGGCGTGTTTCTTCTCGTCTTCCTCGGAAGCCTTGGCGCTGAATGAAATCACCGGCAGCAGCTCCTCGGTATTGGAAAACATCTTCTTTTCGATCACGGTGCGCAGTTTCTCGTAGCTGACCCATTCCGGGTTGTTGCCTTCATTTTGCGCGCGCGCCCTTAACACGAAATTAACGACTTCGTTGCGAAAATCCTTCGGGTTCGAAATGCCCGCCGGCTTTTCGATTTTCTCGAGTTCCTCGTTGAGCGACGCGCGGCCGAAGTTCTCGCCGGTCTCGGGATCGCGGTACTCCTGGTCCTGAATCCAGAAGTCGGCATAGGTCACGTAGCGGTCGAATATGTTTTGCCCGTACTCGCTGTACGACTCGAGGTAGGAGGTCTGGATTTCCTTGCCGATGAATTCGACGTAATTCGGCACCAGAAACGCCTTGATGTGTTCGAGGTAGCGGTCGTGCACGTCCTGCGGGAACTGCTCGCGCGCGATCTGCTGCTCGAGCACGTAGAGCAGGTGCACCGGGTTGGCCGCGACCTCGGTCTGGTCGAAGTTGAA
>JBPEYE010000258.1:0-14299 GCA_052030825.1 Gammaproteobacteria bacterium | reverse complement strand
GAGGTCAATACCGAGCTCGCCGGCATTCCCGACAACCAGGGCCGCGACAACCCGGCGTCGCGTGAACTCATGCGCATCATCGACGCAAGCCGTGACGACATGCGCCTTTTTCTCGGCGTCGCCGACGGTCCGGTCTTTACCGGCGAGAGCGGCACCGAGCTGCTGTTCCGCCTGGTGCGCGCGGCCGTACTCGGTACGCCGCCCGGCGGCAATGTTGTCGGCAGCACGCTCGAACACCCGGCAACCGCCAGTGCCGGCAAGCGCTGGGCCGCAATCGCCGGCAAGGAATATCGCGCGGTTGCGCACGACCCGGCCGGCGCGACGGTCGCCGCCGCCGATTACGCGGCGGCCGTCGACGCCGATACGCGCGTCGCGACGATCATCCACACCAGCCCGGTAACCGGGATGACGGTCGACGTCGCGGCGATCGTCGCGACGATTCGCGCCGTGGCGCCGGCCTGCGTAATCATCCTCGACGGCATCCAGCACGCGGCCCACGGCGGTCTCGACGTCGACGCCTGGGACATCGACGGCTACGCGGTGTCGGCCTACAAGGTTTTCTCGCGGCACAACTACGGTTTCGCGTGGGTTTCGCCGCGGCTCGCGCAGCTGCCGCACGATCGCCTCGACGGCACCCCGGCGGATTTCTGGGAACTCGGCACGCGCGATACCTCGGCGTTCGCGTGCACCAGCAAGGTGGTCGAGTATTTCGCCTGGCTGGGCTCGTATTTCACCGACTCGACCGACCGGCGCGCGCGCATCGTCGCCGCCGGCGCCGCGATTCAGGCGCACGAACAGGACCTGGTCCGGCTCATGATCGACGGCGACGAAACGCAGCGCGGTCTGCGGGCGATGGCCGGGGTAACGCTGATCGGCGGTGCCGACAACCCGGCGCGCGAGGGGCTTGTTTCGATTGTCGTCGATGGCCGGCCGTGTGCCGATGTCGTCGCCGAACTCAATCGCCGCGGCATTCGCACGCACGTGCGCAAGGCCGATTACTTTTCGGGCAATATCCTGCGGCCGCTCGGTTTGCCGACCTGCATTCGGGTGTCGCTCGGGCACTACAATAATGCCGATGAGGTGCGGACATTCCTGCGCGAACTCGATTCGATCATCGCCGCGCCGGCCGGCGTCTCCGTCGGCGCCGCCTGACGCGCAGCGCTGCTACTCGGAGAATATATCCCGTGGATTCGCGTCGCGCCGGGCTCGGGGTCGATTTGGAAGCCTTGAAAATCCGGTATCGTCACGCCGGCTCAAATCGGCTGATGCGTGATCCGGCGGCGCTGCGAGACATCGGCTCGAACGATTCGGCTCGCTGCGACTTCGGTTCGAGCTCCGCAATCGTGACGCGCGAGGGCGGCGATGAAAACTGAAACCCGGGCGGTCGTCATCGGCGGCGGTCTGATCGGTTGCTCGATTCTTTACCACCTGACGAAACTCGGCTGGAGCGACGTCGTGTTGCTGGAGCGCGACGAGCTGACCTCGGGCTCGACCTGGCACGCCGCCGCCGGCATTCACGGCCTCCACGATCACAACAACATCTCGCGGTTGCAGTACTACACGATGCAACTCTACGCCGAGCTCGAACGCGAAACCGGCCAGGGTTGCGGCGTGTTTCAGCCCGGTGCGCTCTATCTCGCGCAGACGCGCGAACGCGAACACCAGCTGCGCATCCAGGCGGCGAAGGCGAAGTACTTCGGCGTCGACTTCTACGAGCTCGGCCGCGACGATGCCGAGCGCATGCATCCATTCGCCGATTTCGAAGGTGTTCGCTGCATCATGTACGAGCCCGACGCCGGCAACGTCGATCCGTCCGGCGTCACGCATGCCTACGCCAGGGGCGCAAGGCAGCGCGGCGCCGAGGTGCACCGCTTTACGCCGGTGCTGGCGACGCGCCAGCGCGCCGACGGCGGCTGGGAGGTCGATACGCCGAACGGCACGATCAGGACGCAAGTCGTGGTCAACGCCGCTGGCCTATGGGCGCGCGAGGTGGCCGCGCTGGCCGGAGTTTACCTGCCGCTGATGCCGTTAGAGCACCAGTACCTCGTGACCGAGACGATCCCCGGGATCGAAGCCCTGGGCCGGCGCCTGCCGCTGATTGCCGATCGCGACGGCGAGTACTATCTGCGCCAGGAGGGCCTCGGTCTGCTGGTCGGCGCCTACGAGAAAGACGGTCGTTACTGGGCCGAAGACGGCACCCCGCTCGATTTCGGTCACGATTTGCTCGCCGAGGATCTCGAGCGCATCGAGGAAAACCTGCTGCGCGCCTTCGCGCGCGTGCCGGTGCTCGCCGAGGCTGGAATCAAACGGGTAATCAACGGACCGATGATCTGGTCGCCGGACTCGTCCGCGCTGCTCGGCCCGGTACCGGAATTGCGCAATTACTACTGTTGCTGCGGCATCATTCCGGGGTTCTCTCAATCCGGCGGACTCGGCCTGACGCTGGCGCAGTGGATCGTCGACGGCGAACCGAAGATGGACCTGTTCGCGTGGGATCTCGCGCGCTTCGGCGCCTGGGCCGATGCCGCGTTTACGAAGGCCCGAACGCTCGACCAGTACGCGCATCGCTTCAAGATTCATTTTCCATACGAGGAACGCGCCGCCGGACGGCCGCTGAAGACGCGCCCGGCTTATCTCCGGCAACAGGAACTCGGCGCGGTCTTCGGCCTGTCCTACGGTTACGAGCATCCGCTGTGGTACGCCCCGGCGGGCGTCGAGCCGGTCGAGACCTACGGTTTCGAACGCCAAAGCTGGTTCGAGCCGGTCGCGCAGGAATGCCGCGCGTTGCGGCAGGCGGTCGGCATCGTCGACATTTCCAATTTTGCCAAGTACCGGGTTCGCGGCGGCGGCGCGCACGCCTACCTCGAAGGCCTGGTCGCGAATCGGGTGCCGGTCGAGAACGGGCGTTCGTGCCTGACCCCGCTGCTCGGCCTGCGCGGCGGCATCGCCGGTGATTTCACGATCACGCGGCTCGCCGACGAGGATTACCTGATGATCGGCTCGGGCATCGCCGAGCGCTACCACCAACGCTATTTCGCGATGGTCGAGCGTGACGAAGGCGTTGAATTTTGCAGTCTGAGCGAAACCTGGGCGGGCTTCAACGTCGCCGGCCCGCAGGCGCGGGCCCTGCTCGGCGACCTCGGCGACGCCGATCTATCGAACGCGGCTTTTCCATTCATGCACAATCGTCGGATCGCGGTAGCCGGTATCGACGCGGTCGCGCTGCGGGTGTCGTTCAGCGGCGATCTCGGTTGGGAAATCTACGTGCCGATCGAGCGCCAGCTCGAGCTGCTCGACGCGCTGCTCGACGCCGGCGACGCGTACGGCGCGCGCCTCGTCGGCAGCCGCGCGTTGCTGTCGTTGCGCGTCGAAAAGGGTTACGGCAGCTGGGGTCGCGAGTACTCGCCGGAATACTGGCCGCAGGAGGTCGGACTCGATCGGCTGATCAAGCTCGACAAGGGCGAATTCCTCGGTCGCGACGCCTACCTTGCAATCAAGGACCGCCCGCCACGCGAAAAACTCGTGATCGTGCGCCTCGACACCGACGACGCCGACGCCGCGGGCGGCGAGCCGGTATTTCTCACCGACGGTACGCCGGTCGGGCGGGTCAGTTCGGGTGCCTACGGCCATGGCGCGGGCGCTTCGATTGCGCTATGTTTCATCAGGACCGGGCAGGCCCGGCCCGGCACGCGCGTCGACGTCGCGATCCTCGGCCGGCCGCATCCCGGAGTCATTCTCGAACAACCGCCGTTCGATGCCGGCGGTAGTCGACTGAGGAGCTGATATGGCGAGCAATCCGCACTCGATCTCGAAGCCGAAGATCGATCCATCGCGCCGCGCTCCGTCGTTGCGGCCGGACAATACGCCGGACGACAACGATCGCCTCGAAATCGGTCCGACGCCGCTGGCTTACGCCGAGTGGCAGACCGCCGGCCTCGAGTGTCCGGATTTGCCGCGCCTGCGGCAATACCGCCTCGAGCGCATCGTCGCCGGGCTGCACGCCCGCGACCTCGACGCGGTGCTGTTGTTCGACCCGCTGTCGATCCGCTATGCCACCGATACGACGCACATGCAGCTGTGGAATGCGCACAATCCGTTTCGCGCCTGCCTCGTGACCGCCGACGGTTACCTGGTGCTGTGGGAGTATGGCGGCTACGCATACCTGTCGGCCTATAACCCGCTGGTGCGTGAAGTGCGCTTCGGCGCCTCGTTTTTCTATTTTGCCACCGGCCAGCGGACCGAAGAGAAGGCCGAGGCCTTCGTCGCACAGGTCGTCGACGTGCTGCAACAGCGCGTCGGCAAAGGCCGCCGGGTCGCGGTCGACAAGATCCAGATCGCCGGATTGCGCGCGCTCGACGCGGCCGGCGTCGAGGTCATGGACGGCGAGGCACTAATGGAGCAAACGCGCGCGATCAAGGGTCCCGACGAGATTCGTGCGATGCGTTGCGCGATGCACGCCTGCGAGCAATCGATCGCCGAGATGCGCGAGTTGACCGCGCCGGGCATGACCGAGAACGACGTCTGGGCCGAACTGCACAAGGCCAACATCCGCCGCGGCGGCGAGTGGATCGAAACCCGTATCCTGTCGTCGGGGCCGCGGACCAACCCCTGGTTCCAGGAATGCGGACCGCGGGTGATCGGCAACGACGAAATCCTCGCCTTCGATACCGATCTGATCGGCTGCTACGGGATGTGCACCGACATATCGCGAACCTGGTTCATCGGCGATGGCGCGCCGACGGCGCGGCAAAAGACGCTGCATGCGATCGCTTACGAGCACATCATGTCCAATGCCGATATCGTCAGGCCCGGGATGGCGTTTCGCGAACTGACCGAACAGGGCCATCACCTGCCGGCGGAATACCTGCCGCAACGCTACGGCTCGAAGTTCCACGGCGTCGGCCTGTGCGACGAATGGCCGGCGATCAAGTACCCGGTCGACTGGGAAGAACGCGGCTATGACGGCGCGCTCGAACCGGGCATGATGCTGTGCGTCGAGGCCTACGTCGGCGAGGTCGGTGGCGCCGATGGCGTCAAGCTCGAAGACCAGCTGCTGGTGACCGAAAACGGCTGCGAAAACCTGACCCGCTGCCCGTTCGACGCGAAACTGATGGGCTGATCCGGCGAAGCCGGACTGGCATTTCCCGACGTGTCTGCCGGATTCCGTCACCCGGTGTAACAGCCGTTCCGAAGGCAAAGTTTTTCCGCGCGCTAAAAAAGACTAGAATTTCGCCGATGCGCGATGGATCTGGCTGCGGCCAGTAACCGGGTTCGAGCCGGATTTCGGGAGCGGCAATCTATGCCGGAACGAGCATGAACATCTTGTTTATCACCGCGGACCAGTGGCGCGGCGAGTGTCTGTCGGCGCTTGGCCATCCGCAGGTAGAGACACCGAACCTCGACGCGCTCGCGCACGACGGCCTGCTGTTCGCCAGTCACTACGCTCAGGCGACGCCGTGCGCGCCGAGCCGCAGCTCGATCCATACCGGTCTGTACCTGCAAAACCACCGTTGCGTCGTCAACGGCGCGCCGCTCGACGCGCGCTTTACCAACTGGGCACTCGAAGTCGGCAGGGCGGGCTATGCGCCGTCGCTGTTCGGCTATACCGACTCGGCGATCGATCCTCGCGGGCTCGACTCCGACGACCCCCGCTTGCGCCATTACAGCGAACCGCTACCGGGTATCGAGACCTATACGCCGATGGTCGACGAAGTCTCGGCCGAGTGGGTCGAGTACCTGCGAGACAGCGGATACGAGTTGCCGCAGCGGCCGTGGAGCCTGTACGCGCAAACCGTGCCCGGCGTCGACTGGGCCGACGGCGGCGACGCGGTGCTGCCGCTCGCGATAACCGCCGAGGATCACGAAACCCACTACATGACCGATCGCTGCATCGACTGGATCGAGTCGCAGCAGGGTCCGTGGATAACGCACCTGTCACTGTTGCGCCCGCACCCGCCGTTCGCCGCGCCCGAACCCTACAATCGGCTGTACGACCCCGCGGCGATGCCGGCACCGAAGCGTCGCGGTACGGCCGCCGAGCAGGCGCGCCAGCACCCGCTGCTCGACTACTACATCAACCACAGTCGTTTCCGTGCGCCGGACAATCCGCGGCAGACGCAGCAGGACATGGCCAATTATTTCGGCCTGATGCGCGAGGTCGACGATAATCTCGGCCGCCTGTTCGACGCGCTCAGGGCGCGCGGCGACTGGGATTCGACGCTGATTGTTTTCACCTCTGATCACGGTGAGCAGCTCGGCGATCATCACCTGATGTCGAAGCTCGGTTACTTCGACGAGTCCTACCACGTGCCGCTGATCATCCGCGACCCGCGGCCGGAGGCCGACGCGAGCCGGGGGCAACGGATCGACGCGTTCACCGAAAGCGTCGACCTGATGCCGACGATGCTCGACTGGCTCGGGCTCGAGATCCCGAGTCAGTGCGACGGCTTCTCGCTGAAGCCCGCGCTCGAAACCGCCGAACTGCCGGCCGGCTGGCGCGACGCGGTGTTCTGGGAGTTCGATTTTCGCAACGTCCGTGACGACGAAATCGAGCGCCATCTCGGCATCACCCTGCACCAGTGCAACCTCTCGGTACTGCGCGATCGCCGCTACAAGTACGTGCACTTCGGCGCGTTGCCGCCGCTGTTCTTCGATCTCGAGCGCGATCCGGACGAGTTCGAAGACCTGGCCGGCAATCCCGACTACCGCGATCGCGTGCTCGAGTATGCGCAAAAGATGCTATCGCTGAAGATGAACCACGCCGAGCGGGGTTTGACCGAGACCATGCTCGGCGAAGGTGGCGCGGTCACCCGACGCGCACCGCTGCGCAAGCTCGCGTCATGAATTCGCCGCACGACGTGTCGCGCGCGCCACCGATCGCGGCCGGCCACCCTGGCGCCTGGCGCGCCGCCGAGCGCGACCGTGAAAGCTTTTGCATCGATTTGAATTACCGTCACCTCGACGCGCTCGAACGCGCGCTGCGGGCGGCGCAGGCGAAAACCGACGATGCCGAGGCGATCACGCGCGCCGACTTCGATCTGGGCGCGATCGATGCCGACGTTGCGCGCTGGCGCGACGAGGTCATGCGCGGCAGCGGGCTCGTCATCCTGCGCGGACTGTCGCCCGAGCGTTTCGATCGCGACGAGCTAGGCATGATTTTTTTCGGTCTCGGCACCCACTTCGGCACGGCCATGTCGCAAAGCGTCATGGGCGATCGCCTCGGTCACGTCGTCGATGTCGGCGGCAAGGATCCGAAAGAGCGCGCTTACCGCAACAGCACCGAGCTCGATATGCATACCGACGCCTGCGACGTGGTCGCGATGCTGTGCCTGCAGCGCGCGCTCGAAGGCGGCGTCAGCGGCTACGTCAGCGCGCTCGCGATCTACAACGAGATTCTTGCACGTGCGCCCGAGGCAATGCCGATCCTGATGCGTGGTTTCCGCTACCACCGGTTCGGCGAGGAGGCGCCCGGCGAGGCGCCGGTGACCGCGGAGCGAATCCCGGTGTTCAGCTTTCACGACGGCGAACTCAGCGTCAACTACCTGCGTTCCTATATCGAGATGGCGGCCGAGGAGCTGGATCAGCCGCTGGCGGCGGACGAGATTGCGGCGCTCGATCGGGTCGACGAGATCGCGCTCGATGAACGCTTCGCGTTGCGCTTCGTGACCGCACCGGGCGAAGCGGTCTGGTTCAACAACCTGACGATCCTGCACAACCGCACCGCCTTCGAGGATGCCGCCGATCCGGCGCTGAAACGCCATTTTCTGCGCCTGTGGCTGGTTGCGCACGAGCCGCGGCCGGCGGATCCGCGCTTGCGCATCTACGAGGGCAGGGGAATCGTGCCGCAGCCGGGCCGGGAGTCGACCTATTTCAGCGGCGAACTCGATTTCAGCCGCTTCGACGACGACGACGGCCGCATGTAGCAGCCGGCGCCGGCTCAGCCATCGAGGCTCTTGCGTACCGTCGCGATGACTTCGTTGCCATCGCCGACGTACTCGAGATCGTCGAAGCTCGACAACCGCGCGACGGCGATACCGCGGCCGTGCGGATCGAAAGCGCGGTTCGGATCGAGATCCATGTACGGCGTCCAGTCGAAGCCCTCGCCCTGGTCGCGGATCCGGATTTGCACGGTGTCGGCGGCGACCTGAAACTCGAGTTCGATGTAACCACCCTTGTGCGCCTCGGAATTGAGGCGGCGCTCGACCTCGATCTGCCACATGCCGCGACGCATCAGGTTGCTCTTTTCCTCGTAACCGATGCGGAGATTGCCGTGCTCGAGCGCGTTGATCAGCAACTCGGAAATGCCGGTGACGACGCGATGGGGCTCGGGGCACAGGTGCGCGACCTGGGACGCCACCAGGTTGCACTCGCGCAGATTGTGAATGCGAAAGCGGCCGAACGTCATCAGGTCGAAGATGCGCCGTCCCTCGCGCAGCGATTCGCGCAGCGACTTCACGTGCAGGCTGTCGTTGACCGCGCTGCGGACGATGGTTCTGAGGACGTCGCCGTCGTAAGGTTTGGTCAGGTAGTAGTAGGCGCCGGCCTTGAGGCCGTCGACGATGTCGCGGTTTTCCGATTTTGCGGTCTGCATCACGACCGGTATTTGCTCGAGTACATCGTGCTCCTTGATGCTGGTGAGCACCTGCATGCCGTCGCGGCCCGGCATCATGCGGTCGAGAATGATCGCGTCGAAGCGAAGCGGATCGCTCTCGAGCAGCGACCAGGCGGCCTCGCCGTTATCGGCGGTCACGAGTTCGTAGTGGTCTCTTTCAAGGTGCGCGCAGATGATTTCGAGATTGATCGGCTCGTCGTCAACGATCAGGATCGTGGCGTTGGGCTGGTCCAATTTCGGAATTTCCCCCGTTCCGCGCTCCGGCGGTTCCCCTGTTTACGGCTAACTCGGTTACGGGTGCCCGCGCGATCGGAAACCGCGTCGGTTCCGCCGCGAAACGAAGCAGCCGACCGGGCGTAGCCGGAGTCCATGCCAAAAAATATTTGCAGGACTTATAATTAATGTATACCGCGATCAGAAAAATTCGGATCACCAACGGAAATATCGTGATACCGGGTGCGCGGTCTGTCCCCATTTTTGCACGAAAACATGGCGCATCCCAGTTTTCGCTTACCGATGGATTCAGTCGCGGCAGAAGACCAGCGGAAATTCCTCCGTGTCGAGCGGATCGCCCGGCGCGAGCCGGTCGGCGAGGCCGGGGAATGGCGGCGAGATTTCGCCCGAGCGGGTCGCAAAAACCGCGTCGTCACCGAGCCAGCGCGCGGCGAAGCCCCGCCGGCGGGTGGTGGCGGAGCGGTTTGGTGGCGCGCCGTGTACGGTCAGGAAATGGAACGCGATCGCGTCGCCGGGCGCGAGTTCCCAGCCGCGGATGTCGTAAGCCTCGCGATCGGCGTCGATATCGGGCATCGTCTCGAGGCGCGGGTCGTCGTGATCGTAATCGATACCGCTGAACTTGCGCGGCAGAAACCAGCGGCCCCAGGCGTGCGACCCGGCGACGAATTCGGGGCAGGTTTCGCGGGGCACCGGGTCGAGCGGAATCCACAGGCTGACGACCTGCCGGCCGTCGACGCAGTAGTATGGCTGATCGTGGTGCCACGGGGTCGCCTTGTCGGTACCGGGCTCCTTGACCAGCACGTGTTCGTGAAAAATGCGCGCGCCGCGCGACCGCATCAGGTCGGCGGCGATCTCGCCGGCCGGCGAATCGAACATGAAGCGGCGATACTCGGGGATCCGGTTCCAGTTGCAGTAATCGCCGAAGAATCGACCGGCCTGGTCGCCGTCGAGATAGTCGCGGCCCCAGGGGCCGGGCTCGCGCATGTTGGCGTCGACGCCGGCGCGCAAGATTCCGACCCAGTCGGCGAACACGCCGCGCAGGACGACCACGCCGTCGCGGGCGAAGGCATCTATCGTCTCCGTGTCGAGCATCGATTCAGTCGTTGCCGTCGATGATGCACAAGTCGCGCCGCGACGCCTTGAGTGCGAATTCGAGCGCTGCCTGGTAGGCCTCTGAGCGGTAGCAGCGCTCGGCGTCTTCCAAACTCGGAAAGCGCACGACGACGTTGCGCTCCCGCGGCTCGCCCTCGAGCCACAGCGTGCGCGTCGCGCGGGCGAGAAATTCACCGCCGTGCGCCGCGATCGCATCGGTCGCGCGGCGCGCGTATTCGGCGTAGGTGTCGGCGTCGGTGACTTCGACGTGGGCGATCCAGTAGGCGGCCATGAGTTCTCCTCGCGCAACGGCTGGCGGACTGGTCATGTTAGCACTAAAGCATTAAGGTCGGCAGCCTATGGACCAGGCGACGATTCGGCGGCATCTCGACGCGCTCGCGCAGGCCGACGCCGACCTGCGCGCCGGTCTCGATCGCGTCGGTTACCCGTTGCCGCGCCTGCGCGAGCCGGGTTTCGAAACCCTGCTTTCGATCGTCGTCGGGCAGCAGATCTCGACCGCGGCGGCCGCGGCGGTCATGGCGCGGCTGCGCGAGCTCGCGCCGCGTCTCGAAGCGCGTGCGGTGTTGGCGTTACCGGACGGCGCGCTGCGTGCTGCCGGCCTGTCGGTGCGCAAGGTCGAGTACGTCACCGGCCTCGCCCGCGCGATGGTCGACGGCAAGTTCGACCCGGTGCGTCTCGAGGGGCTCGACGACGCGTCGGCGATCGACGCGATTACGCGGTTACGCGGTTTCGGCGTCTGGAGCGCAGAGATCTACCTGATGTTCTGCCTGCGCCGCGAAGACGTCTTCCCGGCCGGCGACCTGGCGCTGCGCGTCGCGCTGCAGCGGCTTCGACGACGCGACGATGCGCTCGACGAGGACGCGGCGCGGTCACTGGCCGCGGGCTGGGCGCCTTACCGCAGCGCGGCGAGCCTGTTCCTGTGGCATTACTACCGCGGTGCGCCGGCCTGAGCGCTTGTCGGCGCGAATTGGCGAGCCTATAGTAACGGCGATGGAAGACCTGATCGATCTCGATCGCTACCCGCTGCACCGCCTCGACGACGAAGCGGGCAACGCGCTCGTTGCGCGCTGTATCGACGCGCTCGAGCGCAACGGCATGTTCACGCTACCGGGCCTGATGCGGCGCGCCGCGATCGATGCGATTCTGCCGGAACTGCTGCGCAAGCTCGAGCACGAGTCGTTCACCCACGCGCGCGAACACAACATCTATTTTGACGACGCGATCGACGGCGTCGCCCCGGATCATCCGGCGCTCGCGCGCGTCACCACGGTCAACCATACGCTGTGCGGCGATCAGCTCGGCGAGGTACTCACGCGCGTCTACGCCTGGCCGGCGCTGATCGAATTTCTCGCCCGCGTGACCGGCAAGGCGCGGCTCTACCCGATGGATGACCCGCTGGCTTGCGCCAACGTGCTGGCCTACGGCGCCGGGGAGGGTCTGAACTGGCATTTCGACCGCTCGGAGTTCACCACCACGCTGTTGCTGCAGGCCGCCGAGATCGGTGGTGAGTTCCAGTTTCGCCGCGATCTTCGCAGCCCGGTCGATCCCAATTTCGACGGCGTCGCGCGCCTGTTGCGCGGCGAAGACGATTCGGTCGAAACCCTCAGGCTCGGTGCCGGCGACCTCAACGTGTTTCGCGGTGTCAATACCGCGCACCGGGTCAGCCCGCCACGCGGCGCGCGCGCGCGCGTCGTTGCCGTGTTCTCGTATTACGAAACGCCCGGACGGGTTTTCTCGGACGAGGAGAATATCGGCTTCTACGGTCGCAGCGAACCGCTGCCCCGATAAATGGCGAGGTATTGACCCGGCGCGGGGTCTTTGCCCGTATAAGGGCCAGAGACGCGCAGTCGGCAACCCGGGAATCAGGCGGTGATCGGCAAATCGCGCCGGCGGGTGAAGCGATGAAAGCGCCAGCTGAGCAGGCAGGCGGCAACGGCGAGCCCGCCCGCCAGTCCCCACCACAGGCCGACGCCGCCAAGGCGATAGTGAAACGCGAGAATCGACCCCCCGCCGATGCCGATGATCCAGTAACCGAATCCGGCGATCCACAGCGGCACGAGGTTGTCCTTCATCCCGCGTAGCGCGCGCGCGGCGGTTGCCTGCAGCCCGTCGAAAATCATGAACAGCGCCGCGATCAGCAGGAAACTCCGCGCCAGCGCCGCGACCTCGTCGAAGCCCGGATCGTCGGGCTCGATGAAAACGAGAATGACGGCGTCGGCGAAGGCCAGCGGCACGACCAGCAGCGACGACGTGATTACGACGACCAGCCCCATGCCGAGAAAGCCGGCGCGGCGCGCGGCGGCGAGGTTCGCGCGACCGGTTGCGTGGGCGACGCGAATCATCGTCGCCTCGGCGAAGCCGAAGGCGATCACGAACGGCACGCCAACCCAGGCCGCGGTGATCTCGTAGGCCGCAAGCGTCTTCGCGCCGATCACGCCCGACAGTATCGCGGTGGCGACGAACAGGCCGGCCTCGAGAAACGCGAGGCCGGCAACCGGCGTGCCGAGGACGAGGATTTCGCGACAGGTCGCGACGATGACTCGCCAACGGCCGTGAAACAGGCCAAAGCCGCGGAACCGCGGCTTGCGGTAGACATGCGCGGCGAGCGCGAAAAACATCAACCAGGAGACCACTGTGGTCGCGAGCCCGGCGCCGAACAGCCCCAGCGGCGCAAGGCCGAGGCCGCCGTGCACGAACCAGACCGTCAAGGCGTATTGCAGCACGACCGCGGCTGCCGTGATCACCAGCACCGACACGGTCTGCGCCAGCACGGCGACGTAGTTGCGCAGTACCGCGAACCAGAGCACCGGCAGCACCGCACCGGCGAGGCCCATCAGGTACTCGCGCGCGAGCTCGATGACCAGCGGATCCTGGTGGGTCACGATGAGCGCGAGATCGAGGTTCCAGATCAGGAACATCGCCGGCAATCCCAGGCCGCTGGCGACGAAAAATCCCTGCCGCACCGCCTGGCCGACCTCGTTCGTGCGCTCCGCGCCGAGCGCCTGCGCGGCGAGCACGCCGACCACGGATAGCAGCGCCATCAGGATCACGAGCACTTCGAACGACAGGTCGCCGGCAATGCCGACCGCGGCGAGCGAGTGGTAGCCGAGCTTGCCGACGACCATCTTGGTGACGATGAACATCGCGAACTCGGCGAAATAGGCAGCCGCCAGCGGCACGGCGATGACGAAAAACTGGCGCAGCTCGTCGCGGAGAGTCGTATCGATCGGCGGCATCGGGAGCGTGACAGCGGGTGTCGGGCTAATGTATTCGATTCCACGCGGCGGCGATAGGGGCGCTTCGTAAATTCGGAGACTGGCGAAAAAGTCATCAAAATGACTTGTTTTGATATAAAGCATCCTTATGTTAATGTCTGTTGTCCCAGGACAACCAGGGTGGCGCGACGGATGCCGAAGCCCCGCGCTGCCAAAACAAGAAATCGGCATAACGAAGGCAGGAGATAATCCATGAAAATCACTAGCAGAATTGCGCTCGCAGCGTTGTTCGCCGCTTCGGTATTCAGCGGCAGTGCGCTCGCGGCGCAGCAATTCATCTCGATCGGCACCGGCGGTGTCACCGGCGTGTACTACCCGACCGGTGGTGCGATTTGCCGGCTGGTCAACAAGGATCGCAAGCAGCACGGTATCCGCTGCTCGGCCGAGTCGACCGGTGGTTCGATCTACAACATCAACACGATCCGCACCGGCGAGCTCGAGTTCGGCGTGGCCCAGTCCGACTGGCAGTATCACGCCTACAACGGCACGTCGAAGTTCGAAGACCAGGGCGCGTTCAAGGATCTGCGCGCGGTCTTTTCGGTGCATCCGGAACCGGTCACCGTCATCGCCAGCGAAGGCTCGGGCATCATGGAGCTGACCGACGCCAAGAACAAGCGTCTCAACATCGGCAATCCCGGTTCCGGTACCCGCGGTACCTGGGAAGTCATCGAGGAAGCGCTGGGCTGGAGCCGCGGCGACCTCAAGCTGGCCGCCGAGATGAAGTCGGCCGAGACCGGCCAGGCCGTCTGCGACGGCAAGATCGACGCCTACTTCTGGCTCGTCGGCCATCCGTCGGCGCTGACCCAGGAATCGCTCGCGACCTGCCCGTCGCGTCTCGTGCACGTGCGCGGCCCGGCGATCGACAAGCTGGTCGCGGATAACCCGTTCTACCGCAAGGCCAAGATCCCGGCCGGCATGTACAACAACAAGGAAGACATCGATACTTTCGGCGTCGGCGCGACCTTCGTCTCCAGCGCCAAGGTGTCGGACGAGGTCGTCTACACGGTGGTCAAGGCCGTGTTCGACAACTTCGATGACTTCAAGAAGCTGCACCCGGCGTTCGCCA
>JBPEYE010000257.1:0-4624 GCA_052030825.1 Gammaproteobacteria bacterium | reverse complement strand
CGCTCGAGCTCGGCGTCAAGCGCATCGTGTTCGGCGAGTGCGGCCACGCCTGGCGCGTCGCCTACGGTTTCATGAACACGCTCGCCGGGCCGTTCGATTTTCTCGACCCGGCTTACCCGGTACCGCAGCACATCTGCGAAGTCACCTACGACCTGATCCAGCAGGGCGCACTCCGAATCGACCCGTCGGCCAACGACGACATGGTGGTGACCTTCCACGACTCGTGCAACCTCGCGCGCGGCTCGCGCATGGGCAACTTCGAGGGCGGCCAGTTCGAGATTCCGCGCGCGATTTTGCGCGCCAGCTGCAATCACTTTTACGACATGCCGCCCGGCACCATCGGCGAGGCGACCTTTTGCTGCGGCGGTGGCGGCGGCTTGCTCACCGACGACCTCGTCGAGCTGCGCGTCAAGGGCGCGCTGCCGCGGATGGAGGCGCTAAAACAGGTCGTCGACGCGCACGGCGTAACCCATATGGCGGCGATTTGCGCGATCTGCAAAAGCCAGTTCAGCAAGGTTCTGCCCTACTACGGTTTCGAAATGGACCAGGTCGTCAGCGTGCATCAACTCGTCGGCAACGCGATCGTGCTGGGCAGCGAGCAATAGATTCGAATACAGGAGATACGACATGGCAGCGTCGGAAAAAGAAGTCAATACCAAGCTCACGTTTCGCAAGTTCGAGGACGGCGTCAATCGCTGGCGTTCGATGGGCGAAAACATCTTCAACGAAGATACCTCGCACAAGTGCCCGACCTACGTCCACCGCACGCCGCCGTGCCAGGGCAGCTGCCCGTCGGGCGAGGACATCCGTGGCTGGCTCAACATCGTGCGCGGCATCGAGCAGCCGCCCGAAGGCGTCAGCATGCAGGAGTACGCGTTTCGCCGCTCGACCGACGCCAACCCGTTCCCGTCGATGATGGGCCGGGTCTGCCCGGCGCCATGCGAACAGGGCTGCAATCGTAACAACGTCGACGATTTCGTCGGCATCAACGCGGTCGAGCAGTACATCGGCGACACCGCCAGGACCGAGGGCTTCAAGTTCGGCGAACAGCCGGCGCTCGGCGGCAAGCGCGTCGCGATCGTCGGTGGCGGCCCGGCGGGCCTCGCCGCGGCTTACCAGCTACGGCGCAAGGGCATCGCCAGCACGATCTTCGACGATCACGACGAACTCGGCGGCATGTTCCGCTACGGTATCCCCGGCTACCGCACGCCGCGCGAACACCTCGACCACGAAATCGACCGCATCCTCGAGATGGGCGGCATCGATACCCGGCTCGGTACGCGCGTCGGCCGCGAGGTCTCGGTCGACGAGCTCGAAAATGAGTACGACGCGGTGTTGTGGGCGATCGGCTGCCAAACCGGCCGCCGCCTGCCGCTCGAGCACAGCGACGCGCCCAACTGCATCTCCGGCGTCGCTTTCCTCGAAGCTTTCAACAAGGGAACGCTGCAAGTCACCGCCGATCGTGTGGTTTGCGTCGGCGGCGGCGACACGTCGATCGACGTGGTCTCGGTCGCGCGTCGGCTCGGCAAGATCAACGAACTGCCTGCCGACAAGAAGGCGGAATTCGTCGTCGGCGGCTTTACCGCGCACGACTCGGCCTACGCCGCCGCGCGCGAGGGTGCCGACGTGACGCTGACGTCGCTGTTCCAGCGCGCCGAGATGACCGCCACCGAACACGAGGTCGAGGACGCGCTGCGCGAGGGCGTGCGCATTCTCGACGGCGTCATGCCGGTCGAGATCATCGTCGACGACGAGGGTCGCGCGACCGCGCTGAAGATGGCCAAGTGCACGTTCGAGGACGGCAAACCAACCCCGGTCGAAGGCAGCGAGTTCGACATCGAGTGCGACCTGATCGTCGCCGCGATCGGCCAGGGCGGCGACCTGACCGGCCTCGAGGATTTGGGTAACGACAAGAACCTGATGGATGCCGACAAGTTTTTCCAGCACCCCGGCCGCGAGGGCCATTTCGTCGCTGGCGATATCATTCACCCGCACCTGCTGACGACCGCGATCGGCCACGCGGCGATCGCCGCCGACAGCATCGAGCGTTACCTCGGCGGCAAGGAGTTCAGCAAGCGGCCGAAGGTCGACGTGCACCATTTCGACCTGCTCAACAAACTCAAGGAGTTCGACCTCGAGCCATCCGAGTTCGAGCACCAGGCGACCTGGGGCACCAACGAGGCCAAATTCGCGGTGCATAATTACGAGGACCGCTCGGCCAACGAGATCATCTCCTCGGACCGCCTGTTTCTCGGCCACTTCTCTTATCAGGCGCGCCACCTGCGCGAAGCCTTCGGCCCCGACTCCGAGCAGGTGCTCGGCCACTTCGAGGAGCGCGCGAGGAGCCTGTCCGAGGAAGAAGCGGTCGCCGAGGCCGGCCGCTGCATGAGCTGCGGCATGTGTTTCGAGTGCGATAACTGCGTGATTTACTGCCCGCAGGATGCGGTCTACCGGGTCAAGAAGGACGAGAAGACGATGGGCCGCTACGTTGCCACCGATTACACCCGCTGCATCGGCTGCCACATCTGCGCCGACGTCTGCCCGACGGGCTACATCGACATGGCGCTCGGCGACCACTGAGCCCGATGCGCGCCGCGGTTACGAGATTCCTGCTCTGCATGGCCGCACTGGCCTCGCTCGCCTCCGGCGCGGGCACGGTGCTCGCCGAAGGCGGCGTCAAGCTGCCGATGCCGGCCAAACCGGCCGGCGCCGCGCAGTGCGTCGAGCCGGTCGAGGTCATGCGCCGCGAACACATGCACCTGCTCGACCATCAGCGCGACGCAACCGTGATCGACGGTGCGCGGACCGGCAAATACAGCCTCGTCGGCTGCATGAACTGCCACAACCCGGTCCAGCCGGACGGCAAGATCCTGCGCTACGAGGATCCCGAGCATTTCTGCGCCGAGTGTCACGCCTATACGAGCGTGCGCATCGACTGCTTCGAATGCCACGCCGATCGCGGCTACGAACCGGTTACGACCAGCGGATTCGGCGATTCGAAGAACCTGACTGCGGCGACGCTGCAACTGCGCGTCGAAGCCGATGACGACTGAACGCGACAGCATCGACGCGCTTCCGGCACGGCGGGATTTCCTGCGCGGCGCGGCCGCGCTCGCCGCGATCACACTCGCGCCCGGCGTGCTGCTGCTGCGCGCAAAACCGGCCGCCGCGGCGCTCGACCCGTCAGTACGCTGGGGCCTGCTGATCGACAACAACGCGTTGAGCGAGGCCGACGTCGACGCCTGCGTCGCGGCCTGCGCGCGCGAACACGGTTGGCAGGCGCGCGCGGGCTCGGCCATTGACGCGCAGTGGATCCGCAAGGTCAGGCTGACCGACCGCGCCAGCGGCCACGTCAGCTTCGCGCCGCTGATGTGCCAGCATTGCGCCGAGCCGCCGTGCGTCTACGTCTGCCCGACCGGTGCGTCGTTCAAGCGCGCCGACGGCATCGTGCTGGTCAACAAGCATACCTGCATCGGTTGCCGCTATTGCATGATGGCCTGCCCGTACCAGGCGCGCTCGTTCATCCACGAGAATCTCAAGGACCAGCTGCCGGTCGCGCCGCGCGGCAAGGGCACGGTCGAATCCTGCACGCTGTGCGTGCACCGCATCGACCGCGACGGCGATCGCGCCGTGCCGGCCTGCGCCGAGGCGGTCAACCGCGACGGCCGCAAGCCGATTCTGTTCGGTAACCTCAACGATCCCGACAGCGAAATCTCGCAACGCCTGCGGGAACTCGGCGCCGACCGCCTGCGCGCCGATCTCGGCACCGATCCGGGCGTGCACTACCGAGGTTTGTAGCATGGCCGAGCCGCGCTATCTCGAGGTCAGGACGCGGGGCGGCGTCTACTGGGCCATACTCGCCGGGCTCGCGCTGCTGGCGCTGATCGGGCTCGCCGCGGCGCACCACATGGACGTCGAGGGCCACCACGTCACCGGCATGAACAACCAGATCGTCTGGGGCTTGCCGCACGTGTTCGCGATTTTCCTGATCGTCGCGGCTTCCGGCGCGCTCAACGTCGCGTCGCTCGCGTCGGTGTTCGGCCGCCGCGCCTACAAGCCGCTGGCGCGCTTTTCGGGCGTGCTTGCGATCGCGCTGCTCGTTGGCGGCCTCGCGATCCTGCTGCTCGATCTCGGCCGCCCCGACCGGCTGATCATCGCGATGACGCACTACAACTTCAAGTCGATCTTCGCCTGGAATGTCATTCTTTACATCGGCTTCGTCGTCATCGTCGCGGTTTATCTGTGGCTGATGATGGAGCGCCGCTTCGAGCGCCTGAGTCGACCGGCCGGCATCGCCGCCCTCGCCTGGCGCCTGATCCTGACCACCGGTACCGGCTCGATCTTCGGCTTCCTGGTCGCGCGCGAAGCCTACGACACCGCGCTGCTCGCGCCGCTGTTCATCGTCCTGTCCTTCGCCTGGGGGCTCGCGCTATTCACGCCGCTGCTACTGCTTTGCTTCCGCCTCGACGGCCGCGCGCTGGACCCGGCCTGGATCGAGCGACTGCGTCGGCTGCTCGGACTGTTCGTCGTCGCGATCCTGTATTTCGTCGCGCTGTTTCACCTGACCAAGCTCTACGGCCCGCAAAACCATGCCTTCGAAGCCTTCATCCTGCGCGACGGCGGC
>JBPEYE010000256.1:0-5763 GCA_052030825.1 Gammaproteobacteria bacterium | reverse complement strand
GGCTATTTCAAGAAGATCGATGCCGACGGCGTGATCGAGGCGGTCGTCGAGTATGTCTTCGACCGCCTGCGTGGCTATTACCAGGAGCAGGGCATTGCCTTCGATCGTGTCGACGCGGTGACCAGCGCGCGCCCTGGCGACCTGTTCGACTGCGACCGGCGTATCCGCGCGGTCGACGAATTCCAGCGCCACGAAGCCGCAGCGGCGCTGGCCGCGGCCAACAAGCGTATCGGCAATATCCTCAAGCAGCAGGATCTCGCGGGGCTCGCGGTCGACCCGGCACGGTTCGACGCCGAAGCGGAGATTCGCCTGCACCAGCAGCTTGTTGCACTCGACGCCGAGGTTGCAGCCCATTTCGCGCGCGCCGAGTACCTTGCGGGGCTCGAGCGCCTGGCCGAATTGCGGCCGGCGGTCGATCGCTTCTTCGACGAGGTCATGGTCATGGTCGACGACGAAGCGCTGCGCGACAATCGGCTTGCGCTGCTCGCGCAACTGATGCAGAGTTTTCGCCGGGTTGCCGATTTTTCGCGAATCCAGACATGAAAGGCCGGTCTCCCGGGAGTGTCCTCGATGGCGAAAATGATCATTCTCGATCGTGACGGCGTGATCAACCACGCCGCCGACGACGATATCGCGCGCGTCGAGGACTGGAATCCGATCGACGGCAGCATCGAAGCCATCGCCCGGCTCAAGAAAGCCGGCTATCTGGTCACCGTCGCCAGCAATCACTCCGGGATCGCGCGCGGGCGGTACCGCGAGGCCGAATTGCAGACGATGAACGCGCGCCTCGACGAGCTGCTCGCCGCGCGCGGGGCCGCTCTCGACGGCTATTTTTTCTGCCCGCACGGCCCGGCCGACAACTGCATCTGCCGCAAGCCAAAGCCCGGCTTGCTGTTCCAGATCGCCCAGCGCTTCGAAATCGATCTCGCCGCGACGCCGCTGGTCGGTGACAACATCAGTGACATCAAGGCCGCGCGCATGGCCAACGCAATTCCGGTGCTGGTGCGCACCGGCAGGGGCGAACACGTCATGCAGCACCATCCCGAGGCGCTCGACGTCGAGGTCTACGATGACCTTGCCCACTTCGCGCGCGCGACGCTGCGGCGCCAGTAGCGAGGGCCGGTGGTCAGTCCCTGGTACAAGCTGTGGTTGGGAATTCGCTCGACCTGCTTCTGGATCGTGCTGTTGCCGAGTATCGTCGTTGCCGCGACCGTGGTGTCGTTATCGTTCTGGACCTCGCTGCGCTTTCGCATGGTATTGCTGCGTGCCTGGGTCGGGTTCACGCTGTGGGCGCTGGAATTCTTCTGCGGCCTCGGCTACGCGGTCGAGGGTCTCGAAAACATTCCCGACGAAGGATTCATCGTCATGTCGAAGCACAGCTCGACCTGGGAGACGATCGTGCTGCAGCGCTTTTTCGGTCCGCTGGTGTGGGTGGTCAAGCGCGAGCTGACGTGGATCCCGTTTTTCGGCTGGGCGCTCAAGGCGATCAACGCGATCGCGCTCAATCGCGGCACCGGGCGCAAGGCGATCGCGCAGCTCATCGTCGAGAGCCAGCAGCGCATGGACGAGGGGCGCACGCTGGTGCTGTTTCCCGAGGGCACGCGGGTGTTGCCGGGCCAGCGCAAGCCGTTCAAGATCGGCGGCGCGATCGTCGCCCAGCAAACCGGCTATCCGATTTTACCGATCGCGCACAATGCCGGCGAATACTGGCCGCGGCACAGCTGGATCAAGTGGCCGGGCACGGTGCGCGTCGTGATCGGCAAACCCATTTCCCCCGACGGCAAGTCGCCGGAGCAAATCATTGCCGAGGTCGGTGACTGGATCATCCGCGAATGCGAGCGCATCAGCAATCCCGAGCAGCTGCGCCGGATCGGCGCATTGTGAGGCGCGGCGGTCGCGCACTGGTCACGCTGTGGCTGATCGTCTGCCCGGCGGTGACGTCGGCGTTCTGGACCGGCGTCGAGCTCGATCTCGCCAACACCGAGACCGATTGGGAATTCGAGGGCGAAACGCGCGAGGCGCAAACCAGCCTGATCGGATTCCGGATCGAGGAAAAGACCGCTACCGGGTTACGAATTGGCGTTAACCTCGGTTACTCGAGCATTCGCCTGGTTGCGGACTCGCCGACGCCGACGCTCAAGTTCGACGAACAGTTCGTCGGCATCTACCTGAATCGCCTGCTGCGTCTCGGCGAGCATTTCGAATTTTACGGCCAGTTCGATCTGAGCTATCACGGCGGCCGCGAGAATCGCGACGACGAGCGCATCGACATCGACTGGATCGAGGCGGCGGTCGAAGTCGGCGCGAGCCTGCGCGCGGCGCACTACCGGTTCACGCCCTTCCTGCGTTATGTCGATATCGACGGTGACATCGACGACGTCGACGGCATCGACGTGTTCGAGCGCGACGAGCCGGCCAGTGCCGGCCTGCACCTCGACTATTTCGTCGAACCGACCGCCTACGTCCGGCTAAGCCTGCTGGCCGGCGGCGATTCGGGGGGTATTCTCAGTTTCGTGCGCCGCTACTGAGCGGCGGCGAGGTAGTTTTCCTTGCGCGCGGTGTAACTTGCGACGAGCTCGTCGATCTTGGCCTGGTCGTATTCGCGCAAGCCGCCGACAACCAGTTTTTTCTGCCCCTTGCCGATCGCTTCGCCGTCATGGGTGAGATTGAAGTTCAGCGCAATGTCGCCGCGCTTGCCGTAAATCCGGAAAACGCAGTCACTCAGCTCGAGTTCGACCGAATCGATTTCGAGCGTATCGAGCGAGATGCGCATGTGGTCGTAAATCACGAGCGGCCGCTCGGTATTGATCATGATGTTGTTCTCTTTCATGACCGGAACCAGCACGTGCGGAAACGAATGACCCGAAAATTCGACATAGCTCAGCAGCAGCGACTCGATCAATTTCTGATTGGTGGTCTTGTCGCCATCGGTGGACAGGTCGAGATATTTCTTGTCGTTTTCGCCGTAGATCGAAATTTCGCGTGCCTCGACCTCGGGCAGGATCAGACTGACCCCGTCATCCACCATGTCGGAGAACGATATCCCCATGGTCTGGCGCAACCCGTAATGATGGATGATGACCGCGAAGAGCAAATCGCCGGGTACGCAAAAACGCGTCGCGTCGACGTTATGCAGCGCGTTGAAATCGCCCGCCACCGATTTGGCGAACTCGCTGGCTTGCTGTCTGCTAAAGGAGAGTTTGGACCCGTCCAGGTTATAGTATTTTTCCAGGTTCATTTTATTATTGGCTTATCTTCCCGCCGGCCCGAGAGGTATCTTAACCCATTTTCAGAAATGGCACTAAACGGATTGCGATGCCGTTAGCCACGCGCCTGCGGATCGCGGATCGTGCTTAGGCTGGACCGGGTCGCGCTGCGCCGCGACGGGCGCCTGCTCTACGAAGCCGTCGATCTTCAACTGCAGCGCGGGCACAAGGTCGGTGTTACCGGCGCCAATGGCTGCGGCAAGACGTCGCTGTTCGCGCTGATTCGCGGCGAACTCACCGCCGACGCCGGATCGGTCGAGCTGTCAGGGGATTGGCAGCTTGCCTCGGTTGCGCAGGAGACACCGCTCGAGCAGCGCGCTGCGCTCGATTTCGTCATCGACGGCGACGCCGAACTGCGCCGCGTCGAAGCCGAACTGGTCGCAGCCGAGGCACGCGAAGATGCCGCCGTAATTGGGGCCAGTCACGAGCGGCTGCAGCAAATCGACGGCTACCAGGCGGCGGCGCGCGCGGCGCGCCTGCTCGACGGGCTCGGTTTCGATGCCGCCGTCATCCGGCAACCGGTTGGGCATTTTTCCGGCGGCTGGATCATGCGCCTGAAGCTGGCGCGCGCGTTGATGTGTCGCTCGGACCTGTTGCTGCTCGACGAGCCGACCAACCACCTCGATCTCGACGCCGTCATCTGGCTCGAGCAGTGGCTGCTGCGCTATGACGGCGCGTTATTGCTGATCTCGCACGACCGCGAGTTTCTCGACGCCGTCTGCGACCGGATCGCGCACATCGAAAACGCGCGCCTGACGCGCTATCGGGGCAACTACTCGGCGTTCGAGCGCCAGCGAGCCGAGCGCCTGGCGCAGCAGCAGGCGGCCTATCGCAAGCAGCAGCAAAGCATTGCCCACATCCAGCGATACGTCGACCGCTTTCGCGCCAAGGCGAGCAAGGCGCGCCAGGCACAAAGCCGGATCAAGGCGCTCGACCGGTTGCGCCTGATTGCGCCCGCGCACGTCGATTCGCCGTTCTCGTTCGAATTTGCCGCGCCGCGTTCGTTGCCGTCCTCGCTGCTCAGGCTCGAGAACGTCGCCGCCGGTTATGCCGACCGCGACGTGTTGCGCGCGGTCGACTTCGCGTTGATCCCCGGTGAGCGCATCGGCCTGCTGGGCCTGAATGGCGCCGGCAAGTCGACTTTCGTCAAGCTGCTGGCGGGCGAGATCGCGGCGACCGCGGGCGAGGTGACGCGTTCGGGCGATCTCGTGGTCGGCTATTTCGCGCAGCACCAGGTCGAACAGCTCGACCTGGAGGCGAGCGCGTTGACCGCGTTCGAGCGGTGCGAGCCGGACCTCGGTGAGCGCGAGATCCGGGCTTATCTCGGTGGCTTCGGTTTCGGCGGCGACCGGGTTTTTACACCGATCGGCTCGTTTTCCGGCGGCGAGAAGGCGCGCCTGGTGCTGGCGTTGATCGTGCGCCAGCGTCCCAACCTGTTATTGCTCGACGAGCCGACCAATCACCTCGATATCGAAATGCGGCTCGCGCTGAACCAGGCCTTGCAGGGCTATGCCGGCAGCGTCGTGCTGGTATCGCACGATCGCCACCTGTTGCGTTGCGTCTGCGACGACCTGTGGCTCGTCGATGGCGGCCGCATCGCCCGCTTCGAAGCAGACCTCGACGCGTACCCGGCGTGGCTCGCGCAGCGCCGGCAGGCGGCGTTTGCGACCGCCGAGATCGAGAAACCGCGCGCCAACCGGATCGAGGCGCGCCGTCGCCTGCGCGCGCTCAGGGCGCGACTCGACAAGCTCGACGCCGAATTGACCCGGCTCGGTGCGCGCCGCGACGAACTTGCGCAAACGCTCGGCGACGCGGATCTCTACGCCGTCGACCGGCGCGAAGCGCTGCAACGTGCGCAACGGGCGCAAGCGGACAACGCGGCCCGGCTCGCAGCGACCGAGTCGGACTGGTTGCGCGTCAGCGAGGAGATCGAGTCGCTCGAGCGCGAAATCGGTTAGTCAGCCTGGCAATTGGCGACGATCCGGCCGAGGGTTTTCAGCGCGGCGACGTTGGTGTCGTTCCACGGCAGGCCGCAATTGATGCGGATGTAGTTGCGAAAGCGCCGCGTCGCCGAGAACAGGATGCCCGGCGTGATGCCGATGTTGTGTTCGAGTGCGCGGTTGAAGATGTCGATGCAGTCGCAATCTCGCGGCATCTCGATCCACAGCACGTTGCCGCCGTGGGGGTGCGAAATGCGGGTGCCTTCGGGAAAGTTCTTGGCGACGAGGTAGCGCCCCTTTTCGACCTGCTCGCGCATCGCGACGCGCAGCCGAACCAGATGGCGATCGTACTGGCCGCTGCTGAGGAACTCCGCCAGCGCGAGTTGATTGATCGACGAGGTCGCCGACGACCAGGCCTGTTTGTATTGCAGAAACTTCTTGTGATAGCGCCCGGCGACGACCCAGCCGATGCGGTGCCCCGGTGCCAGCGTCTTCGAGAACGACGAACAGCTCAGCACGATGTCGTTGAGGTCGTAGGACTTGGCCGGTCGCGGGGC
>JBPEYE010000255.1:0-5217 GCA_052030825.1 Gammaproteobacteria bacterium | reverse complement strand
TGAAGCCGTGACTGGCAGAATTAATAACGCGAACAGATAGTTTAGTCCCTTAAGCATTTGTGCATTGACTCCAAATCGCCAATTCATGGCAAATAGCAGGTGCTCGCAATCCCGGAGCTGGATTAAATACTATCAGAAAAAAATTACTTGTTGCCCCGTTCTCAAATCCGGGCGTCGGCCCCTGGTCGATTCGCGAAGCCCCGAAAACGGTGACGAGTGTCCGTTAACGGGAAATACTCGTCGATATGCTGACGTCAGGCGCCATCAATCATGAGCCAGTCGCGTTTCAACGCTTCGACAGAGGAAATGGTTCCGTCCTGTAAAAACATCGCGAGGTTTGACAACACTGTCAGGCCCAGACTGCCACCGTCACCTTGCACCAAAATGATGGCTTCATCTTCATCGCTGAAGAAAACTTCGTCCTCGGAATTTTCGCTGCCGTATGCCTCTTGTATCAGGCGCAAGACGAAAAGCTCACCCTCGGATAACGGTCGCCAATTGTCGGCCAATTTTTTGTCAGTCCTCAGTAGGGTTCAGCAGCTACGTTAGATGTTTACTGTCCCGATAACAATTGATCGCTTCGCAACTGAGCATCTGTTCCGGGACGCTTGCTGACTTCGGCGGGAAATCTTGCAGCGATCGCTGCTGGCCGCTCCGAAACCTCGCCATTTTCCCGACCACGGTTGGTTTCGAGCTTTTCCTCGTGCGAATCGAATCCCCAGAATACGACGAAAAAAATGACGCTGGCAAAAAATCCGTACAGCATCAACCAGAGCAGGATCAGTACCGGACCAGTAAATGACGCAAAGAAACCCTCGCCGTTACCCAGCGCCGTGAAATAGGATTCGAGGCTGAAAGGCGTCCCGATAACCGCCAGACAAACAAAGATTGCGAGGATCGAGCGGCGCAAATTCCTGCAGACAAACCAGGTTACCAGGCCGACCGTGAAGGCGATGACGGCCGCGAGGAAAGGCAGGACGAATACGATCGTAAAGACCATCCCGCCATCCGCCAGTGCGTTCATCGAGTAAAACGCCGTCGAGGCAGTTGTCAGTGTTACCAGGGGCTTGTTCATGACCGAAACCGGCAAGTTTCAACGATACCGAGTGTCCGAATCTGGCATGTATTTTTCAATCAATTTGGACAAAGCATGCTTCCGGTGCCCGAACGGTATTGCCTGGTAATACGAATTGCTACCGGACTCTCTGCCCGGTCCGGTTATTGCGCGACGGCCGGAGCCAACTTCGAAAAGCATGAGTTGCCATTGCCGTGCGATTCACAATTGTTAAGAACCCATTCCTGAAGTTGGTCGAATAGTCACCAACGGCTGCCATCGAATCGTGCAGGTCGATGAGTCATGTCTGGTCGCGATCGCGAGCGAATTTCATCCGCGGTCGAGCGCCTTTCCTTTCCGCGCACCTATTCCGGGTCGAGGAACTGCTGGAACTCGAGGCGGTAACCGTCGGGGCCGCGGACGAAGAACGTGTAGATGCCGAATTGCTCCAGTTGGTGTGGCGGCGCTTCGATTTCGACGTTGCGTACTTCGAGCCGCCGGTACCACGCGTCGACGTCGTCGACGACGAGGCTGATCATACTGCCTTCCGGCTCGACGACGCGGTCGGCGAAGGCTTCGCAGACGCCGATCGCGGCGCCGTCGCCGACGGCGAAAATGCGTGCCGTGCCGCTGTCGCGCAGGCATTCGAGCCCGAGCGTTTCGGCGTAAAACGCTGCCGTCGCGTCGAGCGATTGCGTGTAAACCCAGACGATCAACCGGGAAACACGAAGCGTCGGATCCGGCAAGGACGACCTCCGGGCTGACTGGATTTCATTCAATCGGACGTTTGCCGTTCGTTACCTCGAATCGGATCCGGGTAACGGCGTCGGGAAGACGGCCGTCTTCCCGACGCATTTCGGCGCCCGATTACCTACTGCTTCAGCCGGGTCCAGATCCGGTCGTAGAGCGGCTGCGTTTCAGCGTCGCAGGCTTCGACGAAGTAACCCTTCTGGTCGGCCGGCGGATTTTGCTCCGGAGACTTCGCCAGCGCCGGATCGAGATGCGGTTCGACGCCCTTCACCCCGGCGGTATAACGCGCGTAATTGGTCACCGCCGCGGCGTTTTCGGGTCGCAGCAGGAAGTCCATGAACTTGATCGCGTTGGCGCGGTTCGGCGCATCCTTGAGCAGCACGACGTTGTCCATCCAGACGATGTAGCCCTGCTTCGGGAAGGCGTACTCGATCGGCGCGCCCTCCTCGCGGGCCTTGGCGCCAAAACCGTTCCAGATCATGCCGGCGGCGGCATCGCCGGACACCAGCACGTCCTTGGCGCCGTCCGAATTGAACGAAGCCCAGTGCTTTTTCGCGCCTTGCACCAGCGCGTCGAGTTTCTTCAGGTGATCGCGGTTAGTCGTGCACTGCGGTATTCCGAGATGAATCGACGCCAGGGTCAGGGTCTCGCCCGAGGTATCGAGGACGTTGATCTTGCCTTTCAACTCGTCCGGCGGATCGAAAATGATCGCGGTGGTATCGATATCGCCCTGGTAGATTTCCCGATTGACCGAGAAGCCGGTCGAGCCCCACTGGTACGGGATCGAGTGCTTGCGGCCGGGATCGAAGTCGACGTCGAGCCATTGCGGCAGGATGTTCCCCCGGTTCTTGAGCTCGCCGTCCTTGATCGTGTCGAGCATGCCTTCCTGGGTCAGAATCTTGACCATGTAGTCGCCCGGCACGGCCACGTCATACTGTCCGAGCGCACCGGCCTTCAACGCGGCGAGCAGTGCCTCGTTGGAGTCGTAGGTATCCATCGTTACCTCGACGTCGTATTCCTTCGCGAACTTGTCGAGCAATTCCTGCGGAATGTATTCGAACCAGTGGTAAATCGACAGCTTGCCGGCCGCCTGCGCCGGCGCCGCGGCAAATGCCAGGGTCGCTGCCGCCAGCGTGCCTATCAGTAGTTTTCTCATTTTCAGTTCTCCTCTTTCAGGTTGGTGTCGTCATCATTGATCGCCGCTCGGACCGCATCGCTGCGGTCAATCCGCCTGCCTCGCATCCGCTCCCATGCGGCCGATCAGCCATGACAGGGTGACGAACAGGAACGACAGCACGAGCAGCAACGTCGATATCGCCATGATATTCGGTTTGATGCCTTGTTTCACGGCGCCGAAGATCGCCGTCGGCAGCGTCTCCACGCCCGCGCCCTTGACGAAGTTGGTAATGATGAAGTCGTCGAGCGAAATAATGAACGCGAGCAGGAAGCCCGAAAGGATGCCCGGCGCCATCAGCGGAAACAGCACCAGGCGAAAAGCCTCCCAGCGGGTCGCGTACAAATCGAGCGCCGCCTGCTCGTAGATCCCGGATATGCCCTCGAGCCGGGCCGCGATCGGCAGGTACGCAAACGGAATGCAGAACACGATATGCGCGACCAGGATGGTGGCGATACCGCGTTCGAAGTTGATCCAGTTGAAAAAGATCAGCGTCGCCACGGCGGTCACGATTTCCGGGACCATCAGCGGCAGGTTGATCAGCGCAAAACTCAGCGGTCGCCCGCGAAATTCGCCGGCGCGCAGCATGCCGATTGCCGCCGAGGTCGCGAAGCAGGTCGATACCACCGCCGCCGAAATCGCGATCGTGAACGAGTTCCACGCGGCGTCCTTGAACTTGTCCGACTCGAGGCCGAAGAATACTTCTTCGTACCACTGCAGCGAAAATCCGCCCCATAACGTAATCGACGTCGACGCGTTGAAAGAATAGATCGCGACGATCAGCAGCGGCGCATAGAGAATGACCAGGCAGAACAGCGCGAGGTGAACGAACCCGGGGTAACGCCGAACGTCGACCTTGTTGCCCGGTTTGCGCGACCGCAGGCTCATCCGCCCGCCCGCGCGTCTTTGGCCTGCTGGCGCGCGTAAAAGAACACCGCCAGCAGGACCATCGTCAGCAGCACCATCGCGCAGGCGGCACCGAACGGCCAGTTGCCCGCCGCGCCCTTGAACTGTTCCTCGATCAGCGAGCCGATCATGAAGTTCTTCGCGCCGCCGAGCAGGTCGGGTGCGAGAAACGCGCCGAGACTGGGCACGAACACCAGGATACAGCCGGCGATGATGCCCGGTTTGACCGCCGGCAGCAGCACCAGCCACAGCGTCGTCCAGCGGTCGGCATAGAGGTCGGCGGCGGCCTCGGAAAGCGCAAAGTCGTAGCGCTCGACCGACGCGTAAATCGGCAACACCATGAACGGCAGGTAGGAGTAGAACAGCCCGAGCTGCACCGCGAAATCGGTATTGATCATCTTGATCGGCACGTCGAGCACGCCGAAGGCAATCAGCCACTCGTTGATCGGCCCGGTGTCGCGGATCAGAAACTTCATCGAGACCGTGCGGATCAGCAGGTTGACCCAGTAGGGAATCGTCACCAGGAACAGCCAGACCATGCGCGTCGACGCCGGCCGGGTGGCGATGAAGTACGCGGTCGGAAAGCCGATGACGAGACACAGCACGGTGGCGACGCTCGCCTGCACGAACGAACGGATGTAGATCGCCAGGTAAGTCCAGTGCAGTTTCGGCGGTTCGTCGCCGAACAGGCCGCGGTCGAAGAAAAACTGGTCGTAAGACGCCAGCGAAAACTCCCAGATGACGCCGCCGCGAAACTCCTTGGTCAAAAACGAGTAGACCGCCATCAGCAGCACCGGGCCGAGCATGAAGATCGCAATCGTGACCCACGACGGCGCCAGCAGCCAGTTGCGCACCGCGGCGTAGGCGTTCGATACCGCGTGGCCGCCGGAACCGGTCGCGCCGCCCGCCATCAGTCCACCAGCAGGCGCGCCGCGCCCGGATTGACGCGCAGCCCCACCGGATCGCCCGGGGCAAAGGTTTCCGCCGATTGCCGGACGGCCTGGCTGCGGACCCGGATCTCGCTGCCGTCCGCCAGGCGCACGAGGTGCTGGTTGTCGGTGCCGAGATAGATCAGGCGGTCGACGACGCCCTCGAGCAGCGTATCGGCTTGCGGTTGCGTGAGCACGAGCTGCTCGGGCCGGATCGAGACGTGGCCCGCTGCTCCCGCGACGGTCTCGCCCGCCGACGTCACTTCGAGCAGCTTGCCGTTGTTCAACCGACAGGCCACGGTGGCGCCGTTGACGGTCTCGACCGTGACGTCGAGCAGGTTGGTTTCGCCGATGAAATCGGCGACAAACCGGTTGCGGGGCCGATCGTAGATGTCGTGCGCGGT
>JBPEYE010000254.1:0-10159 GCA_052030825.1 Gammaproteobacteria bacterium | reverse complement strand
GCGCCGCGGTGCCGATTCCGAATCGCGAGCCGCAGCTGGCGCCCGGTTTCCGGCGTCGCGTCGGCGGCGCCGACATACCAGCGACCGTATAGCTGGTTGTGGCTGTAAATCACCCAGTCGTTGTCGAAGCGGGTCAGGATCGCCTTGCCGCGCGATTCGACCGCAATCACCCGCCGCCCGCGCAGCCGCGCCTCGAATCGTCGCAGGTGCGCGAACGCGAATTCGACCGCGGTGGTCTCGCGACCGACGAGGGCGGCGGCGACCTCGTCGGCGGCGCGCCTGATTTCGGGGCCTTCGGGCAAGTCGGTGTACTCGGCAAACGGATCGCGCCATTGTCGGACAGGCCGCCACCGACATCAATCGATCAAGTTGAAACGGTGTCCGAATACCGCCCGTTTGCCCTCAAGCTATCTCGCCCGGAGCCGATAACCCCGGGAAATGTCACCCAGCAATGCGCGCGGGCCGACCGGCATCGCCCCGATCGCGTTGCGCATACCGGAAACTGCGATGGGAACCATGTCGAAAATCAATCGCACCGTATTGATTACATTGCCGTTTTTCATGCTCGCGATCGCTTTCGCGACCTGGCAGCTGGTCTCCTATGGCCAGCAACGTACGCTCGAATATCAGGCGATCGAACTGGCCGAGATCATCGCCCGGCAGGCGGCCAGCGCACGGTCGGTGTATACCCGTCACGTCGTCGGCAAACTCAAGCAGGACGGATTCGGGGCGCACATCGAATCGCAGGATCGACCCGGCTTCGTGCCGCTGCCGGCACAATTTCTGAAACTGTTCGGCGAGCAATCGAGTCGCGAAAGCGATGGCCTGTTCAGCTACCAGCCGCTCAGCAAGTGGAACCTCGAACCGACCCAGGGGCTCGACGACGATTTCAAGCGCTGGGCCTGGGCCGAACTGGAAAAGCAGGATCGGGCCGAGCCGGATGGCCCGATCGACTGGCAACCGGTCTGGCGCTTCGAAACGGTCGACGGCATCACGACACTGAAGTACCTGCGTGCCGACCCGGCAGCGGCCGAATCTTGCGTCGCCTGTCACAACGCGCAGGAGGCCCAGCCCGAGATCGTCGCGCGTCGCATCGAGGCCGGTCTCGAGCCCGGCAAACAATGGCACCTGCACCAGCTGCTCGGCGCGATCCAGGTCAACATACCGATGCAGAAAGTCGTCACGCTGGCGGCCCGGCATACCAACTTGACAACCCTGGTCATCATTTCGATTTTCGGCGTCGGCCTGCTGGTCATCGCCTATTTCATCGTCCGCGACCTGATGCGAACCCAGCAGGCGGCCGCCGAAATGACGTACCGCGCGAATCACGACGATCTGACCGGCCTCGCCAGTCGCCACGCGTTCGAACAGCGTGCGCAACAGCTGCTGGCGCGGGCCCACGAGGACGATAGCCGCCACGCGCTGATGTTTCTCGATCTCGACCAGTTCAAGGTCGTCAACGACACCTGCGGTCACATTGCCGGCGACGAGCTGCTTTGCGAGATCGCCGAGACCATGAGCCGCAATGTCCGCAGCAGCGACATGCTGGCGCGGCTTGGCGGCGACGAGTTCGGAGTCCTGCTCGAGGGCTGCGATATCGAAAATGCCTACGACCGCGCGGAAAAGCTGCGCAAGGCGATTCGCGACATCCGTTTCACCCAGGGCAACCGGCGCTTCGAGGTCGGTGTCAGCATCGGGCTGGTCGCGGTCGACAACGATAGCGAAGACGTGACCGCGGTCATGAGCCTGGCCGATCTCGCCTGCTACACCGCCAAGGACGAAGGACGTAACCGCATCAAGGTTTATTCCGACACCGATACCCTGGTTAACGTGCGCCACGAAGAAATGGACTGGGCCTCGCGCTTTAACCGTGCGATCGAGGAAGGCCGGCTCAAGCTTGCGATCCAGCATTCGGCCAGCCTGACCACCGACGTTGCCGGCAATCGCTACTCGGAAATCCTGTTACGCATGGTCGATGCCGACGGCGAGCCGGTACCGACCGCCGCCTTCGTCAGCGCCGCCGAGCGCTATCACTTCATGCCGAGTATCGATCGCTGGGTCGTCGGCAGCGTGTTGTCGATGATTCAGAATCGGCAATTGAAACTCGATACCGATGAGATCATCGCGATCAACCTGTCCGGGATCTCGATCAACGAGACCGATTTCCTCGGTTACGTGCAGGACGAGTTCACGCGCAATCCGAAGGTGTCACCGACGCGGATCTGCTTCGAAATCACCGAAACCGCCGCGATCGGCAATATATCGAGCGCGCAGACGTTCATCACCGAGCTGCGCCGGCTGGGTTGCAAGTTCGCGCTGGACGATTTCGGCTCGGGCCTCAGTTCACTCGCCTACCTCAAGAACCTGAGTATCGACTTTCTCAAGATCGAGGGCAGCTTCGTCCGCGACATGCTCGACGATCCGCTGGACCAGGTCGTCGTCGAGGCGGTCAGCCTGATCGGCAAGCGCGCCAACATCGCGACGATCGCGGAGTGGGTCGAAAACGACGCCCTGCTCGAAGCGGTCAAGGCCATGGGCATCGATTTCGCCCAGGGATTCGGGATTCACAAGCCGGAAATCATCGACCTGCCGACCGGCGAAGCCGAACTGCAGCCGGTGCTGCTGCGGCGCGAAGCCTGAAGCGCATTGCGCTGCGCAATCTAGGCCGGCGGCTCCTGCTCGTACCAGACGTAGAATTCGAGCTCTTCGAAGAGCTCGAGCTCGTCTTCGTCGGTCAGAACGACCAGATCGTCGACCTCGGCCTCGGGCAAGCCGGGATCGCGCAGTTGCGGATAAAGCCAGGCGCCGACAACGAGCAGCAGCGTCGCAAACGCCGCCGCTGCATATGCCGGCACCGGTATCCGGCGGCGCGAACCGGCGGGACGCCGGCCGTCGAGCGCCGCGAGTCGCGCGGCCCGCAGGGCATCGCGGGTGTGCCGATCGAGCGCTTGCCGGTTCAGGGTTTCACGCAGGCGTCGTTCGAATTTTTCATCGTCACTCATGTCGATCTCCGGATGATTCATCTGCCAGCAGCCTGCGCAGCCGGGCGAGCGCGCGGGAGTAGTGTGTCTTGACGCTATTTTCGGAAATACCCAGCGCAAAAGCGGTTTCGCGGGTACTCAGTTCCTGCCAGGCACGCAACAAAAAGGTTTGCTGCTGGCGCAGCGGCAGGTCTGCCAGCGCGTGCAATACCCGGGTCAGGCCCTCATCGGCCAGCGCCTGGCGTTCGGCGGAAACCTCGGCGATCGCGGCATCGCCGTCGCCGTCGCCGCTCTGCCACGGCAACAGATTGACGAGCAAGCGGCGGAATTTCTGCCGCCGATACCAGTCGCGGATACCGTTGTGCAAAATCCGGTGGAACAACGGCCCCCATTCTTCGGGGTCGCGATTGGCGTAATGCTGCACCAGTTTGAGCATGCTCTCCTGCACCAGTTCGAGCGCATCCTGTTGATCGCGGGTCAGCGTCATCGCCATCAGAAAGGCCCGCTGCTCCGCATCGCGCAGAAAGCCGTCCATCGCCTGCCGCGTGCGTTCTTCCATCGATTCACATCACCCATCGCAAGCCCAGCGTCAGCGCGACCACTTCGTCGTCGCCCGGCACCGAAATCGCCACCAGTGTGCCGAGGTGATCGTCGGCCCAGTGTTGCCAGCTGAGCGTCATCGTGTCGCTGCTGAAATCGTCGATTGCGGCATGGTCGCGCCACAGCAGAATCGAGTAATCGTCGTCCAGGTCGCCATGGCCGATCAGCAGGAACGTCGTTTCCGAAACCAGCAGCGAACTGTGCGCCAGCGCCGACGACTTGACGATGAACTGCGCGAAGGCGCTTTCGCCGAGCGCGGCAAGGTCGTCTTCGTAGTCGTAACGCTGCCGCGCTGCCTCCCAGTACCAGGCGAAACCCTGCCAGCCGATGCGCAGGCCGTAGCCGGACACATCGGTCTCGATGCGGTCCGGGAGGCGACCCGGCAGGAAGTCGAAAACGTCGTCGCGGGTGAAAATCAGCAGCTCGCCTGCCTCGTAATGCACGCGAACATACCAGTCGCCGCGCTGCAGATTGACCCCGATTCCGAAGGTTTCCTTCTCCAGCTCGTCGTCGTTGCCTTCGAAAGTGTGCATCAATTCGGCATCCAGCATTGCCGTCAGCTCGAACCACACGCGGCTCGCGAGCAGCAGGTTGTCGAACTCGTCCTCGCCGTCGGAGAACTCGGTCACGCTGTAATCGCCCTGAAAGCCGGAGGCCGGACCGAGCGGGAAACCGAAGCCGGTCGCCGCGCCGAGATCACCCGAGTCCTCGACGCTGATCTCGACGCCGAGATAACCCGGATCGAGCTCGTCCAGACCGAGCCACTCCTCGGCCGCGGCGCCACCGCAGGCGAGCGGTCCGAGCGTCAACAAGGCCAGGCGCAGCATCGTCACGAGCCGTCGCCGCGGCGGTCACGCAGGTGATTGAGCCAGCGCCGGCGTTGTTCCGGGGTCAACTGACGCCAGCGCTGTCGAAGCTGCTTGCGTTTTTCCGGCGACAGGCTCCTGAAGCGCTTGAACGCCTGGCGGATACGCGCCTTCTGTTCGGGCTTGAGACGCTGGAATTGCCGATAGCGATCCTTGATCGCATCGCGCTGATCGGGATTGAGACGCTGCCAGCGTTTGAAGCGCTTGCGGACGATATCGCGCTCTTCCGGCGACATCTGTTGCCAGCGCTCGGCGCCGCGTAGCAGCCGCGCGCGGCGATCGGCATCGAGCTCGCTCCAGCGCGGCGCAAACGGCTCGAGGATGCGCCGTTGTTCGCGGCTCAACTCGTCCCAGGCCTGGGCCGGGGCAAGCCCCGGCCAGGCCAGCAGCAGCGCGCCGAGACCCAGTAGCAGCCACCGGTACGGTTTGCGGATTCGATTCATTTTCGATCTCCTTGTTTTCGTTGCGCCGCGTCCCGCAGCGCGTGATGTTCGAGCAGGTCCCAGGTTTCGTCGTCCAGCGGCTCGAGGTCACCGAGAAATTCGAGCAGTTCGGCCGATGGCAGGTCGGCATCGGACGACGGCCCGTCCGCGGCGATCGAGCCAGACGGTAAGCACAGCGTCAACAGGACCAGGAGTGCAACGCGCACGAACAATTCCCCCATCACAGGATGGGGGAATTGTAGCAAGCCGCGGGCGTCTGGCACCCCGGCCCGATCAGTGCGCAATCCGAACGACGAGCTGGCGCGTCGCGAGGCGCAGGCCTGCCGCATCGTACCGACCCTTGGCAATCGCGAAGACGACCTGCGCGCCACCCACGAGTCGTGCGTTCAGCGCGGCCTGGTAGGCACCCCAGTCGAGATAGACGTCGACACGACGGCCTTCGACGATCGCGTAGATCCCGTGTTCGCCGGCCGGCTCGATGAACGGCACCATCGGCAGGCTGGCGATGTCGGTGACGATGCCGGCCTGGCTCAGGTAGTGTCGCGTCGCCGAGGCCAGTTCGAGCAGCAGACCATCATCGTCGAGGCTCACGACCGCGGTCGGGCTGCCGCCGGGACCGTAGGCCATGACCATCTTGGTCGGCAGCTCGCTGAGATCGATGACCGTCTTGGCCTCGAAATCGAGCGGCGCACTGCCGAACGGCGTCGGGAAGCCATTGACGCGTACCGGTTCGGCCAGGCCGAGGCTGCCGAGTCCGAGCGCACCGGTATCGATCTGGTAGTGATCGGGATCGGCATCGTGCGCCGGATCGATACCGGTGCCGGCGAAGTTGTAGCGGCCTACCCAGCGCCGATTAACGGTTTGCAGATCGACTTCCAGCGGCGATACCGAGGCGACCAGGCCGGCCACATGGCTGTAGCGCATGCGCACGAGGCCCTCGCCGGTCGCATTCATCGTACTGCCATCGTCCGACATGACGCCGAGCACCGTGACCTGCTGGCCGACGCTGATGTCGTCGATGTCGTGGTGGTTACCCGGATCGCC
The DNA here is from genome assembly GCA_052030825.1 of Gammaproteobacteria bacterium. GTDB lineage: Bacteria > Pseudomonadota > Gammaproteobacteria. The sequence goes on along the minus strand of JBPEYE010000254.1, from coordinate 4,225 downwards.
CTGCTTGGTGACCCGGGTGCCGGCATCGACGAGGACCTCGATCTCGTCGTTGAAGCTGAAGTGCCCGTCATCGAATTCGATCGTCGCGCCGATGACCGTCAGCGTATCGTCGACACGCGCAATCACGCTCCCCTTGAGCACATCCTTTTCGCCCCAGGGTACGCTGCTGCCGGCGTAAACCTGGTGGGCGACATAGCGGCGCTCGCGGAAATGAAACGTACCGAGCGACACCACCGGCGTCAGCCCGGTTTGCTGCGCCAGCACCAGCAGCCCCTCGGGCTGCTGGTAGGCCACGCCGTCGATCTCGAACACGGTTTCGGCGTTGGTGTGCACGGTGATCTTGCCGAAGTCGCGATGGCGGATACGAAACGGCCGGACGTGCACGTTGAAGGTGCCGGCATCCGGATGGACGCGCCCGAGCAGCCCGCGCAACCGCTGGGTTTTTTCTTCCTCGAGCAGCGTGTTCGCGAGCAGGACCGGATTGACCGTCAGCGTCGCCATCTGGCCGCTGATCGTGACTTCGTTCGACGCTTCGAGATCGAAGTCGAGGGTGATCGCGGCCGGTACCCCGGGCTTGATTTGGAAACCGCTGTGCTGGTTGAACATGACGTCGACGGTGATTTCACCGAGCGGGTTACCGTGCGGGTCGAGCGCCTGCGCCGGAATCGAATTGCCGTTCGCGTCTTCGACCGTGATCAGCGCATCGCTGTAATCGAGGGTGATCTCGGCCTGCGAGTAGATTCCGACCGGCACCGTCGCGGTCGACAGGAACTCGGTGACCTCGACGTACTGCGAAAAGTCGAGACGCACCGTATTGGGCAAGGTTTCGACGATGGCGCCGTTGGCCTTGTGCAGCGTCAGGCTGACGACGTCGACGGCGTAATGGTTGAAATCCCCTTCGGCGTCGGTCAGCGAGATCATCAGTTCGCCGGTCTCCTCGACGTCGCCGGCATCGTCGCCACTGCCACTGCCGCCGCAGCCCGTTAGCGTCAGCGCCAGCAGCCATGGCAGAAACCATCCGAGCGTAGATTTGCGTTCGACTCTGGTCATGGTCATTCCCCGTTTCGGTTATCGTTACCGCCCATAACGATCGGCGCGCAAATCGGTTGACAGGCAGCGCCTTTTTTTCGCTGCGTCGATTCCTCGGACGGCGGCGACTTCGGGTATACTGCCCGCCCAAGGACGACGAACCGGCATGGCGCATTCCCTGACCCGACCGATCGCTAGGCTGCTCAAGGCCGAGACCCGAGAACTCCCGGCGCTGGCGGCTTCGTTCGTCTTCGTGTTCGTGCTGATGGCCGCCTATTACGTGCTGCGCCCGGTGCGCGACGCGATGGCGAGCGACTGGAGCGACGCCGAGCTGAGCTGGTTGTGGACTTTGAACTTCTTCCTCAGCGCCGGCGCCGTACTGCTCTACGGCGCGGTGGTCGCGCGCAGCGCACCGCGACGCCTGGTGCCGGGCGTCTACGTCTTCTTTGCCGCGTCGTTCGTGCTGTTCTACTTCGGCACCCGGACCCTCGCCGACACCCGGCTGCTCGACCAGGCGTTTTACGTCTGGGTCAGTTTTTTCGCCCTGTTCCACGTGTCGGTCTTCTGGAGCTTCATGGCCGAGCGTTTTTCGCGCGAGCAGTCGCGCCGCCTGTTCGCGCCGATCGGTGCCGGCGCCAGTATCGGCGCGGTACTCGGCCCGACCGTGCCGCTGCTGTTCGGCGAACGACTCGGCGTCTACAACCTGCTGCTGCTGGCGGCGTTGATGCTGTGCCTGATCCTGCCGCTGATCTTTTATCTCGAACGCGATGCGGCGGCCAGCGGCGGCGACCGGGCCAGCGCCAATGATTTCAGCCCGATCGGCGGCCGCTTCGTCGACGGATTCGTCGATTTGCTCGGCCATCGTTTCCTGCTCGCGATCGCGCTGTTCATCCTGCTGTACACGCTGATGAGCACCTTCGTCTATTTCGAACTGAAAAACGTACTGGCCGATTTCGACCGCGCGACCCGCACCCGCTACTGGGGCGGCATGGATCTCGCCGTCAACACGCTCGCGATCCTGACCGCGCTGTTCGCGACCGGGCGCATCGCGACCCGCCACGGTCTCGCGGCGACGCTCGCGCTGATCCCGGCGCTGCTGGTCGTCGGCTGGCTCGCCGTGGCCCTCGCCCCGGGCGTCGGATTGCTGGTCGCGCTGCAGATCGTGCGTCGCGCCGGCAACTACGCGGTGACCAAGCCCGGGCGCGAAATGCTGTTTACCGCGGTCGGTCGCGAAACCCGGTTCAAGACCAAACCGGTGATCGACATCGTCGTCTACCGCGGCGGCGACGTGTTTGCAAGCTGGACTTATACCGCGCTCGCGCAGGGCATCGGCCTCGGCCTCGGCGCGCTGGCGGCGGTCGCCGCGGCGATCGCCGCGCTGTGGATGGCGGTCGGGATTTTTCTCGGCCGCCGTTTCGACCGCCAGGTCGACCTGCCCGAGCCGGCTACCGAGGGAGTCACTCCATGACAATCAAATATCGAGGCGTCTCGCGGCGCCGATTTCTCGAAGCGGCCGGCGTCGCAACGCTGCTCGCGACCTCCCCGCCCCGCGCGCTGGCCGACGGCGTGATACGCAAAGCCATTCCCGCGAGCGGCGAAAGGCTCGCGGTCATCGGTATGGGGACGTCGCGCACTTTCGAAGTCGGATCCGACGACGCGCTCGAGCCGCTGGTCGACGTGATGCGCGCTTTCTTCGCCGGCGGCGGCCAGCTGATCGATTCGTCACCGATGTACGGCAGCGCCGAAACCGTCATCGGCAAGCTGCTCGAACGCATCGCCGACCGGCGCGGCCTGTTCGCCGCGACCAAGGTCTGGACCAACGGCCGCGACAACGGCATTCGCCAAATGCAACGCTCGCGCGAGCGCATGGGCGTCGAGCGCATCGACCTGATGCAGATTCACAACCTGCGCGACTGGCGCGTGCATCTCGAAACCCTGCGCGAATGGAAGCAGCAGGGGCGTATCCGCTACATCGGCATCACCACATCGCATGGACGCTATCATCGCGAACTCGAGCAGATCCTGCTCGAGCAGCCACTCGACTTCGTGCAGTTCAGCTACAACATCGTCGACCGCGACGCCGAGCGCCGCCTGCTACCGATCGCCGCCGAGCGCGGTCTCGCGACGCTGATCAACCGCCCCTACCAGCGCGGCAGCCTGTTCCGCAGCGTGCGCGGCAAGCCGCTGCCCGACTGGGCGGCCGAGATCGATTGCGCAAGCTGGGGCCAGTTTTTCCTCAAGTACATCGCCGCGCACCCGGCGGTCACCTGCGTGATTCCGGCGACCTCGAAGGCGAAGCACATGGTCGACAACATGGGCGCCAACCGCGGTCGGCTGCCCGATGCGGCGCTGCGCCGGCGAATGGAGGAAATCGTCGCCGCGCTGTAGTCAGTCCGGGGCGCCCGCCGCGCCCCGGACCCGCTGCCCTAGGAGAACGCGGCGCCAGGTCTGGAGCCGAAAGCCTTGAGAATTTTCGCCAGCGGGCAAAAGCCGGTGATGGATGCCTGTAGCAGGTTGGCGCCGACAAACGCGGTCAGGAATAGCCAATAGACGTGATGCAACTGCGACAGCGCGAGGCTCAGCAGGATCATGCTGCCGGCAATCAACATAACCAGACGGTCAATACTCATCGCTTTTCTCCTTCGACGAATGAACTAACGGTCGCAGTTTAACAATATTAGAAATCTCTAATATTGATTCGGATCAATTCGGCAGCAGGTGATCCGGGCTGCGACTACCATAACGCGCCGGCATTGAGCTGGATGTCTTCCATCGTGATGCCGAGCGCCTCGTCGCGGCACAGGAAGGCCGCGAGCGCGCCGAGTTCGTGCGGCTGGACGAGCCGCTTTTGCGGTTGCTGGGCGACGACTTCGGCAATCTCGTCGTCGACGCTGCGGCCGTTGTTGCGCGCCTGTTCCGCCATGCTCGCGGCCATCATGTCGGTTTGTACCCAGGTCGGGCTGATCACGACCGAGCTGACGCCGTGCGCTGCGCCCTCGAGCGCGACCGCGCGGGACAGGCCCAGCAGGCCGGATTTCGACGCGCAGTAGGCCGCGTGATCGTCGGTCGCGACGCGCGCCGCGGTCGAGCCGATGTTGATGATGCGGCCCCACTGACGCTCGATCATCTGCGGCAGGCACGCTCGAATCATGCGGAACGGGCCCGACAGGTTGATATCGATCACCTCGAGCCAGTC
>JBPEYE010000253.1:0-2201 GCA_052030825.1 Gammaproteobacteria bacterium | reverse complement strand
GGCATAGCTCATCTGGTCGGTATCGCGCAGAATCGGCACCACCAGGCCGCGGTCGGAGCTGACCGCGATGCCGATATCGAAGTAATCGTGGTAGACGATATCGTCGCCGTCGATCGACGCGTTGACCGCGGGAAAGCGCTTCAGGGCTTCGACCGACGCGGCGGTGAAGAATGACATCATGCCGAGCTTGACGCCGTGGGTCTTCTCGAAAGCTTCCTTGTAGCGCGTCCGGGCATCCATCATCGGCTGCAGGTTGATTTCGTTGAAGGTGGTCAGCATCGCCGCCGTGTTTTGCGCCTGCTTCAGGCGCTCGGCGATCTTCGCGCGCATCCGGCTCATCGGCACGCGGCGGTCGTTGCGGCCCGCCAGCGGTGCGGTTGCGGGCTTGCTCTCGGGTTTGGCTGCCGGCGCGGAATCGGCCCTGGCCGGCTTTGCCTTCTGCTGCAGATGCGCTTCGACATCGGCCTTGGTGACAGCTCCCTTCTTGCCGCTGCCCTTGACGTCGTCGACGGAGAGATCGTGTTCGGCAAGCAGTTTGCGCACGGCCGGGCTCGCGCGCTGCGCGTCGCCGCCCTCAGCGTCGTCGCCCGCCGGCGCCTCCTCTGTTTTCGCCTCCGCGGCCGGCGCCTCTTTTTTCGCCTCCGCGGCGGGCGCTGCTTCGCTGGCTGCCTTCGGCTTGTCGGCGGCCGCCCCGGCGCCGTCGGTGTTGATCACGCCGAGCACGTCGCCATTCTTGACCGTATCGCCCGACTCGTAGGCAATCGACTCGATCACGCCGTCGGCACTGGCGACGATCTCGAGTACGACTTTGTCGGTCTCCAGATCGACGATGTTTTCGTCGACGCTGACCGAGTCGCCCTCCTTCTTGTGCCAATCACCCAGCGTGCCCTCGGTGACCGATTCCGGTAATACCGGAACCTTGATTTCTACCTGCATATTCTGCTCCCCTAGATGCGTGCGCGTTCTTATCTGTCCGTCCAGCGGGTTGGTGCGTAGTCGGCCTCGAAGGCGTCCTTGACGAGCCTGGCTTCCTGCTCGAGGTGCAACTGCATATAGCCTACGGCCGGCGACGCGGACGAGATACGGCCCGCGTATTGTACCCGGATCGGCTCGAAAATCTCGTTCAATCGGCTCTTGAACTCACGAAAGCAACCCTGATTTCGAGGTTCGTCCTGGCACCAGACCACGTTCTCCAGGTTCGGGTACTGTTTATGGATCGCTTTCAGGTCGACCTTCGGAAACGGATAGAGTTGCTCGAGACGCACGATCGCAACCTGGTGGTCATAGTGCTGTGCGCGGGTTTCGTAGAGCTTGTAGTAAATCTTGCCGCTGCACAGGATAAGGCGGTTGACCTTGGCCGGATCGACGTCGTCGATTTCCGGAATGACTTTCTGGAACTCACCGTCGCTGAAGGCGGATATCGGCGAAACCGCGGCTTCGTGACGCAACAGGCTCTTCGGGCTCATGACCACCAGCGGCTTGCGGAAACCACAGGACATCTGGCTGCGCAGCAGGTGGAAAATCTGCGCTGGCAGGGTCGGCTGGGCAACGCGCATGTTGTGCTGCGCGCACAGCTCGAGGTAGCGCTCGATCCGCGCCGACGAGTGTTCCGGTCCCTGGCCCTCGTAGCCGTGCGGCAACAGCATGACGAGGCCCGATAGCCGCCCCCACTTGACTTCGCCGGAGCTGATGAACTGATCGATGACAACCTGGGCGCCGTTGGCGAAATCACCGAACTGGGCTTCCCAGATGACCAGCGTCTCGGGATCGGTCGACGAATAGCCGTACTCGAAGCCGAGCACCGCTTCTTCCGAGAGGAAGGAATTGATGACCTCGAAACGCGGCTGCTCTTCCTTGATGTACTTCAGCGGTTTGTAGATCTCACCGGTCTCCTGGTCGTGAATCGCGGCATGGCGGTGGAAAAAGGTACCGCGCTCGCTGTCCTGTCCCGAAAGACGTACCCGGTAGCCGTCGTCGAGCAGCGTCGCATAGGCCAGGTTCTCGGCGAAGCCCCAGTCGGCGCCGATCTCGCCGTCGAGCATTTTCTGCCGATTGGCAAGAATCTTGGCGACCCGTGAATGCACCTTGAAGCCTTCCGGCAAAGCGAGCATACGCTCGCCGATTCGGCGTATCCGTTCGCTTTCGACGCCAGTGCCGGGCGTGCTGTTGACGTCTCCGTCGTGCAGTTTCGCCCAGTCGCG
>JBPEYE010000252.1:0-2110 GCA_052030825.1 Gammaproteobacteria bacterium | reverse complement strand
GATCCATAGCGAGGCGAGAAACAGCAGCACGATCTTGCCGGTCTCCCAGATACCGAACCAGATGATGACCAGCGGGATCAATGCCAGCGGCGGCACCGGGCGCATGAATTCGACGATCGGGTCGAACCAGCCGCGAAACCAGCTCGACAGCCCCATCGCGTAGCCGAGCGGAATGCCGACCGCGGCGCCGAGCAGGAAGCCGACGACGACGCGGATCAGCGACCAGCCGAGGTGCTCCCACAGCGAGAAGTTCTGGTAACCCTCGCCGGCGATCTCGACGAAGCGCGCCGCGACCGCCTCGGGCGACGGCATCCAGATCGGCTCGAGCTGGACGCCCTTCAATGGCGTGAAATTGAGCGAAAACTTGTCGGTCAGCACGACGTGACCGTTGGCGACCTCGACCTGGTCGCCGGGCTTGATCGGCTTGCCGTCGACCGAGATGATTTCGAAACCGTCCTCGCGGTAACCCTCGTCGTTGCGCTTGACGTTGATCAGCTTCGAGCGCCACGCGCCGACCAGCTCGCCGTCGTTCTTCGCGAAACCGTCACCCTCGTCGATCGCCGGCTCGTCCGGCTTCTCGCCGATCGGGTGCACGATGACGCTGACCGTCGCGTCGTCGGTATCGCCGGTGGCGTTGCGCGCGGTGTAGGTGAACGAGGTTTCGCCGACGAACGGACCCGGAACGTGCAGCGGCACGAGTGCCGAACCGGTGAACGCGCCCCAGATCACGAAAATCGTGATCACCGAGATGATCGCCGCGTAGCGGTTAGGCGACACCGCGCTTTCGTCGCCGAAGGTCACGGTCTTGAGCTTGTTGATGCCGGTCAGGTCGGTACCGTGCTGGATGAAGCGCACGGCGAAAAACGCGCCGACGAAGATCGCGATGTATATCGATAAGATGATCATACCGCTTCCTCCGCACGGCCCATGATTTCTTCTTCCATTTCCCAGATCATCGACAGGATCTCTTCGCGCCGCTCGCCGAACTCGGGAACGTGCTTGACCTCGCGCAAATCTTCGCCGACCCCCTGCTCGGCGAACGGCAGGCGATAGTCCTTGTGAATTCTCCCCGGCCGCGGCGCCATGACCAGCAGGCGCTCGCCGAGCAGCAGCGCTTCCTCGACCGAGTGGGTAATCAATATGATGGTCTTGCCGGTTTCCTTCCACAGCTTCAGCACGAGCCCCTGCATTTTCTCGCGCGTCAGCGCGTCGAGCGCGCCGAGCGGCTCATCCATCAGGATGACCTCGGGATCGTTGGCGAGGCAGCGCGCGAGCGCGACCCTTTGCTGCATGCCGCCGGACAGTTCGTAGACGGCTTTCTTGCCGAAATCCTGCAGGCCGACCGTCTCGAGCAGGTGGTCGACAATTTCACTGATCCGCGCCTTCGGCGTCTTTTTCATGCGCGGGCCGAAGGCGATGTTGTCTTGCACGCTCATCCACTCGAACAGCGCGCCCTGCTGGAATACCATGCCGCGGTCCGGGCCGGGCCCGGTGACCTCCTTGTTGTTGAGGACGACCTTGCCCGAGGTCGGCGCGAGAAAACCGGCGACGATGTTGAGCAGCGTGGTCTTGCCGCAACCGGAAGGCCCCAGCACCGACATCAGTTCGCCGGTCTTGATCTCCAGGTTGATGTGTTGCAAGGCTTGCACGTGAGTGCCGTCGGGCAGATCGAAACGCATGGAAACGTCGTCGATGATCAGATCGGACATGGCCGTTCATCCCGCAGTCGACAGGTAGTGGATCGAAGATCCCGGGCGGCGCCTGTCGCAACGCCGCCCGGGACCGGGCAGTCCATCGCCCGCCGGGTCAGGCTACATCGTGCTCGCCTGGCTCAGCGGGATCGGGTTGACCGCGTCCTCGTAGGTTTCGCGCGCGCGCTTGATGCTGCCGGCTTGCACGAATACGTCGGCAACCCCCTTCATGAATTCCTGCGCGTTACCGCCGAGCCACTTTTTCGACAGTTGCTCCTCGACCCCGGGGAAGACGAAGGTTGCTATGGTTTCCTCGGTTGCCTTCAGATCCATACCGGCATCCTTGGCGATGACCGGCAGCATCTTCGACTTGTTCTGACCCGAGTTCCACATCTCGTTCATGTCGGCGGTGACCTTGA
>JBPEYE010000251.1:0-7791 GCA_052030825.1 Gammaproteobacteria bacterium | reverse complement strand
AGATGCAAAAAGTCGCCGACCTGCTCGACGGCGAAAAAATCCACGCCGATACGGCATTGCTCGCGGTCACCAGCCCGGTGGTCGCGGCCGACGCGCGTCGCATGGGCCTGGTCGACCGGATCGAGGCCGCCGGCGGTCTCGTGCTCGAGGGCATGTGCTTTTACCAGAGCTATGCGCGCGAAATGGGCGAGGCCAACGGCTGGCAGCGCCTGATGTCAAATTCCGCCAAGCTGGTCAACATCATCGGCGGCTACGGTTACGAACCGACGCTCGCGAGCATGGAGGAATGCGTCGCGTCGGCGATCGCCGGGGAGGTCGTCTGATGCCGACGATCGAACTGAAATGCCACGTCGGCGTCGGCCCCGAGGTCTCGGGCGAAGCGCTCGTGACCGACGACAATTTCTCCGCGCGCTACGATCTCGACCGCATCCAGGGGATCTTCTCGCGGCCGCAGCACAAGCTCGCGGGGCAAAGCTACGTCGACAAGATCATGGTCTTCAACACCGCCAAGGGCGGCGTCGCGTCGGCGTGGATGCTGCACGAGATGGCGTCGCGCGGCATCGCTCCGAAGGCCATCCTGTTCAATCGCGTCAACCCGATTCTTGCCCAGGGCGGCGCACTCGCCGACATGGCGCTGTGCGATCGTTTCGCCGATGGCGACGTGACCCGACTGATTCGCAGCGGCGACCGGGTCACGGTCAAACCGGCCGAAGGCAAGGTCATCGTCGAGCGGGATTGATGGCGGTCGCTTACCTCGATTGCAGCCACGAAGTATCGCCGTTACAGGCACCGGGCGGCGACCGGCTCGTCTGGCTCGCGCCCGAGATTAACGAGGCCGACTGGCTGCTCGAACTGCCGGATGGCGCGCGCGCCGAGATCGATCGTCTGGCAGGCTTTCTCGTCGACAACCCGTTGCCGCTCATGCAGCGCCGGCTCGACGATTATCCGCTGCCCGCGTGCCGCGCGCTGATGGCGCGGATGAAGGCCATTCTCGACGACGGCGTCGGCTTCGCGGTTATCGACCGGCTGCCGATGGACGACTACCCGATCGACACGCTGCTCGAAATCTACTGGCTCCTCGGGCAGTGCATCGGCCGCCCGGTGGCGCAGAAGTGGAACGGCCAGATGATCTACGACGTCACCGATACCGGCGCCGCCTACGCCTACGGCACGCGCGGCTCGCACACCGCGGTCGAGCTCGTGTTCCACACCGACAACGCGTTCGCGCGAATGGTGCCCGACTACGTCGGCCTGCTGTGCCGCCGGCCGGCGAAAAGCGGCGGCGTCAGCCGTTTCTGCAGCCTCTACTCGGTGCACGAGCGCATGCGCGAGCGCTATCCGGCCGAGCTCGAACGCCTGTATCAACCCATGCTGTTCGACCGGCAGAAAGAACACCGCGACGGCGCGCCGCCGGTCTGTCTCGCGCCTTATTTCAGCTGGCGCGACGGCCGCCTGTTCGCGCGCGCCAATTCATCGCTGGTGCGCAAGGGCTACGCGGTTGCCGGCGAGCCGATCGACGCACCGCTAGCCGCCGCGCTCGACGCGATCGACGAGGTCTGCGCCGACGCCGACCTGTGGTACGAGGCGCCGCTCGAGCGCGGCCAGGTCCAGTATCTCAACAATCACGAGGTCGGCCACTACCGCAGCGCTTTCGAGGACCACGACGATCCCGAACGCAAGCGTCACCTGTACCGACTGTGGCACCGCGCCGCGGGATCGAGCAGCTACGACGGGGTCTATCCCGAGTGACCGCAGCGACCCCGATGCCCGTTCCGCGATCACCCTCGCCCTGATGCTGGCCAGGATCGAGCTGTTTGCCGGACTGGACGTCCCGACCCGGGTCGCGCTGGCCTTGCTGCTCGTGGTCGTCGCCCATTTAATCGTCTACCTCGTCAGGCGCGCCGGTCACCGCATGCTGTCGACGGAGGCCCTGCTGCGATCGACCAAGCTGCGCACCATCGCCGGATTGCTGACGAGTATCGCGATCTTCGCGCTCTATTTCGGCACGATCGGACTGGTGCTGGGAGAGTTCGGGGTTTCGCTGACCGCCTATTTTGCGAGCGCATCGATCATCGGGCTCGCCATCGGTTTCGGTTCGCAAGGCGTCGTGCAGGACGTCGTCACCGGTCTGACCGTGATCCTGTCCGATCTGTTTCGCGTCGGCGACCTGGTCGAGATTTCGGGGCAGACCGGGGTTGTCCAGAATATCGGCATGCGCTTCACGACCTTGCTCAACCCCCTCGGCGCAAGCGTTTACATCCCGAACCGGACGCTGACCAACGTCATCATCTACCCGCGCGGCTACGTGCGCTGTTTCGCCGACATTACCGTGTCGGCGGATAACGAACTGCAGCGGCAAATGCTCGCCCGCATCGACGAGATCATGCGGGGTTTCGTCGAGCAATATCGCGGCATCCTGCGCGCCGAACCCGAAATCGAGCCGCCCGCGTCGACCCCGGCCGGTCGTCGGTTCGTGCGCATCAAGTTTCGCATCTGGCCCGGCCGCAATCCGCCGATCGAAGGGATTTTCAAAAGCGAGATCGTGCAGGCACTGAAGGCGCTCGACGCCGACTATGCCGACTGGATGGTCAGCGTCAACAACGAGATCAGCGAGACGCCAACCGCAATCGAACCCTTTCGCGCGCGCCGCGGTACCAGGCGTCCCGCGCCCTAGCACTGGCCGCGCAGGCGTAACTTTTTCGCATTCGGGTCGCCACCGACGCGCCGCGCGCCGCGCTTTGCTAAGCTTGCATTCGAACCAGGATCGATCGCGGCGGGTAAGAACCTCGGCGCGCAACGTCAACGCTGAGGTATCACCCCATGCACAACAATATTCGGCTCCGGCTTTCGGCCGTTATCCCGTTACTCGCGAGCCTGACCTTCGCGCCGGCGGCGAGCGCCGACGGATTCTACATCGGCGCCGGCGCCTACCGCGCCGAAGTCGAGATCGGCGATTTCGACGACGACGATTCGACCTCGGCGTTGTTCGTCGGCTACACCTTTATCGACAGCATTTTCATGCTCGCGGGCGAACTCGGCCGCTACGATCTCGGCAGCTACTCGTCCGGCGGCAGCAAGGTCGACGGCGACGCGACCTCGCTCGCCGCGGTGCTCTACCTGCCGCTCGGCCCGACCTTCGAGTTATACGGCAAGGCCGGTATCGCCTCGATCGACGCCGACGTCGACGGATCGAGCGAGGACGAGGACGAAACCTTCACCGGCATCGGTTTCGGACTCGATATCCTCGACACGGTCGATCTCTACGCCGAGTACCTCGAGTTCGATACCGACGTCGATTTCGAGATGATCGGCGTCGGCATTCGCCTCGACTTCTAGCCCCGACGCAATAATTCCCGGTCGGGTCCGTTTTTCGCTAAGATTGACGGCACCCTCTCCCGCGCCGGGACCCGACTTGGACGTACGCAAGCGCAGCCAGCTCGCCTGGGCATTCTACGACTGGGCCAACTCGGCCTTCGCCACCGCCGTCATCGCGGGTTTTTTCCCGCTTTTCTTCAAGGAATACTGGGCCCGGGAACTTGCCGCCACCGAGTCGACCTGGCGGCTCGGCATCGTCAACTCGGCGGCCAGCCTGTTGATCGTCGTGCTCGCGCCGCTGCTCGGCGCGCTCGCCGACCATCTCGGCCGGCGCAAGGGTTTCCTGCTGATCTTCGCGCTCCTCGGCATCGTCATGACCGGCGGCCTCGCGCTCGCCGGCGAAGGCGCCTGGCAACTCGCGATGGCGCTCTACCTGTTCGCGGTAACCGGCTTCATGGGCGCCAACGTGTTCTACGACGCGCTGCTGGTGACCGTCGGTGGCGGCGGGCGCGAAGCCGACCGCCTGTCGGCTTTCGGTTTCGCGCTCGGCTACCTCGGCGGCGGGCTGCTGTTCGCAATGTGCGTCTTGATGACGCAACAACCCGGCTGGTTCGGACTCGCCGACGCCGCGATCGCGGTCAAGCTGTCATTCGGTTTGGTCGCGCTGTGGTGGGCGGTTTTCAGCCTGCCGCTGCTGCTTTACGTGCGCGAACCGCACCACGCGCCCGAACCCGCGCTCAGTGCGCTGCGTGCGGCCGGTCGGCGGGTGCTGCGCACGCTGCGCGAAATCCGGGTGTTGCGCCCGGCGGCATTATTTTTGCTGGCCTACTGGCTATACATCGACGGGGTCGACACGGTCATCCGGATGGCGGTCGACTACGGTATTTCGCTCGGCTTCGAAGCCGGGCAATTGATCGTCGCGCTGCTGATCGTCCAGTTCGTCGGCTTCCCGGCGACGCTGCTCTACGGCCGCCTGTCGCGGCGCTTCGACGTGCGCCACGGGATCCTGTTCGGCATCGCGGTCTACGCCGCGGTGACGATCTGGGGATCGATGATGCAGTCACCGTGGGAATTCTATGCCCTCGCCATCGTCATTGGTCTCGTCCAGGGCGGGGTGCAGGCGCTGAGCCGTTCGCTGTATACGCGCCTGATCCCGCCGCAGCAGGCGGCCGAACTGTTCGGCTTCTACAACATGGTCGGCAAGTCGGCGGCGGTCATCGGCCCGGTCATGATGGGCTGGATCACGGTCACGACCGGCAGTCACCGATACGGCATCCTGTCGCTGCTGCTGCTGTTCGCCGCCGGGTTCGCGCTGCTGCTGTGCGTGCGCGTGCCGCCAGACGACGGCGACTGACCGTGGCGCGCAGCGTTGCGCGGCGCAGGAGCGAGTGCGATACTTTTTCGTCCGACCCAATGGCGCCGGCTTCGCCCTCGCGAAGTGCCCGCGCCCGACTCGACCCGGAGGTTCCCGATGGCTAACGATATCGTCCTTTACGGTTTCGACGGCAGTACCTACGTGCGCACCGTGCGCATGCTGCTGGCGGAAAAAGGCGCCGAATACGAGCTCGTGCCGGTCAACGTGCTGACCGGCGAAACCGAGCAACCCGAGCACCTGGAGCGGCACCCGTTCGGCAAGGTGCCGGTGCTCGACCACGGCGATCTGCGCCTGCTCGAGACCTCCGCGATCACGCGCTACCTCGACGAAGTGCTCGACGGTCCGTCGTTGACGCCGGATAGCCCGCGCGATCGCGCGCGCATGAACATGGCGATCGGGCTCTACGATTCCTACGGCTACGGCACGCTGCTCAGCGTCGCCGGCTATCACCTGTTCCCCGATTTTCTCGGTAATCCCGGGCCGGATTTTCTCGAGGAGAAGGTCGCGCTGGCGCGCAAGGTGCTGACCGAGATCATGAAGCTGCGCGGCGAATCGGACTGGATCGCCGGCGACCGGTTGAGCATCGCCGACCTGTTCCTGCCGCCGGTCTGTTTTTACGTCAGCCTGGTCGACGATGCCGGCCGTGTTTTCGATGCGCCGGGCTTCGGCGACTGGTGGGAACGCATTCGCGAGCGCGACAGTTACCGCACGACCGAGCCGAATCTCGGCTGAATTTCCAAGGGATCAGTGGCGATCGATTGAAATCGATTCAGTCGGCGGCGGCCGCGTCGGAATCCAGGTCTTGCCAGCAAATGAAGACCGGGTTTTCGATCCGGGAATACACCGAGACGTGCGCCGCGTCGCCCGGCTCGACGTGCCGCTTGATGTACGCATAGGCGGCGTCCGATTGCCGGCGGTCGCGAAACGACAGCACGACGAAGAATTCGTGATCCCGTTCGGCATCGGTGTCCATCGGCGTGTGGCGCGCGCGCCGACCGATCGGGCCGCTGGCGACGACGAGGTCGATTCGCTGCATTTCGGCGACGAAGACGGCGTAGGCGGACGCGAAATCGGCGATCGTCTCGTCGGGCTTCAAGTCGAAACAGGAAAGCATGTGAAACACGCGTCGGTTCCCGGTTCGCGCGCGCGGACCTAGTCCGGTGCCTGCGTCCTGGCGATCAACGCGGGCAGCTTGAGGCGCAGAATCTTGCCCGACGGGCCTTTCGGCAGATCGTCGAAGAAGTAGATGATCTTGGGCGCCTTGTACTTGCCGACGCCGACCTCGCAGAATGCCTTGAGCTCGTCCTCGCTCACGCGATAGCCGTCGCGCACGACGACGCAGGCGACGACTTCCTGGCCATAGTTTTCGTCGTCGACGCCGCAGGCGGCGGCCTCGAGGATCGCCTCGTGCTGGTAGAGCACGTCGTCGATTTCGCGCGGCGCGATGTTCTCGCCGCCGCGGATGATCAATTCCTTCGAGCGGCCGGTCAGGAAAATGTAGCCGTCGTCGTCCTTCTTGCCGAGATCGCCGGTATGGAACCAGCCGTCCCGGATCGACTCCGCGGTCGCGTCGGGATTCTTGTAGTACTCGTCGAGCAGGTTGCTGCCGCGGATCGCGAGCTCGCCGACTTCGCCCGGCGCGCACTCGCTGCCGTTCTTGTCGACGATGCGGATTTCGTTACCGTAGGGCAACCCGACCGAGCCGGGCTTGCGCGGCGCCGGCGGCAGCGGGTTGCTCGCGACGGTGCCGGCGGTTTCGGTGAGCCCGAGGGTTTCGATCATCGGTATCCTGAAGGTCTCTTCCCACTCGGCCAGCGTCGCCGCGGCCAGCGGCGCCGACGCCGAGCGCGCGAAGCGGAGCGCCGCGAGGCGATCGTCGCTGCCGAACTCGTAGGGCTCCTGCGCGGCGCGATCGAGCAGGTACTTGATGATCGTCGGCACGATGCTGGTCCAGGTGCAATGATATTCGGCGATATGCATCCAGAATTCCTTGGCGCTGAAGCGCCGCGGCATGACGACGCTGCCGCCGCTATAAAGCGGCGCCGACACCGTCACCATCGCGCCGTTGATGTGGTAGACCGGCAGCACGCACAGCGCGCGGTCGTCGGCGGTCAGGCGATGGCCCTCGACGACGTTGCGCCCGCCGCTGGTGACCGCGCGGTGGCTCAGCATCGCGCCCTTCGGCAGGCCGGTCGAACCCGAGGTATAGAGCAGCAGCGCGGTGTCGTCCGGCGCCGGCGGCGGCGGACTCTCGACGGTTTGATCTTCGCCGGGCCACGCCGGGCCGTCGTCGGCGGTTTCGATCACGCGGATCGGGCGCTCGATGCCGGCCATGATTTCGGCGAGCTTGTCGCGGTACTCGGGCGCGACGAACACGATTTCGGTATCCGAATGCCCGAGCACGTGGGTCAGCTGTAGGTTACCGGCGACCGCGTTGAGCGGCACGATGACGCGGTTGCTCGCCATCACGCCGAGAAACAGGCGTGTGGTCCAGTAACCGTTGTTGAGCAGGAACGCGACCCGTGCGCCGCGGCCGACGCCGAGCGCGTCGAGCCGCGCGCCGACGTCGTCGACCGCGTCGAGGAGCCCGCCGAAGGTCAGCTCGCGGCCGCTGTCCGGCGCGATCAGGAATACGCGGTCGGGCGTCTTACCGGCGTGCCGCTCGATACAGGCGCGGATCGTGTCCAACTTCAGTCTCTGCCGTACTGCTCGAAATGCTTGCCGAAGAGATCCTCCTCGGAGGGCTTGTCTTCCGCGACCGAGGTCACGAGGTGCGTGATGTTGATGAAGTGGCGGTAGTTCAGGTTTTCGCTGATGCTGTTGCCGCCCCAGGTGCCGCAGCCCATGCTCAGCGTGAAGTTGAGCGCGTTGTTGAAGCTGCCGCCGTTGCCGAAGGTATGCGCCTGGTTGACCAGCACGCGGACCACGTCGAGCTCCTCGGCGAGCCGCGTCGGGTGGTCGAAGTTGCGCGTATGGATGCCGCAGGAATGGCCGCGGCCCTGCACGTTCAGCACGTCGCGCACCAGTTCGACCGCGTGGTCGAAGTCGCGCGCGCGGTAGACGGTCAGCACCAGCGACAGTTTCTCGTCGGCGAATTTCGA
>JBPEYE010000250.1:0-3763 GCA_052030825.1 Gammaproteobacteria bacterium | reverse complement strand
ATCTGTCTGACCGGCCAGGTCGCCGAGCAGATCGGCGGCAAGCTCGACGCCGAGTTCGCTTTCGCTGGCCGGCATCAGCTCAAAAACATCGCCAAACCTGTCGATGTCTGGTGCTGGCCCGCGGTCGCGGCGCGCCCGCTCAAACGCAGCGCCGGGCGGCGTAAATCGACTGCCGTCGCCGCCACGGTCCTGATTGCGATTGTGCTCGCCGTGAGCTGGATCGCGCTGCGCAACGATGAAGCCGGCGGGATACCGAGCGGTCCGCGAATCGCGGTTATCCCATTCGAAAACCTCTCCGGTAATCCGGAGGATGCGTTTTTCAGCGACGGCCTGACCAAAGACATCAACGCGCACCTGTCGAAGTTTTCCAACCTGTTCGTGATTGCGCCGAGTTCGGTGCGCGACTTCGCGAACAATGCCAACTGCGAAGAAATTCGCGACGAGTTGCGGGCCGACTATATCCTCGAGGGCACGGTGCAGCGGTCGCAGGCCAACCTGCGCGTCACGACGACCGTGACCGATGCGAAAACCTGCCGTCAGCTCGACGCGCCGGGGCCGTTCGATCGCGACCTGAGCGCTGACAATATTCTCGACATCCAGCTCGAAATCGCGAGTAAAGTGGTCGCCGAGATCGGTTCGGCCGACGCGCCATTGTTCAACGCCGAGGTGCAAAGAGCGATTCGCGGCAAGGCGCCGGATAGTCTCGCGGCTTACGAGTGCGTATTGCTGTCCTACTGGTTTTACGAAACCTTCGCATCCGATCGTCATCGCAAGGCGCGCGCCTGCCTCGAGAATGCGGTCGAAATCGACCCCGACTACTCGCTGGCCTGGTCGCGCCTTGCGTTCAGTTATATCGAGAGCAAAAAGTATGCGATCGACACGCCGCCCGACTGGGCCGAACAGGCCCGCGCCGCCGCCGACCGAGCAATCGCGCTCGACCCCGACAACCCGGACGCCTATTACGCGCTCGCGATTCTGACGCAGATGACGAGTCAGGACCTGACCGAGTTCCGCAATTTCGCCGATCGTACCGTCAGCCTGAATCCGAACGATGCCTTCCTGTTGGCCGACCTTGGCACCTGGATGGGTTATGCCGGCGAGTGGGGGATTGCCAAGGATTGGGTAGCGAAATCGATGCAGCTGAATCCCAAGCACCAGAGCTGGTTGTGGCAAACCTGGCACCTCGATCACTTCCTGCGCGGCGAGTACAAGCAATCGCGCGACTACGCGCTCAGGATGAACCTGCCGAACAATTACATGGTGCAGGCGAGCCTGACCGCGGCCTATGCGATGAACGGCGAACAGGCCGAAGCCGAAAAAACCCTCGCGCGGGTGCTTGAATTGCGACCGAACTACGGCGAGGATCCGCGCGCACCGTTTCGCGCCCGCGGCATGCCGCCGGAACTGGTCGAGGGCTTGATGGGGGGTCTTCGCAAGGCCGGTCTCGACGTCCCGCCGCCCTGATACGAATTATGGTGACAGTTACCTAAATTCCGAACTAGATTTCGAATTATGGTGACAGTTACCTAAATTCCGAACTAGATTTACCGTCACCCCACTGGCCAAAAAAAGGCGGGGGAACTGCGACGTTCCCCCGCCCCCGTTTGCGTCTTCAGCATTCGGCTTTTACTTGAACCACCAGCGTTCGCCGTTCTTGTGACCGTCGAGCTCCCAGTTGTTGGCGAGCTGGTCGGGCATACCGATACTGGCGGTAGCCGCGTGGGTGTAGGCCATGAACACCGGGATAATCGACGCACCCTCGCTGTGGACGATGCGCTGCATCTCGACGTAGATCTCGCGGCGCTTCTTCTTGTCGAGTTCGCTGCGCGCCTGCACCAGCAGCTCGTTGAAGCGCGGGTGGTTCCAGCGCGACTCGTTCCAGTCGGCGCCGGCCGAGTAGATCTGCGAAAAGATCCAGTCCTCGGTCGGGCGGCCACCCCAGTAGCTGCCCGAGAACGGCTTCTTCAGCCAGACGTCGGACCAGTAGCCGTCATTGGGCTCGCGCGACACCTGCACCGTGATGCCCGCGCGCTTGGCGCTTTCGGCAAACAGCTGCGCGGCGTCGACCGCACCCTCGAAGGCGGTATCGGAAATGTGGTACTTGATCTTGAGCCCCTCCATGCCGGCCGCCTTCAGGTGAAACTTGGCCTGGTCGGGATCGTAGGGTCGCTGCGGCAGTTCCGCCGGCGTCGCGCGATAGATGTTGGCCGGCCCCACCGGGCTGTCGTTGCCGACCTCGCCCTGGCCCTTGACGATCTTGTCGAGCAATTCCTTGCGATTGATCGCAAACTTCAGCGCGAGCCGCACGCTGTTGTTGTCGAAGGGCGCAACGTCGGCGTGCATCGGCATGGTCACGTGCTTGTTGCCGGTGGTCGAGAAGACCTGCACGCTCGGCACGCGCTTCAACAGGTGCACCGTTTGCAGGTCGAGGTTCGACATCGAATGCAGCTCGCCGTTACGCACCGCGTTGGTCCGCGCGACCACGTCGGCAACGAACAGGTTCTCGATCGAGTCGAAGTGGGCGCGACCGGCCTTCCAGTAGTTCGGATTGCGCTTGACCCGGGTGTTGACGCCCGGCTCGAAGGATTCGAGGCTATAGCCGCCGGTGCCGACGCCGGACTGCCAGTCGATGCCGCCGCCCGATTTCGCCGGGCAGATCACGAGGTGATAATCGCTGACCAGGAACGGGAAGTCGGCGTTGCCGGACGCCAGCGTGAAGACCACGGTATCCTTGCCCTCGGCCTTGACGTCGGTAACCGGTGCGATGATGCCCTTTGCCGCCGACTTGGTCTTTTCGCCGCGATGGTGATTGAACGACTCGACCACGTCGTTGACGTCGAGCGTCTTGCCGTTGTGGAACTCGACGCCCTGGCGGATCTTGAAGCGCCAGGTGGCCGCGTCGGGGGTGGCTTCCCAGCTTTCGGCGAGTTCACCGATGAGCTGGCCGTCGGGGGCGATTTCGGTGAGATTATTGCGCAGCTGGCCGAAACTCACGTTGATCATGTAGGAATCGAGCGTCTGCGCCGGATCGAGCACGTCGGTGGTCGCACCGCCGGTCAGCGCCTGCTTGTAGTGACCGCCGGACTTCGGCGCCGCGGCCCGCGCCTCTTCGCTCAGGATGACCGCCGGCACCGCGGCGAGCAAGCCCATGGCCGTCGCGCGCCGGATAAATTCGCGGCGACTGATACGGCCTTCCGAGAGCTCGCGTTTGAGATCGTCGAATTTCTTCATCGGGATGTCCTCGGGTTGGTTGTTGTCGATAGTCTTCGCTCGATTCGCCCGCGACCGGTGGGCGTCCGCGAAGCTTTCCTCAGGCCGTAGTTCTACTCCTGTTTATGCGGCAAGTCCAATGCCGCAGCCAGCCGGCAACGCGAGTAACCGCGAGCGGCCAGGTGAATGTGACACTGCCGCCGCTTTGCGCGCCGCCAACTTCAGGGACAATCCATCTAAATCGACTGCCGCCGTCCGGGTCGTCCCGCGACAAATACCTCGTCCAGGCTTGTGCCCGATGTCTGTTGTCGATTACAAAGCTTCGGGTCCCGGCCACAGCCGCCGAAGAAAATACCTCAAGCGGCAGAAGACGATCCAGCTCCGTCATCGCGGCCTGAATCCGCAATCCATGATGCAGGTTGAGCAGACCTGCTACGGGCTGCGCCCGGCCTTATTGAACAGATTCCTTTGAATGGATTTTGGATTTCACCGGCATGGCGAGACGTGGACGAAAGGAAAAACCCACGATTAGCCGCCGCGCGGCGGCTTTGGA
>JBPEYE010000025.1:0-1810 GCA_052030825.1 Gammaproteobacteria bacterium | reverse complement strand
ATGCCGCCGGAGTCCAGCATGCTCGCGAGGGCGCCGCTGCGCGCGCGCAGGCCGGCGCCGAACAGCATCGCGGTCACGATCATCTCGTCGGCATCGCGACACAGAATCGCCCGGTGCCGGCGGCACAGCGCGGCGAACGCCGCGGTGTCGCCGACGATCGCGCCCGAGTGGCTGAGCGCCATCCTGGCGCCCCGCTCGCTGCGGCCTAGACGCGTGATAACGACCGGGATGTCGCGACGGTCGGCCGCGTCGAGGGCGGCAACAAAAGCCGCGGGATCACGCACGCTTTCGAGCATCAATGCAATGACTCGAGTCGACGGCTGTTCGAGCAGGAAATCGACGTAATCGGCGACCGTCGCGTGGGTCTCCTGGGCGCTCGCGATGACGAAATTGAATCGGAAGCGGGCGTCGTTGTTGGCAAGATAAGTCATGCCGGAACCGGAGTGCGCGATCAGGCCGATATGACCCGCCGGCCGCGCGCGTGGCGGCGCGTCGAAGCTGACGAATACGCCGTCGTCATAATTGTAGAAACCCATCGAGTTACCGCCGCAAACCGGGACGTTGGCCGCGCGCGCCTTCAGGCGCAAACGCTCGGCGAGCGGCGGGTCGGTATCGTCGACGAGACGATTGGCGGCATAGATTACGACGCCGCCGACGCCGAGCGCCATCGCCTCGTCGAAGCTACGCTCGAGCGCCAGGCCGCTGATTGCGTAGACGACCAGATCCGGCGCCGCCGGCAACTCCCGCAGGGCGGCGAAACAGGGTTCTCCGTGGAGCCGCTCGTATTTCGGGTTGACCGAGTAGATCGGACCGTCGAAACCGAATTCGCGCAGCAGCCGGTGAGTCGTCGCGGCAAGGCTGCCAGCGCGTTCCGACGCGCCGACGATCGCGATCGAGCGGGGTGACAGCAGCGGAGTCAACCAGTGAGCCATGGCGCATCGGGATTCGGTGATTGCGGCGCGATTTTGACATATATTGCGGCCAAAGCCAGCGAATCGTAGGAGTCGATATGAGCGCAGACATCCGCATCGCCCGCGCCGGAGCGGTCATCGAGATCACCATCGACCGGCCGCCAGCCAATGCGATCAATCCGGGCGTATCGAACGCCATTTACGCGGCGCTGGAGACGCTGCAGACCGATGCCGAGTTACAGGTCGGTATCCTGACCGGCGGCGGCGAGCGTTTCTTCAGCGCCGGCTGGGATCTCAAGGAAATAGCCGCCTTCGACGATACCGCGGCCGCCGTCGACAGCGCCTTCGCGAGCCCTGGCGGCTTCGCCGGCATCACCGAATACTGGGGTCTGAAAAAACCGGTCATTGCCGCGGTCAACGGTATCGCCGCCGGTGGCGGATTCGAGATCGCGCTGGCAGCCGACTTCATCGTCGCTGCCGAGCATGCCGAGTTCCTGCTGCCCGACGTGCAGCGCGGCTTTTTACCCGACGTCGGCGCGGTGCAGATCCTGCCGCGCAAGCTGCCGTACAACGTTGCCATGGACCTGCTCTACACCGGCCGCCGAATGGGCGCCGACGAGGCGCACCGCTTCGGCCTGGCACACAGCGTCTGGCCGGCCAGCGACCTGCTCGCAGGCGCGCGCGCCCTCGCCGCCGAAATCGCGCGTGGTGCGCCCCTCGCCCTGCAGGCACTCAAAGAGGTCGTGCCGGCCATCCACAATCTGCCGCTGCCCGACGCGTTTGCCGCGACCAAGCCCGGCAACGATGCGCTGCCGATCTACCAGCGGATGCTTGAATCCGAGGATTTCCTCGAGGGTCCGCGCGCCTTCGCCGAAAAGCGCGATCCCGTCTGGAAAGGC
>JBPEYE010000249.1:0-4276 GCA_052030825.1 Gammaproteobacteria bacterium | reverse complement strand
GCGGATGCTCCGGCTCGTAGACGATGGTTTGCATCGGTTCGGGTTCCGGGATCTGCGCCTGAACCGTGATTTCCTCCGGCGCCTTTTCGGGCTCGTAGACGACCGCGTAGGGCGGCGGGGGCTCGGCACAGGAGGTCAACAGCGCGAGGCTCGAGAGCAAAATCAATCCGTGCAGGCACTGACGAGAGGTGGAAATCGGCATGGAAACCCCTGAAAACGCGGTAATTATGGCTGGATTGTAGCTCAAAAAAGACCGACTACAAGCTTTTTAAACTGAAAGAACCTCGTATAATCATTGACTTAAAACGACTAGTTATATTTCTTTCTAGAACTTGTTCACGATGGCGTTATTAAATATTTTACATTTCCCGGATCCGCGTCTGCGCAAGGTCGCGAAGCCGGTTACCGAGTTCGACGACGAGCTGCGGCAACTGGTCAGCGACATGTTCGAAACCATGTACGAAGCGCCCGGAATCGGCCTTGCCGCGACCCAGGTCGACCGCCATATCCGGCTGCTGGTCATGGACGTTTCCGAGGCGCGCAACCAGCCGCGCTGCCTGATCAATCCGCAAATTCTCGAGGCCGACGGCGACGAAGAAACGGATGAGGGCTGTCTGTCGGTGCCCGGGTTCTACGAAAAGGTGCGTCGCGCCGAGCATATCCGCGTGCGCGCCCAGGATCCGCACGGCGAGATCAGCGAGTTCGAAGCCAGCGGGCTCGAGGCGGTCTGCATCCAGCACGAAATGGATCACCTCGAGGGCAAGCTGTTCGTCGATTACCTGTCGAACCTCAAGCGCAACCGCATCCGCAATAAACTGGAAAAGATGCAACGGCAAAAGGCTTCCTGACCCGCCGGCAATGCTGAAGCTGATCTACGCCGGTACCCCGGATTTCGCGCTACCGGCGCTGTCCGCGTTAGTCGCCGGACCGCACCGCGTGGCCGCGGTCTATACCCAGCCCGACCGCCCGGCCGGCCGCGGCCGCAAGCTCGCGCCGAGCCCGGTCAAACAACTCGCGCTGGCGCACGACCTCGCGGTCTGCCAGCCGCCGGATTTCCGCGCCGACGAGACCGTCGATACGCTGCGCGGTCACGGCGCCGACCTGATGATCGTCGCCGCCTACGGGCTGATTTTGCCGCCGGCGGTGCTTGCCGCGCCGCGCCTCGGCTGTCTCAACATCCATGCGTCGCTGCTGCCGCGCTGGCGCGGCGCGTCGCCGATCCAGCACGCGCTGCTCGCCGGCGACGGCGAAAGCGGCGTCACGTTGATGCAGATGGCGGCGGGGCTCGATTGCGGCCCGGTCGTCGCGCAGCGGCGAATCGCTATTGCCGATGGCTGGAGCGCGGCCGAACTGCACGACGCGCTGGCGCCGCTGGGCGCGGCGCTGCTGGTCGACGCGCTCGGCGATATCGAACCCCTGCTGGCCGCCGCGACGCCGCAGGACGATACGCTGGCGACCTACGCGCCGCGCCTGACCAAAGCGCAGGCCGAGATCGACTGGCGCAAGCCCGCGGCGCAGCTCGAGCGCGAAGTGCGCGCCTACAATCCGTGGCCGGTCAGTTTCACGTCGATCGACGGCTCTAACCTGCGGCTGTGGCGCGCCACGGCGGTCGAAACCGCCGCGACCGGCGCGCCGGGCGAGGTCGTCGCGCACGATCGAAACGCGATCGAGATCGGCTGCGGCGAGGGCGCGCTGCGCGTTACCGAGCTGCAATTCGCGGGGCGCAATCGGGTTAGCGCGGCGCAGGCGCTCGACACTCGCAATCTTGCCGGTTGTCGCCTCGGGCACCGGCGGTGAGCGCGCGCGCGGTGGCGCTGCGCGTGCTCGAACGCGTACTCGGGCGCGGGCGCACCCTCGACGAAGCCTTTGCCGCCGCGCCGGTGGCGGCGCTTGGCGCGCGCGACCTCGCGTTTGCGCGCGAACTCGCCTACGGCGTCTGTCGCTGGTACTTCGCATTGCGCGAGCGACTCGCGGTGCGGCTCAAAAAGCCGCTGCGCGACCGCGATCGCGACGTCGAAATCATTCTCCTGCTCGGTCTCTATCAACTCGCCGTGCTCGACACCGATGCGCACGCGGCGGTCAACGAAAGCGTCGCGCTGGTGCCGGCACGCAAGGCGGGCTGGGCGCGCGGCCTGGTCAACGCGGTCCTGCGCGCGGTCGCGCGCGAGAATGACCGCGAGGGTCCGCTCGACGATGCGGCCAGTTATCCGTCGTGGATGCTGGCGCGCATTCGCGCCGACTGGCCGGCGGCAGCCGCGGCGATTCTCGCCGCGGGCAACGCGCGCGCACCGATGACGCTGCGCGTCGATGGTTCGCGCTGGGAGCGCACCGAGGCGCTCGCCGCGCTCGCCGCCGACGGCATCGGGGCGCGGCCGCATCCGCGCGTCGACAGCGCGATCGAGCTCGCCGAATCGCGTGACCCCACGGACTTGCCGGGTTTCGTCGACGGCCGTCTCAGCGTGCAGGACGCCGCGGCGCAACTGGCCGCCGGGCTGCTCGATTGCGCCGCCGGCGATCGCGTGCTCGACGCCTGCGCGGCGCCGGGCGGCAAGACGCTGCACCTGCTTGCCCGGCATCCGGGCATCGAGCTCGATGCGCTCGACGTCAGCGCATCACGGCTCGAGCGGGTAGCGCAGAATCTCGCCCGCGCCGGTGCGCATGCGCGCCTCCTCGAGGGCGACGCGGCGCTGCCGGATCGCTGGTACGGCGGCCGTCCCTACGCGGCGATTCTCGCCGATTTGCCGTGCTCGGCGAGCGGCGTGATTCGCCGCCATCCGGACATCAAGCTGCTGCGGCGCGAAAGCGATCTCGCGCCGCTCGGCGATCTGCAGGCTCGAATCGTCGCCGCGTTGTGGCCCTTACTGGCGCCCGGCGGCCGGCTGCTGTACGCCACCTGCTCGATCTTTCGCGACGAGAACGAACGCCGGGTCGCGGCCTTGCTCGGGACCCTGCCGGACGCGGTCGAAATCGAGATTGCCGCGGACTGGGGCGAGCGCTGCACGCACGGCCGCCAGATTCTGCCCGGCAGCGACGCGATGGACGGTTTCTATTATGCCCTGCTCGAAAAGGCGCCGCGCTGAGCGGATCGCGTGTCGCGCGGGCGCGCAAACGATCGGCGCAAACTGCGGTGCAATGCGCGGAAGTGGTTTACAATGATGCCATGTTGCATATTTACAACCGGGTGCCGGGCGGCGATGATGACGCCCGGATCGGCGATGGCCAGGTAACCGGCCCCGAGTCATGAACAGTACGTTTCGCAATACCGCATCGATCGTCGCCCTGGTGCTGTTGCTGATGTTCTCGCTTTACGCGATCAGCGACGCGACCTCGAATTCGGCGACCTTCGGCAAGTATTACAACTGGTTGATTTTTTTCAACGCGGTCGGACTCGTCGGCCTGCTCGGCCTGATCGCGTACAATGGCTACAAGCTGGTCGTGCAGTACCGCATCCGCACGATCGGCTCGCGCCTGACCGCGCGCATGATCGGCGTGTTCGTGCTGTTGACCATCATCCCGGTCAGCGTGGTCTACTATTTCTCGCTGAGCTTTCTGCATCGCGGCATCGATAGCTGGTTCGACGTCGGTATCGAGACCGCGCTCGAGGATTCGCTGCAGCTCGGTCGCGGCGCGCTCGACCTGCGCAAGCGCGACGCGTCGAAAAAATCCCGCGACCTGGCGCTCGAAATCAGCGAACTCGACAGCGAGGTGCTGGTGGTGTCGCTCGACGAAGCGCGAACGCGGCTCGGCGCCAACGAAATCACGCTGTACGATCACACCCAGGCGATCGTTGCCTCGAGCGGTATCGACACGACCAAGCTGCCGGAAGCGCTGTCGCTCGCCGACGTCGGCGGTCTCGATGCCGAAAACGTCAACGTCAAGCTGGTCGAAGACCCGGACTACGGCCTCGTGATCCGGGTCCTCGCGCAGGTGCCGAGCCTCGACGTGACCGAGCCGCGGCGCACGCTGCAGGCACTGTTTCCGTTCACCGACCGGCTGCACGAGCTGACCGTCGGCGTGCAGGACGCATTCGATCGCTACGAACAGCTGGCGCAATTGCGCGGTCCGCTGAAGACCAGCTTCACGCTGGCGCTGTCGATCATCTGGCTGCTCAGCGTGCTGTCGGCGATCTGGCTGGCATTCGTCGCCGCGCGCCGGCTGGTGGCGCCGATCAACGACCTGGTCGAGGGCACCAAGGCGGTGGCGGCCGGCGACTACGAAAAGCAGCTCGCCCTGTCGGGCAACGACGAGCTCGGATTCCTGCTGCGCTCGTTCAACA
>JBPEYE010000248.1:0-16629 GCA_052030825.1 Gammaproteobacteria bacterium | reverse complement strand
ACGGCAACGGCACGTCGATCTTCACCAAGAACGGCGCCGCCGCGCGCACCTTCGCCGACAAGGTCGAGGTCGGCATGGTCGGCATCAACGTGCCGATCCCGGTGCCGCTCGCGTTCCACAGTTTCGGCGGCTGGAAATCGTCGGCTTTCGGCGACCACAACCAGTACGGCATGGAAGCGCTGCGCTTTTATACCAAGGTCAAGACGGTGACGTCGCGCTGGCTCGACAGCGAGCTCGAAGCCGAGTTCACGATGCCGGTGCTGAAGTAGGCCCGACGCGAGCGCCTTGCCCCCGGCGCTGTCATTCATCGCGACCGTCGCGCTGCTGGGCGTCGCGCTGACGCTGATACACTGGATCAGCCTGTGGCTGGCGTTGCCCGATCTTGCGGCCTTACTGCTGTTTGCGTTGCCGCTGAGTTTTTTCTTCGCCTACTGTACCGAGCCGACCCGCGCGCGCATGCTGCGGGTCGGGTTGCGCCATTACCTGGTATTTGCCGGCGTCGTACTGGCCAGCGCGGGCCTCGTCCTGTTCATCGGCAATTAGGGGGACAGTATACCTATTTCGAATCCGCGACTGGCTCGACCGCCCGGACCAACGAGTCGAAATAGGTATACTGTCCCCCGGTTAATTCTGGAAGCCGTAGTTGTAGCTCATGTTGCCGCTCGCATTGAAGACCTGGGCGTGGAACGACACGATGACGCGATCGCGCGCTCCCACGTAGGGAAAGGGCATGTGCTTGAGATGCGCCGGGAAGATGCACAGCTTGCCGTCTTCCGGGCACGAATCCCAGACATTGTCGTGCAGGTACAGATTGCCGTAATCGCCGAAACCGCCGGCCATGTGCTCGAGATGCGGACCGTAGAAACGGGTGACGCCGTTGGGCTGGCCGCTGCCGCCCGGCTGCGCGGTTGCGCCGCTGTCGCCCGACTGCACGTAGTAAACGCCTGACCAGGACGCGTTGCCGTGCACGTGAACCTCGTGAAACGCGTGCTGGTTCGAAATCTGGAACCAGAGGCCGGTCAGCGTGACCCGCACCCGTTCGCCGTCGCGCCACTGCTCGCGGTTGGCGTCGCGCGCGACCTCGACGACCCCCTGGCTGATGAATTCGGCGAGCTCGTTGAGCTCGGTGTGCATCGGGTATTGCTCGAGCAGATCGTCCTTGCTCGCATAGGCGTGGGCCGGCCCGCCCGCAGCGCGCTCGCGGTGCGCGTAAAACAGTTCCAGCAATGCCGGGTTGACTTTCTGGTAATGCGCAAAGCGCTTGACCAGAATCGTCGTCGGCCACAGGCGGACGATATTCGGGTTATCTCCCGACTTGGGTTTTTTTGCCATGACTCGTCGTCGGTTTCAGGACTCGACCGGGCTCGCCTTTATGCCAGCGGCTGGTCGTTGAAGGCCTGGCATTTTTCGATGTAACTGCCGGTGCTCTTCGGCATCGGCACGCGCGCGCCGGCGATATAGCTCAACAGCAGGCGTCCTTCCTGGATCAGATCGCAACCCTGTTCGAGTCGCATCCGCGTGATCTCGTCGGCATCCGCCGGCACCTGCGGCCTGAACCCGTCGATCTGCTCGCCGAGCGCGACGAAGTTGGGCCAGATGCGGAAGATGATCGGGTCCCGCTTCATCGTTTCCGCGGTGTGGCGCGCGGCCGCGGCGTAGTCGACGATCAGCGTCTTCAGATCGGTAAAAAATTCGTGCCGGCAGAAGACATCGATCATGCACTCGGCAACCCGGTCGATATCGCGCATGCTTTGCGCGATCTTGATGAAGCGCGACTCGTAAAAGTCCGCGATTGGCATCGTGAATGCCTTGAAAGGCTCGCCCCAGACCTCGTCGATTCCTTCGCAACCGCTCGAGTGCTTTAC
Source organism: Gammaproteobacteria bacterium (assembly GCA_052030825.1). GTDB lineage: Bacteria > Pseudomonadota > Gammaproteobacteria. The sequence goes on along the minus strand of JBPEYE010000248.1, from coordinate 14,764 downwards.
CTGCTGGCCGAGCTTCAGGGCTTCCTGAAAACAATCCGAACATTCGCGCATCAGCTCGTTGTTGTGACTGACCTGCACCCCGAGTTCGCCGAGATCGACGATCGACGTGAACAGGTCGGTCGCGCGGTTGAACAGCGCGCCGGCGAGCATTGCCGCGTTGACGCGCTTGCGCCGTGGATCGGTCTCGGTCTCGTAGGCTTCGCGCGCGAGCTCGAGGCTTTTGCCCGGCGTGTTGATACCGGCTTCGGTATGGTGAAAAGCGCGCCGCGTCAGGCTGTCGATCAGTCGCTTGCGATTGGCAAGCGAATCTTCCAGCGGCGCGTAATAGCGTATCCAGTAACCGTCGTAATAGACGTATTCGATCGAATCGATGATGCGGCGATCGCCGTTGTCCGGCGTTTGCTGCGAGTTGCTGTCGGTTGCGGTTTCCATCGGGTCCGCGGATGAAGACTCTGAATCCTGCCAATGATAATCAAATCCGGCGACAATGCCATGTAAACTGTCGGGTATTTCGCATAAATATTCAACGCCCCGGCGCGCATGGGCTCATACGGTGAGCCGGCTTCTGCGTATAATGCGACGCCATCGATGACCGCCTTGCGGCGCACAATGGCGTTAACCGTTCTGACCTCCAATCGCGTCGAGATCCTGCAGGCTCGCCTCGCCGGGCATCTCGCCGCAACGCCGCTCGCCGACCCCTTCGCGCGCGAGGTGATCGTCGTGCCGACCTACGCGATGGGACGCTGGCTCAATTTACGGATCGCGCAACGGCAGGGCATCGCCGCCAATATCGACTATCTGCAGCCGGCCGAGTGGCTCTGGGGAATGGCGGCGAGGCTCGGCGACAATCCCGATCGAACCGACCCCTTTGCAATCGATACGCTTGCCTGGCGCATCTTCGATCAGCTGCATCGCCAGCGGCGGCGGCGTGCGTTCGCACCGCTGGCGACTTATCTCGCCGACGATGGTGACGGCATCAAGCGCTGGCAGCTGGCGCAACGGATCGCGGCACTGTTCGATCGCTACCAGCTCTATCGTCCGCACTGGATCGAGAACTGGTCCCGTGGCGTCGACGATCACTGGCAGGCGCAACTGTGGCGTGCGCTGCTCGCCGACGGCGACTCGCGCCATCGCGTCGCGCTGATCCGCGGCGCGATCGTCGCACTCGACGCCGACGACGCCGCCCACCGCTTGCCATCGCGAATCTCGCTGTTCGCGCCATCGAGCCTGGCGCCGCTGGTGATCGAGTTCATTCACGCGCTGGCGCGCGCGATCGACGTGCGCCTCTACCTCCACAGCCCCACCGACCAGTACTGGGCCGATCTCGTCAGCGAGAAGCGGAACGCCCGACAGCGCCTCGAAAACCCGTCGCAATCCGTTTACCTCGAGACCCGCAACAGCCTGTTGACGTCGTGGGGACGGCAAGGCCAGGCGATGCAGGACCTGCTGCTCGATCTCGGCCCGGTGACCGCCAGCGAGATCGATGCGAGCCTGCCACCGGCGAGCGAAACGATGCTGGCGGCGCTGCAGGCGAGCCTGTTTCGGCTCGACGAAGCAGTGCCCGTGCGCCGGGTCGACGATTCGCTCGCCGTACACGTCTGCCACAGTCCACTGCGCGAATGCCAGGTGCTCCACGACGAGCTGGCCGCGTTGCTCGATCGACACCCGGATCTCGGCTGCGAGGATATTCTCGTGATGGTTCCGGAAATCAGCCGCTACGCGCCCTACATCGAGGCGGTCTTTCAGGCCGATGGCGACAACCAGCGTCCGTACCTGCCGTGGAATCTGTCCGATGTCAGCATCGCCAGCGGCCATCCGCAGGTTGCCGCGTTGCTGCAATTGCTCGACCTGCCGCGCAGCCGTTTCACCCGCTCGGAAATACTCGCGCTGCTCGACTGCGACGCCCTGCGCGAACGCTTCGAAATCGGCGCAACGATGCTCGACACGGTGCGCGCGTTGCTCGAACAGGCGCGGGTCTACTGGGGCATCGACGCGGCCCAGCGCAAGGATCTCGGCCTGCCGGCCATCGCACAAAATACCTGGCAACAGGGATGGGATCGCATGCTCGCCGGGTTCGCGATGAGCGGCGACACGCACTGGCACGGCATTGCCCCGCTCACCGCGCTCGGCGCCGATGACGCGATCGTACTGGCGCGACTGCGGCGTTTGTTTGATCGCCTGCTCGCCTGGCGCAACGAGCTCGGCCGCGGCGCCGCGGCGGCGGAATGGCAACCGCGGCTGCACCGGCTGCTGGACGATTTTTTCGTGCCGCCACCCGCGCTCGACGAGGCCCGCAACCCGCTGCACGATGCGATCGACGCGCTCGCGGCGGCCGGCGACGGCGAACTGTCGCCGGCGCTCGTGCGCTACTGGATGGCGCAACAACTCGCGAACACGCCGCGGCCCGGACGGCTCTATTCGGGCGGCATTACCTTTTGCGGACTGCAGCCGTTGCGCAATATCCCGTTCCCGGTCATCTGCGTGCTCGGTCTCGACGACGACGCCTTCCCGCGCGCCGAGCGCCGGCTCGAATTCGACCTGATGCAGCACGATTGGCGCCCCGGCGATCCGCGCCGCGGCGACGAGGACCGCTACCTGATGCTCGAAACCCTGCTGTGCGCGCGCCGCCATCTCTACTTCAGCTACTGCGGGCGCAGCCTCAAGGACGACAGCGAGCGCCAGCCATCGGTGCTGTTACGCGAGTTGCTCGACTACGTTGACCGCCATTTCGATCCCGCTAGCGACGACGATCGCGCGAGCCAGTCGATCAGTCGCGGTCATTCGTTGCAGCCGTTCGCGGCGCGCAACTTCACGCCGCCGGCGCCGGGCTACGATGGTTACTGGCACGAGACCGCTAAGCGCCTCGCCAGATCCACCATCGCGGCGTCGCCACCGCCGACCGGCTGGCCCGCGCAAGTCCTCGATCCGGCCGCGACGCCGCCCGAGATCGATGTCGAGGCGATGTGCCGCTTTTTCGCTCACCCGGTGCGCGGCTTCTTTCAGCAGCGTCTCGGCATCCGCCTGCCCGAAGAGCCGATTGTCGAGGACGAGGAATGCTTTACCCTGACGGCGCTGCAGCAGTGGAATCTCGCCGCGCGCATGAGCCACGAGTGGGTCGCCGGCAGCAGGCTCGAGGCCGACGCCCTGCGCGCCGAGGGATTGCTGCCGCACGGTCGCGTCGCGGAGCGGGTCTTCGACGCGTTGCAGGACGACCTCGACGAGCTGCTCGACCGCCTCGCGCCTTACCGCGGTCGCGCCGTCGATGTCCGCGCAGTCGATCTAGAGCTCGGTGACGATTGCCGCCTGCGCGGCGAAATTGCCGGATGCGTCGACGGCCATGGATTACTGCGCTACAGCCCGAGCAAGCAACTGCGCGGCCGCGCGCTGGCGACGCTGTGGCTCGAGCATCTGGCGCTGTGCGCCGGCGGGCGGCTCGCGGCGGACGAAGTCAGCCAGTTGCTGCTCGCGCAGGGTCACAGTCCGTGTTTCGCGCCGCTCGACGCCGGCGAGGCGCGCCGCCACTTGCAGGCCTACGCGGCGCTGATGCGCGAGGGACTGACCCGCCCGCTGCCGTTGTTTGCCGAAACCAGCTTCGCGTGGGCGCAGGGCAAGAACCCGTCCGATGCGCATAAACGCGCGTGCGCTGCCTGGTACACGGCCGACTTTCCGGGCGCGCGCCCGGGCGAGTGCGAGGACCGTTACATCCGCCTCGCGGCGCCGCCAGGACTCGCCGACCCGCTGGCCGAGCCTCGTTTTCGAGATCTCGCAGCGCAGATTTACGGCGCCGCAATCGACTTCGACCGCGCCCGTGGATAGTCGCCGTCCCGTCGTGCTCGATGCCGCGACGCTGCTCGATCTCGAGCTCGACGGCGTCCTCCTGATCGAGGCCAGCGCCGGCACCGGCAAGACCCATACGCTGGCCGACCTCTACCTGCGCCAGGTGCTGGCCGGTTACCGCCCCGATCAGATTCTCGTCGTGACTTACACCAATGCGGCGACCGAGGAATTGCGCGGCCGCGTGCGCGCCCGTCTCTCCGGGGTTCTCGACCTGTTCGAGGACCGCCGCGCCGCCGAAACCGACTTCGAACAGCGCCTGCGCGCGCGCTTCGACGCCGACGACGAATCTGACGCGGCCCTGTGGCTCGACCGGCTGCGCCTGGCGCTGCGCACGATGGACGAGGCGGCAATCTCGACAATTCACGCCTTTTGCCAGCGCTGCCTGCAAGACCATGCCGTCGCCAGTGGGCAGTTTTTCGACAGCGAGCTGGTTGCCGACGACGATGACGACTGGGAAGCCGCGCTCAAGGACTGGTGGCGGGCGCGAATTTACCCGCTCGATGCCGATGGCTGGCGCCTCGTCGAACCGCATCTCGCGACACCCGACGCCCTTCTCGGAACCCTGCTCGAGCTGCGGCGCAAACCGATGCTGCGCCTGCTGCCGCCGGTCAACGGCGAGCTCGCCGACTTCGTTGCCGCCGCGCGCCGCATCGGCCACGAACTCGCCGCGCTCGCGCCCGACTGGCAAATCGCGGCGGCCGAAATCAGCGAAATCTTGCGCCAATCGAAGGCCTTGAGCCGGGCCAAAAACTCGGCTTATCACCCTGCCGCCATCGAGCGGCTGCTCGCCGCCGCGGCGGATTTTTTCGCGGACCCCGCAGCCTTGCCTTTCGTCGGCTTCGAACGGCTCGCCGCCGGCGCGCTGCGCGCCGGTTCGACGCCGAAGAAAGCCGGCACCGATTCCCGGCTCGAGCACGAATTCTTCGTCAGGCTCGACCCGCTTGCCGCCGCCTGGGACGCGCTCGACGCGCAAATCGGGCCGTGGCTGATCGCCGATGCGTGGCGAGACGCGCAGCGGCGTGTGACCGCAGCCAAGCAGGCAAGCGCAACCTTCAGTTTCCAGGATCAACTGACGTTGTTGCGCGACGCGCTCGATGCCGAACACGGCGCCCAACTCGCCGCGGCGCTGGGTCGCCAGTACCCGGTGGCGATGATCGACGAGTTTCAGGATACCGACCCGGTACAGTACCGGATATTCGAGCGCATCTATTTACCGGAGGGTGGTAAAAGCCTGTCGCTGATCGGCGATCCGAAACAGGCGATCTACAGTTTTCGCGGCGGCGACATCTTCACCTACATGCGGGCGCGCCGCCTGTCGGCGGTGCGTCATTGCGACCTCAGGACCAACTGGCGCGCGCAACCGGACCTGGTGCGCGCGGTCAACACCTTGTTCACGCGCCGCCCGGATCCGTTCATTTTCGGCGACGCGATCGAGTACGCCGAGATCGAGGCGGCGCCCGGCAACGATCGCTTCCGCCTCTACCGCGACGAGCGATCGCAACCGGCGTTGACCCTGTGGCAACTGCCGCGCGACGAACAGGACAAGCCCCTGAGCCGTCAGCAATCGCGCGAGCGGATCAACCGTGCGCTGGTCGGCGAGATTGCGGCGCTGCTCGACGGCGGCGCCCGCGGCGCGGTGCGTTTCGGTGAGCGGCCGCTTAAGAGCGGCGACATCGCGATTCTCGTGCGGCGGGCTTTCGAGGGCCAGGTGCTGGCCCGCGAGCTGCGCACCCACGGCATCCGCGCGGTGACGATCGGCCGCGACTCGGTATTCGAGAGCGCCGAGGCCGAAGGGCTTTACGATTTGCTGCTCGCGGTCGCGAACTATCAGGACCCGGACCTCGCGCGGCGTTCGCTGGCTGCTTCGCTGCTTGGATTTGACTATCGACGCATCGCCGCGATCGTCGACGCCGACGACGTTTGGCAAGCCTGGCTCGAGGATCTCGCGGCCCTCCGCGAGACCTGGGAACAGCGCGGCTTTATCGCGATGTTCCAGCGTCTGCTGCAGCGGCTGCAATTGGCGCCCGGCCTCGCCGCGGGCGACGCCAGCGAACGTCGCCTGACCAATCTCCTGCATCTCGCCGAGTTACTGCACCGCCAATCGGGGAGCGCGGCCGGGATCGAGCCGTTGCTCGCGTGGCTGCGCGAGCAAATCGAAGGCAACCGCGACGAAGAAGCCGAGTTGCGCCTCGAAAGCGACGAGGCGCTGGTCAAGATCGTGACCATCCACAAGGCCAAGGGCTTGCAGTACCCGGTGGTATTCGTGCCGTTTCTGTGGAGCTGCAAGCCGGCCGGCAACGAGCTGCCGGTTTTGTTTCACGACGCTGATCTCGAGGCCTGCGCCGACCTCGGATCGGCCGATCTCGAGCATCACCGTCGGCTCGCCGACCGCGAGCGACTCGCCGAGGACGTCCGGCTGCTCTACGTCGCGATCACGCGCGCGCGGGCGAAGGTTTATCTCGCCTGGGGCGATGCCGGCAGCCCGGGCCAGGCCGGCCACGCCCGCCAGACCGCGCTTGCCTACCTGCTCCACTCGAAGCAAACCGCCGACGATCTCGAGCGCGAGCTCGCCGACGGCTTCGCCGACGACGTCGATCTGGTCGCCGATCTCGAAGCGCTGGTCGCGGCAAGCGACGGCAGCATCGAGCGGGTCATGCTGCCCACCGCGACGCCGCCGCCGACCGTCGCGGACGGGCAAGGCGTAGACGAGTCCGCGCTCGAACTCGCGACGCTCACGCGCGAACGGCTCGGCTACTGGCGTATCGGCAGCTTCACCGCATTGACCCGCAGCGTCCATCAGCCGCCCCTGCCGATCGCGGCGCCAGCCGAGGATCCGGTCCTCGCCTTCGCCGCCGGCAGCCAGGTCGGCGTGGCCCTGCACGCGCTGCTCGAACATCTCGATTTCACCGCCGATCTGAGCGCGCAGTGCAGCGAGCTGTTTCCCCGTTTCCTGCCCGGCGCCGGCATCGGCGGCGTGGCGGCCGAAGCGGTCCTGCGCAGCTGGCTCGGCGACATCCTGCGAACGCCGATCGACGGCCAGTCGCTGCGCCTCGAGCAACTCGCCAACGCCCGGCGTCTCAACGAACTCGCCTTCGATTTCGCGCTCGATCGCTTCGATGTCGCCACGATCGACGCCTGGTTACAGGCGCGGTCACCCGAACCTTTGCCTGCGCTAGACACCCTCGACTTCGGCGGCCTGGTCACCGGCGTGATCGACCTCGTGTTCGAGTACCAGGGCCGCTACTTCGTCGTCGATTACAAGAGCAACCTGCTCGGCCCGCGGCTCGCGGATTACGCCTCCGAGCGCCTCGCGACGGCGATGCGCGAGCGTCGTTACGATTTGCAAGCGATGCTGTACGCGCTCGCGTTGCACCGCTATCTCGGCCAGCGACTCGACGACTACCGCTACGATCAGCACTTCGGTGGTTGTTATTACCTGTTTCTGCGCGGCTTGCGGCCCGACCAGGGTAATCGCCACGGCGTGTATTTCGAGCGCCCGTCGGAGCGCGAAATGCAGGCGTTCGACAGGTTGCTGGCGTTTACGCCGGCCGGCGCCGGCGAACCGGCATGAGCGCGCTGTTGCAGCGCCTTGCGCGCGCCGGCGACATCGGCTGGTTGGCTTGTAGCTTTGGCGAGTTCATCGCAAGTCACGGGGGCGATGCGAACGACGACGTCGCGGCGCTGGCGGCGGCGCTCGTCGGCGAGGCCCATCTCGCCGGCGATGTCTGCATCGACCTCGAGGATTACCGCGACCGGCCGCCGTTCGCGACGAGCTCCAACGAACTTGCCGGCGACCTGCCGCAACGCATCGACCCGGACGCCTGGCGGACGATTCTGCGTGCGCACCCGGCGGTCGGTGAACCCGGCGCCGTCGCGCCGCTGGTGCTCGACGGCAGCCGCCTTTACCTGCAGCGATACTGGCATTACGAATCGCGGGTCGCCCGGCGTCTCGGCGAGCTGCTCGACGCAGCTGCCGCGACCTCCGCCGCGCTGCGCAATCGCGTCGACGCGCTGTTCGCCGATGCCGGTCCCGCAGAAACCGATCAGCGCCACGCCGTGCTGCTCGCGGCCAGCCGGCGACTGGCGATCATTTCCGGCGGGCCGGGAACCGGCAAGACGACGACGGTGTTACGGCTGCTCGCGACCCTGCTCGACACCGAACCGGGGCTACGGGTCGCGCTGGCCGCGCCGACCGGCAAGGCCGCCAAGCGCATGCTCGATTCGATCCGCCAGCGCAGCGGCCAACTGCAGCTCGACGCGGCGTTGCCGCAGCAGGCCGGTACCTTGCATCGCCTGCTCGGCTATCGCCATCGCGCGTTTCGCTACGATGCGAACCGTCCGCTGCCGTTCGATTGCGTCATCGTCGACGAGGCTTCGATGATCGATCTCGAACTGATGTACCGCCTGCTCGAGGCCCTGTCCGCCGACACCCGCCTGATCCTGCTCGGCGATCGCGATCAGCTGGCGGCCGTCGCGGCCGGTAACGTGCTCGGCGATATCACCGGTCACGGACTCGATCCAGCGCACGCGTCCGCGCCGATTGCAACCGCCATCGCGCTGTTGCGCCACAGCTTTCGTTTCGACGCCGACAGTGGGGTCGGCGCTCTCGCGCGCGCGATCAATCGCGGCGACGCCGACGGGTTGCGCCAACGACTCGAGACCGGCGCAGCGGAAATTGTCTGGTACCCGGACGCCGGCGACGCAATCGCTCCGGACGCTTTCGCCACGCAGTGCGATCGCTACCAGGCAATTTTCGATGCCGGCGACCCGGAGTCGGCGCTTGACGCGTTTGCCTGCTCGCGCGTGCTGTGCGCGATCAATCACGGCCCGCTCGGGGTCGATCGCATCAACCATCAGTTTTCGTCGGCGCTGCGGCAGCGCAACCGAATCGGCACCGACGCGTATTTTCGCGGCCTGCCGATCATGCTGACGCGCAACCGTCACGAGCTCGAGCTCTATAACGGCGATACCGGAATCCTGTGGCCGCGGCGCGCGGGTTTGCGTGCCTGCTTTCCCGGTGACGATGGCGTGCGCGAGTTTTCGCTCAACCGGCTACCCGAATTCACGCCGGCCTGGGCGACGACGGTGCACAAGGCGCAGGGTTCGGAATTCGACTCGGTACTGCTGGTGTTGCCGACCGACCCGGCCGCCGAAGTCCTGTCGCGCGAATTGTTCTATACCGCGGTGACCCGCACGCGTCACGCATTTGCGCTGCAGGCGCCCCCGGCGGTCGTCGCGGCGGCGGTCGAGCGCCTGACCCGACGAACCTCGGGTCTCGCCGAGCGCCTCGGCTGGCCGGCGCGCAGGGGCAGCGCGAATGCTTGAATTCGTTCACGTTTTGAACTACACAAGGATCGATCTCACCCCCGAGGACTTCCCCCGCCGACTGGCAAGACCGATGCATTGCCGAGGCGCATCGCGATGAATCTTTCCGCTCCCGGCAAAGCCCTGATCGTCGACGACGAAAAGACCAACCGGCTGGTTTTGAAGTCGCTTCTGGGCAAGCAGGGCTTTACCACCATCGAGGCCGCCAACGGCCAGGAAGCGGTCGACCTGTTCCGCCACGAAGCGCCCGACATCATCTTCATGGACGTCATGATGCCGGTGCTCGACGGTTACGAGGCGACCCGTCAGATCAAGCAGATCGCCGGCAGTCGCTTCGTGCCGGTCATTTTCCTGACCGCGATGACCGACGAGGAGGCGCTGGCGCAGTGCATCGATGCCGGCGGCGACGACTTTCTGGTCAAGCCTTACGACAAGCTGATCCTGCAGAGCAAGATTCGCTCGATGCAGCGTATCGCCGCGCTCAACCACGAAGTCCAGGGCATGTACAGCATGATTCACCGCGAGCAGGAAATCGCCGAATCGGTCTTCGTCAACGCGATCCAGAGTTCGAACATCGACAATCCGCACCTGCGGCAGACCGTTCGACCGGCCGGCATTTTCAGCGGGGACATGGTGTTGTCGGCCTATTCGCCGTCGCGCGACCTGTTTTTCCTGTGCGGCGACTTTACCGGCCACGGCCTGCTCGCGGCGCTCGGCGCGATGCCGGTTTCCGAGGTCTTTCGCGCGATGACCGCGAAGGGCTTCAGCCCGGAAGAAATCCTGATCGGAATCAACAAGAAACTCAAGGCGATGTTGCCGGTGGGGATGTTTTTCGGCGCCCAGATGGTGGTACTCAACCACGACCTCGAGCACGCGCGCGTATTCAACGCGGGGATGCCCGACGTGCTGGTCGTCGACGGCGCCGATAACCGGATCAAGCATCGTCTGGCCTCGAACGGGCTGCCACTCGGCGTCGACGAATCGATCGACCCGCGCGAGATGCTGCAATACGCGCCGATCAGCTACAACGATCGCATCTTGCTGCACAGCGACGGCCTGATCGAGGCACGAAATTCCGAAGACGAGGAATTCGGTTACCAACGGCTGTGCGAATCCATCGCCGCGGCACCGCCGGGTCATATTTTCGACCGCGTGATCTCGGATCTCGATCGGTTTTGCGGAGACCAGGTGACCCAGGCCGACGACGTGACGCTGGTCGAGATCGGCTGCGTGCACGACGTTCTGCCGGCCGTCGATACGCGGGAATATTTTCGCCTGCCGACGGCGCTCACCGGTGACCGCGGCGAGTGGAAACTGTCGCTGCGCTTCAACGGCGCGCGCTTGCGCGAGACCAACCCGGTGCCGATCCTCGTGACTTACCTGCTCGAAATGGAGTCGCTCGAGGCGCAGCGGCAATCGCTGTTCACGGTCATGACCGAGCTCTACGTCAATGCCCTCGATCACGGCGTTCTCGGCCTCGATTCGAAACTGAAGGCCGACCCCGACGGATTCGGCGCCTACTACCAGGCGCGCGAGCAGCGCCTCGCCGGCCTCGACAGCGGTTACGTCATTTTCAATCTGTCGGTCGAGCAGCAGGACGAGCAGCGCAGCATCCTGTTGCGCATCGAGGATAGCGGCCAGGGATTCGACCACGAACGGCAGCTGCCGCCGGCGACGACGGCGCAGGCGTTCAGTGGGCGCGGCATTATGCTGATTCGGGATTTATGCGATTCGCTCGAGTATCACGGCAAGGGCAACATCGCCGTGGCGCGCTTTAGTTGGAACACCGAGTGAGCCGTTAATCGCTCAGCCGGCGAGCTCCCGCGCAACCAGGAAGCGAATGATTTCGACCATGCGCTCGTTGCTGCCGGCCATCGACGCCGACACGAGATACTTGCCGTTGACGACGACCGCGGGCACGCCGCGGTGTCCGTAGCGTCTTTCGGTTTTCGTGTTGCGGCGAATCTGGGTGTCGACCGGGAAGGAAAAATAATGCTCGCGAAATGCCGCCGCGTCGAGCCCCTGCGCGGCGACAAACTCGGCGATCGTATCGAGGCTGGTCAGGCGTTGGCGCTTGACGTGAATCGCATCGAAAAACGCCTTGTGGACCTGATCGAGCACGCCCATCATGCGGAATGCGTAGTAGGCGCGGGCATGCTCGGTCCAGCGCGTGTTGAGCACCGACGGCACCTGCTCGAATACCGCCCCGTCGGGCAGGCTCGCGGCGAGGCGCTCGGCATAGGGTTCGAAGCGAAAGCAGTGCGGACAGCCGTACCAGAAAATTTCGGTGACGACGACCTTGTCCGGGTCCGAGGTTTTGACCGGCGGCGAAATCACCTGGTAGTCGGTGCCCTCGACGAAGGCCATCTGCGCCTGCGCGGCGCCGGTGAACATCACGACCAGAAAGATTCCCGTCAGCCAGCTAAATTTCATCGCCCTGCTCCTGCAAATTGATTGTGGTTTGACCAACGCCGCTGCAAATGGTTTGGCGCGAGCTTAGGTCGCGACCGATGAATCCGGGCTGAACGCCTGCGCGACGCCTAGCGAATGCCGGCGACGTAGTTCGCGACGGCTTCCATTTCGGCGTCGGACATCCGCACGACAACATTGCGCATCATCTTGCCGGGATCGTTGTCGCGCAATCCCTCCTTGAAATGTTGCAACTGGGTGACGACGTATTGCGGATGCTGCCCGGCGAGCGACGGCCAGGCGGCCGGGCCGTTACCCTTGCCGCTCGGCGAGTGGCAGCCCATGCAGGCGGCGACGTGGGTTTCGGTAATCCCGCCGCGGTAAATGCTTTCGCCGTCGGCGATCACCTCGGGATCGAAGGCGGCGCCTTTCGGCGTCTGGCTCTCGTAGAAGGCGGCAAGGTTCTTCATGTCTTCCTCGGTCAGCAACGCGACCATGCCGGTCATCGACGCGTTGACCCGGCGGCCTTCCTTGAAGTCCATCAGCTGCTTGTAGGTATAGCTCGCGTGCTGCCCGGCGAGTGACGGCCAGATCGGGTTGGAGCTGTTTCCATCGACCCCGTGACAAGCGGCGCAGACTGCGCTCTTGGCCTTGCCCGCTTCGATATCCGCGGCGTTCGCGGCGAACGTCGCCAGGCCGAAAAAGGCCAGCGCCAGGGCTCCAAAATGGCTCGCTTTCATTGCTTCTCCCGGGGAAAAGGGTACGGAAAATTCGGGCGCAAATGTATATCATACCCCGGCCGCGCGTTCAACAATAAGCCCCCGGATCGGCCCGAGTAAAGCTGCGATTGCATGAACCTGACATTTTCCACGGCCCGCTTCCTGACCAGCGCCTACCGCCTGTCGCAGTTGCCGCCCGATAGCGGCGCCGAAGTGGCCTTCGCCGGCCGCTCGAATGCCGGCAAATCGAGCGCGATCAATTGTCTCGTGCGCCAGAAAGGCCTGTGCAAGACGAGCAAAACGCCGGGCCGAACCCAGCTGATCAATTTCTTCGCGCTCGACGAAACCCGCCGTCTCGTCGATCTGCCCGGGTACGGTTACGCCAGGGTGCCGCAACGCCTGCGCCAACACTGGGATCACGTGCTCTCGGGTTTTCTGCTCGAACGGCTATCGCTGCGCGGGCTCGTCATCGTCGTCGACATTCGTCGCGGCATCGGCGAGCTCGACCAGGCGCTGATCGACATGACCCGCGACCGGCTGCCGCTGCATCTGCTGTTGACCAAAGCCGACAAGCTCTCCCGTGCACAGGTGGCGCGCGCGATCGCCGCGGCCGAGGCCGGCCTCGCCGACCCGAGACACGGCGTCTCGGCATTGTCGACCGTGACCCGCCAGGGTCTCGAGCAACTCGAGCAGCGCTGCCGTGCCTGGCTCGAACCGAATTCGCCTTCCTGATCCGGCCAGGCCATCTCCCGCGAGGCTGCGTCATTGCGAGCGCAGCGAAGCAGTCTCCCGGCATCGGGCAAGTCCCGGAAGATTGCTTCGTCGGCTACGCCTCCTCGCAATGACCCGCCAAGACCGCAACCCCGCGCGCGCATCGCGCAGCAAGCCCCTCGGCGCCCGCCACAGCCAACCCGCTCGGTGACCGCGGATTTTTTTGCCCGCAGGCCGTCGCGAGCGCCTCGAGCGCAAGGCGGAACTTTGCGCCGGGCCGCGCAGGCAATGGCGCGAGCAGTACAGGGCCGTACGCGAGCGTCTTGCGCAAAATTCCAACGCCGCGATCGAGGTGCGCAGCAGGCCTGCGGGCAAAAAAAAGCCCTGGCAGTGTGCACTGCCAGGGAGAACGTGTGATCCGGATGGGGTTTCCGGACCGTTGTCCGCTCATAGGAGGGAGAACGGACAGTAGCGCTGGGCTATAGCGCTGAATTTAGGACACGCGACGCATCCGATAGTTCCCTTCGCGATGCGCCGCATGGGCGGTAAAATGGGGCCGATTCAACCCGATTCAACCCCAATCGCCTTGCGGTTTTCCCGGGGTCGCGGAGTCGACCCGGGGCCGCATACCCGCGCCAGGCCCAGGCCTGCCGGTTATCGGCCACCCGCGACAATACCTGAACCGCGAACCGGAAACCCGTCCCGGCGCGAAAGCAGCGATTAGTGCGCCTCGTTCCAGTTGGTGCCGACGCCGGCATCGACGACGAGGCTGACCGTCAGGTCGGCGGCACCGGTCATGTGCGCCGCGATCGCATCGTGGCAGGTATCGACCTCGTCGTCGGCAACCTCGAATACGAGCTCGTCGTGAACCTGCATGATCATTCGGCAATCGGGCGTTTCGTCGTCGATCCAGCGCTGCACCCGAATCATCGCGCGCTTGATGATATCGGCGGCGGTGCCCTGCATCGGCGCGTTGATCGCGGTGCGCTCGGCATACTGTCGCACGTTGACGTTCGAGTGCTTGATGTCGGGCAAATGCAGGCGCCGGCCGAAGACGGTCTCGACATAGCCCTGCTCGCGCGCGCGCTCCTTGGTTTCCTCCATGTAACGCTTGACCCCCGGATAGCGATCGAAATAGGTGTCGACGTACTGCTGCGCCTCGCCGCGCGGGATACCGAGCTGGCGGCCGAGGCCGAATGCCGACATGCCGTAGATCAGGCCGAAGTTGATCGCCTTGGCGGCGCGGCGCTGCTCCGGGGTAACCGCTTCGAGATCCGCACCGAATACCTCGGCGGCGGTCGCGCGGTGCACGTCGAGACCGCGGGTGAAGGCATCGCGCAGACTGTCGTCGCCGGACAGGTGCGCCATGATGCGCAGTTCGATCTGCGAGTAGTCGAGGGCGAGAATCTTGTGTCCTTCGGGCGCAACGAAAGCTTCGCGGATGCGCCGGCCCTCGGCGGTGCGCACCGGTATGTTCTGCAGGTTCGGCGAGGTCGATGATAACCGCCCGGTCGAGGCAACCGCCTGTTGGTAGTTGGTGTGCACGCGGCCGGTTGCGGGGTTGATTTCCTGCGGCAGCTTGTCGATGTAGGTCGACAACAGCTTGGTCAGGCTGCGGTACTCGAGGATCAGCCGCGGGATATCGTATTCGGCGGCAAGTTCCTCGAGCACGTCTTCGGCGGTCGACGGTTGCCCGCCCGGTGTCTTGCGCAGTACCGGCAGGGCCAGCTTGTCGAACAGGATTTCCTGGATTTGTTTCGGCG
>JBPEYE010000247.1:0-4571 GCA_052030825.1 Gammaproteobacteria bacterium | reverse complement strand
ACCGGCAGCGGTAAGACGACGACGCTGTACTCGCTGCTCAATTACCTGTCCAGCGAGCAAATCAACATCATGACCCTCGAGGACCCGGTCGAGTATCCGTTTCCGCTGATCCGGCAGACCTCGATCAACGAGGCCGCCGGCGTCGATTTCGCCGGTGGTATTCGCTCGCTGATGCGCCAGGATCCGGACGTGATCCTGGTCGGCGAAATTCGCGACCACGAAACCGCCGAAATGGCGTTCCGCGCGGCGATGACCGGTCACCAGGTCTACTCGACGCTGCACACCAATTCGGCGATCGGCGCGCTGCCGCGGCTGCGCGATATCGGAATCATTCCCGAGATCATGGCCGGCAACATCATCGGCGTGATCGCGCAGCGGCTGATCCGCAAGCTGTGCAAGTACTGCAAGGCCGCCTACGAACCGAGCAAGGAAGAGCTGCGGCTGCTGACCAATGGCAAGGGCGTGGTGCCGGAAAAGATCTATCGCGCCAAGGGCTGCACCTCCTGCGACAATACCGGCTACAAGGGCCGCATGGCGCTGATCGAAATCCTGAAAATGAACTCCGACCTCGATGACCTGCTCGCGCACGGCGCGACCACCAAGGAAATCAAGGACGCGGCCAACAAGCAGGGCTTCTTTACCCTGGCCGACGACGGCGTGCGCCACATCATCGACGGCGTGACCTCGATCAAGGAGGTCGCGCGCGTCGCCGACCTGACCGAACGGATGGACTGACATGCCGCTTTACCAGTACAAGGCGATCGACGCCAGCGGCAAGTTCATATCCGGCAGCCTCGATGCCGGCAACGTCAACGATCTCGAGCTGCGCCTCGAGAAAATGGACATGGATCTCGTCACCTTCAAGCAGAAGGAACACGGCGCGGACCTGTTCGGACGCAACAAGATCGGCCGCCGCGATCTGATCAACTTCGCCTTTTATCTCGAACAGCTGACGCGCGCCGGGGTGCCGATCCTCGAAGGTCTCGCCGACCTGCGCGACGGCGAGGAAAACCCGACCTTCCGCGACGTCATCACCGGCCTGATCGAGGCGATCGAGGGCGGCAACTCGTTCTCGCAGGCGCTCGCGCTGTACCCGAAAATTTTCGACAACGTCTTCATCAGTCTGGTCAAGGTCGGCGAGCGCAGCGGCCGCATGAACCTGGTGCTGGTCGATATCGTCGAAACGCTGAAATGGCAGGACGAACTGCTCGGCAAGGCGCGCAAGATCATGATTTATCCCGCGGTCATCGGCACGCTGGTGTTTTCGGTAATCATGTTCATGATGATCTTCGTCGTGCCCGACATCATGGATGCGATCGTCGCGCTCGGCGGCGAAATTCCGATCGAGACGCGGGTCCTGATGGCGACGTCCAAGTTTCTTGCCAGCTATTGGTACGTGGTCCTCGCCGCGCCGTTCGTGGTGTTTTTCTCCCTGCAGTACGCCTACAAGACCAGCAGCAAGGCGCGCTTCAAGATCGACGGCATGTTGCTGAAGATTCCGGTGATCGGACCGGTCAACGAGAAGATCAAGATTTCGAGATTCACGCGCTACTTTTCGCTGATGTTCGCGTCCGGCATTACCGTGCTCGATGCGATCGGCCTGAGCAAGGCGGTGGTTTCGAATACGGTGCTCGAGGACGGTATTGATCGCGCCTGGCAGCAAATCTCCGAAGGTTCGAGCATCAGCGAGGCGTTCAAGAATATCGGAATTTTCCCGCCGCTCGTCGTGCGCATGCTGCGGGTCGGTGAATCCAGTGGTCAAATGGACAAGTCGCTGGACAACGTCAGCTATTTCTTCGATCGCGATATCAACGATGCGATCGAAAAGCTCGAGCCGGTACTGCAAACCGCATTGATGGCGACGATCGGCATCATCGTTTTATGGCTGGCGCTTTCGGTGCTCGGACCGATTTACGACACCATTAGCACGATCCAATTCTAGTGGCGCGGACATGAAGCGAATACTCTACTTTACCGGATATCGAATGGTGGCGCAGGAATGGTCGGGCCACAAGCTCATCAGCAGCGTCTACTTCGAACCGGACGACCAGGGCCTGGACCTGTTCAGCGCCTACCTCCGCTCGTTCAAGAACGAACCGGTGCGCCTGCTGGTCGACCTGATCGAGGAAGAGTTCCGCCAGATCCGGATTCCGCTGTTACGCGGCTCGGATCGACAGGCAATCCTGAATCGTAATTTCGCCAAGTATTTCCGGACCTCCGAGTACAAGCACTCGGTTTCGCAGACGATCGAGAAAAAAACGCGCAAGGAAGAAAAGGTACTGATCATGGGCCTGACCAACCAGTACCTGCTCGAACCCTGGCTCAAGGTCGTCGAGGAGACGCGCACGCCGCTTTCCGGAATACTGAGTTTGCCGTTGATCTCGGAAAGTTTCGTCAAGGAACTGAAGTCGGAGCATCGCGCCGTGATTCTCGTCAGCCAGCAGGTGCCGAGCAACCTGCGCCAGTCGGTTTTCATCGACGGCCGGCTGATCCTGAGCCGGCTGGTGCCGATAGCGAGTTTTTACCAGGGCGACTACGCCTCCGACGTACTGCGGGATATCGATTCGACCCAGCGCTACCTGATCAGCCAGCGCATCGTCGAGCGCTCCGAAACCGTCGGCGTTCACATCATTACCAACAAGCGTCATTTCGAGAAGTTGCAGGCGCGCTGCGAAAGCGAGAGTTACTTCGATTTTCAGTTACTCGAGGTCAACGAGTTACTCGAGCAACACAAGATCGAGGTGCCCGACGAACAGGATTTCAGCTCGGTGCTCTACTGTTACCTCGCGACCAAGGGTATCGCCACGAACCATTACGCGCAGCCGAAAGAGCGCCGCTACTACCAGCATCATCGCGCTGGCCTCGGTCTGCGCGCGGCCGCAATCGCGCTGGTGGCGATCGGCCTCGGCATGGCGGTGACGAGCGGCGTCAAGGGCGTGCTCTACCGCCATACGATCGCGGAAACGGAACTGATCGAGCAGAAGTACAAGGCCAAGTACAACCAGCTCAGCGAAAATCGCATCGACTCGACGACGTCGACCGCGGCGATGCAGCACATCGTCGAAACCGTCGACACGATCCAGACGAAATACCTGCGCGATCCCGAAGAGATGCTCGCGCTGATCAGCCAGGATGTCAGCATATTCCCCGAGATCCGGGTCAAGCGCCTCAACTGGTTCGTTGCCAATGTTTCCGACGCCAAGAAAGCGGAAGATGTGAACTGGGGCAAGCCCAACCTGCGGCGCAAGCGCGGCAATACGCGACCCGATCCGAACGCGCCGAAACCGAAGAAAGGTTACTTCGAAATTGCCGAGGTCGAGGGTGAATTCCTCAACTTCGACGGCAACTATCGCTATGCCCTGTCGGCGGTCGACGATCTCGAGAAAACGATGATCGAGTCCGGAAAATACTACTCGGTGGAGATCACCAAGCGGCCGCTGGACATCGAATCCGACAACAGTCTGAGCGGCAACGTGGGCGCCGCGAACGACGGCAAGAAGCTGCGCGCCGAAGTGGCCTTTCGGGTCGTCCGCGAGGTGACGCTGTAATGGGTAACATCGACTGGTTTTACCTGCGGCGGCCGATCATCCTGTTGCTGGTCGCGATGGTCGTCGCGGCCGCGCTGGGATTCGTCGGCTGGCGGTTCGAGGCGGCGCAGCACGAATCCTACCAGCAAGCGCTGACGACCCTGCAGTCGACCCACCGGGTCTATCGCAATATCGTCAACGATATCGACCTGATCGAGCAGTACCGCAACCTCTACAACGAATACAAGTCGTCGGGACTGGTCGGCGACGAGCGGCGCCTGTCGTGGATCGAGAGTCTCGAGGCGACCAACGAGGTGTTGCGACTGCCGACCCTGAGCTACGCGCTGAATCCGCAGGAGGATTTCAAGCGCCCGAATTTCCGGCCCCAGCGCGGCGTCGAGGTTCGCAGCTCGCCGATGCAGCTGAGCATGGGCCTGCTGCACGAAGAAGACCTGTTTGCGTTGCTCGAGGGGCTGCGCCTGTCGATCAAGAACCTGCATACGGTCGACGCGTGCACGATCACGCGCACCTCGCCGGTCGACCGCTCGCTGGAAACCAAGCGCCCCAACCTGGTCTCGGACTGCACGATTCGCTGGGTGACGATCAATGCCAGTTAGTCGAATTCTCGGATTACTGCTGGCGCCGCTGCTGGCCGCCGTCGCCTGCGGCGCGACGGCCAACGAGCTTTCGACGCTGTTTACCACGCCCGCGGAGCGCCAGATCATCGACAGCAATCGCTACAAGCGCGACGATGCCGAGCGGCCGGTCGCCCCGGTACAGGCGGAAACCGAACGGCCGGTGCAGCAACTCGTGCGCGAGGAGGTCACCCGCGAATACACCATCTCGGGAATCACCGTGTCGCCCGACGGCGCGCACTCGGTATGGATCAATTCGACGCTCTACGAGGATGGCGCCGAGCTCGAGGACCGCAGCCGGGTCAAGATCATCGTCGGCAACGACGTCCGCGTGCGGATTACGTCGCCGGACGGCAAGCAGTATTTCGCCACCAGCGGAGAAAAACTCCAGGTGACCTACCTGGCGCCG
>JBPEYE010000246.1:0-4546 GCA_052030825.1 Gammaproteobacteria bacterium | reverse complement strand
GCGACGAGGTGACCTCCGCGCTCGACAGCATCGTCGGCGCCAACGTCATCAGGCTGCTGACCAAGCTGCGCGACGAGACCGGCGTGTCCTTCGTCTTCATCAGCCACGACCTGTCGACGGTCGCGTCCTTCGCCGACGAGATCGTCGTGCTCTACGCTGGCCGCGTGGTCGAACAGGGTCCGACCGACGAGGTGCTCGAACCGCCGTTCCACCCGTACACGCGATTGCTGATCAGCTCGGTACCGGAAATGCGCATCGGCTGGCTGGAAGACACGATGAAGAAGCGCGAGATGGCGGTCGGCATCGCCCGCGGCGTCGAGATCACGCCGCGCGGCTGCCCGTTCTTCAACCGCTGCCCGATGGCGATCGAGGGCACCTGCGAACTGAAATCGCCGCCGATCATCGAGCTCAAGGACGGCCACGAAATCGCCTGCCACCTGACGCTCGAACAGCTCGAGGAGGCCGAGCGCGAAGCCCAGAAGATCTTGATGGGTTACGAACAGGTCGGCGAGGAAGAGCAGCACATCGTCCCGCTGGACCGTTGACGACGAACCCGCGCGCCGGCCGAGAATCATTTCTCGCGAGGCTCCGGACCCGTCGATGCCTGTGCCGCGCCATGCGCGGCGAGGTATTCCTGCAGCGCGTAATACTGTACCGAATCGATCGCCGAGCCCGACGGGTGTACCGCGGTCGCGGTGCCGTGCCCCTGGCGTTCGAGCGGAACCGGCGCGGTCGTCAGCATGCGGTATATCGCGAACAGTCCGGTCAGCCCGTGCAATACGGCGATCGACCAGAATAGCGCGGCGTCGCCGAAACGGTCCATCAGCGCGGCGACCGCAACCGGTCCGCTGACCGCGCCGAGACCGCCGATCAGCACCAGCGCGCCGCTCGCGGCGATCATCTGGCTCGGCTCGAGATGATCGTTGGTATAGGCGATACAGACCGAGTACAGCGGGAACGCGAGCCCGCCGAACAGCGCGATCGAGGCGAACAGCCAGGGCCGCGACCATTCCGCCGCCGGCAGGCACAGCGCCGCCGCGACCGCGGTCAACAGCGTGACGGCGGTCAGCACGAGACGTCGGTCGAGCTTGTCCGATAAATACCCGATCGGGCCCTGTAACACGATCGTGCCGACCACCGCGGCGGTCATGAAGTAAGAGATGTCGCGAATGCTGAGGCCGATCCGCTGGGCGAAGATCGGTGCCAGCGCGAAGAAGGTCGCGGTCACGAGCCCGACGACGAACATGCTGATGAGGCCGAGCGGCGTCAGGCGGAACAATTCGCCGAGGCCGATGCTCTCGGCATCGTCGAAGGTCGGCGGCGAGCCGGCGCCGAGCAGCAGCGGCACGACCGCGATCGAGATCAGCACCGACACCAGGACGAACAGCTGAAAATCGCCCGGCGCGCCGAGATTCAGCAGCAGCTGGCCGACGCCGACGCCGACATAGGTCACGATCATGTACAGCGACAACACCTGCCCGCGGGTCTCGTTACTGGCGCTTTCGTTGAGCCAGCTCTCGGCGACAATATAGAGACCGGCAAAACAAAATCCGCTGACCAGCCGCATCGCGATCCACGCCGCTGCGGTGACGAAGACCGCATGGATGAGAATTGCCGCCGATGCGAGCGCCGCGTAGGCGGCGAACACGCGAATGTGCCCGACACGCGTGGTAATCCGCGGCGTCAGCACCGACCCGAGCAGGAATCCGACGTAGAAGGTCGACATGATGAGGCCGGTCAGGGTCGCCGGAAACCCTTCGAGGTCGGCGCGCAGCGGCAGCAGCGTGCCCTGCAGACCGTCGCCGAGCATCAGAATGCCGAACCCGAGCAGCAAAGCCCACGACGATGCAAGTGCGGATCCGAGGCTGCCGCGAGGCGCACTCATGGTCGTCGTCCGCCGCACGAACGGCGCCCCTCGGTGTCAAGGTCGATACCGTTGCCTCGCAGAAAGGCAACGCAATCGGCGCGCGCATCGGCAAGCGAATAACCGTCACCGTGCAGACAGTACTCGAGCCAGAGACCGTCGATCAGCGCAACCAGCCGGCGCGCGACGCCGGTGGCGTCGAGATCGAGCCCGGTTTGCGTCGCGATGTCATGCAGTGCCTGCTCGATCCGCTCCAGGTAGTACCGGTAGCGTTCACGATGTAGCGCGGCGAGCGCCGGCTGGTTCGGCACCTGCCCCCAGACAGACAGCCACGCGCGCAGGTTGTCGCGATCGAAGGTACGCTCGTCGAAGCTCGTGGTGACGATCGTCGCCAGGCGCGCCAGCGGATCGGCGGCTTCGGTTTCATCGACGAGGTGCTGCGTCATCGCCGCGTAAATCTCGAGCAGCAATTCCTCCTTGCCGGCAAAATGATGGTTGATCAGGCCGCGCGAGACGCCGGCTTCGCGACAGATTTCGTCGATCGTAAAACCCGCCATGCCGCCACGACCGAGGCAGGCGATGCCGGCGTCGATCAGCTCGCGGCGCCGCGCCGCGGCGCTTTTACGCCGGTACCTGACCGATTTTGCCGCCGTGCTCATGTTCGTGTCACCCGAACAGATTTCAATTGCGCCAGCATACCTCTTGTTGTACGATCGTTCAACAAGGATATCGAACCGAACCCGACCCCATGCCCCGTGACCCGCGCCATGACATCCTGTTCGAACCGGTGCCGATCGGACCGGTGGTCGCGCCCAATCGCTTTTACCAGACTCCGCACGCAACCGGCATGGGCAGTCTGCGACCCAACGCCGGTCGCGCGCTGCGCGCGATCAAGGCCGAAGGCGGCTGGGGGGTGGTCTGTACCGAGTATTGCTCGATCCACCCGACCTCGGACGAAACCCCGTACGCCTATCTCAGTCTCTGGGACGACGACGATGCCGAACTGCTCGCGCAGACGGCCGCCGCGATTCATGTTCATGGCGCGCTTGCCGGGATCGAGTTGTGGCACGGCGGTTATCATTCCAACAACCGCGGCACGCGCGAGGACGCACTCGCGCCGAGCGGCGGATCGGCCAAGTATTTCGGCCCGGCGCAGGTGCGCGAAATGGAGTCCGGCGATATCGTCGCGTTGCGCCAATGGCAGCGCGCGGCGGCCGTGCGCGCGCGCGAGGCAGGTTTCGACATCGTCTATGTCTACGCCGGCCACGATTACCTGCCGTTTCAGTTTTTGTCGCCGCGCGTCAACCAGCGACGCGATGCCTACGGCGGTTCGCTGGAAAATCGCGCGCGCCTGTTGCGTGAGCTGATCGAGGATACGCGCGAAGCGGTCGGCGATCGCTGCGCGGTCGCGGTGCGGCTCGCGATCGACGAACTGCACGGCGCGGACGGATTCACGCGCGAAAACGACGGTCGCCGCGTACTCGAGTACCTCGGCGAACTGCCGGACCTGTGGGACATCGCGCTGGGCGGTTTTCTCGGCAACGATTCCTGCAGTTCACGCTTTTCCACCGAGGGTTTCCAGGAACCCTTCGCGATCGGCATCAAGGATCTGACTTCGAAGCCGGTCGTCAGCGTCGGCCGTTTCACGTCGCCCGACACGATGGCATCGCAGGTCCGCCGCGGCGTGCAGGATTTCATCGGCGCGGCGCGCCCGTCGATCGCCGACCCGTTTCTGCCGCGCAAAATCGACACGGGCGCTACGGACGACATTCGCGAATGCATCGGCTGCAATATCTGCCGGGCGGCCAACAACGAGGCGTCACCGCTGCGCTGCACCCAGAATCCGACGATCGGCGAGGAATGGCGGCGTGGCTGGCACCCGGAAAAAATTCCGGCAGCGGTCGATCCGCAATCGGTGCTCGTCGTCGGTGGCGGTCCCGCCGGGCTCGAGGCGGCGCTTGCGCTCGGCCGCCGCGGCCACCGCGTCACGATGGCCGAAGCCGGCGCCGAACTCGGCGGCCGCCTGCTTGTCGAGGCGCGCCTGCCGGGCCTCGCGCAGTGGATCCGCGTGCGCGACTATCGGGCGCAGCGTCTCGCGCAAATGGATAATGTCGACATCTACCTCGACAGCAAACTCGGCGTCGCCGATGTCCGCGAGTTCGGCGCCGACGCGGTCGTGCTCGCGACCGGTAGCCGCTGGCGACGCGACGGCCAGGGCGCGACCGTCCGCTGGTCAGTGGCGATCGATTCCGATGCCGATTGCCTGACCCCCGACGATCTGTTTGGCGGCCGCGATCCCGGCGCCGACGTCCTGATTTACGATGACGAGCACTACTTCATGGCCGGCGCGCTTGCCGAACGCCTGCTCACCGACGGCCGCCGGGTGCGCTACGTCACGCCGGCGACGAAAATTTCGGCGTGGACCGAAATGACCGACGAACAGGCCTTCATCCAGCGGCGCTTGCTCGAACTCGGTGTCGAGGTCTGCTTCGGCCGGCAACTGCAGCGAATCGAGCGCGGCAGCCTCGTCAGCGAATGCATTTACACCGGGCAGCAGCGCCGCGACGATTACTCATCGCTGCTGCTCGTCACCGGTCGCGAGCCCGACGATACGCTTTACCGCGAACTCGACGGCAACGCCACCCGCATTGGCGATTGCCGGGTGCCGTCGAGCATCGCCGA
>JBPEYE010000245.1:0-3721 GCA_052030825.1 Gammaproteobacteria bacterium | reverse complement strand
CCGCCATGGCGCGCGGGCTGTCGGCCCAGCGCGCGCCGCGCTCGAGAAAGGGTTCGGCAACCGCGCGATCGAGATCGCGAACGGTCAGGTCGATACCATTGCGCAACAGGCTGCCGGCGAGTTTGCCGCCGACGTTGCCGAGTCCGATGAAACCCACATTCATGTCTGCCAATCCCCGGTTTCGGATAATCAATCTGCGCCGCATTCTACGCCGGCGGCAGGCCGCGGGAAAAGCCTATTTGGCGCTGGATTTGGCTCCGGCGCGATTCTATACTCGCGCAGCACCGACCGTTTCCAACCGACCCGGGAGTACCGCTCATGGCCAAGCTCACCACCGTTTACTGGCGCGACATTCCCGCCCAGGTCATCGCCAGGGAACGCCGCGAAACCGCCAAGGCGGTCCTGAGCGAACGCTTCGCCGAGGCAATCGACAAGGCCGCGATGCGCGCGAAAATGGCCGGTACCGACGCCTACCTCGAGCAGTGGCGGCGCGAGGAAGTCAACTGCGGCAAGAATCTTCAGGCGGTCGTCGACGAAGCCGCCGCCCGCCTCGAGGCCGAGTATGACGACGCCCGCCTCGAACAGCTCATCAGAGCCGGCGGAATCGAGGACTAGTTGCGGACCCGCAAACCGGCTACGTGCCGGCAGCGGATCACGCTTCCAGCGGCTTGATCAGGTCGGGGCCTTCGTTGCGCGAATTGCTGACCGCGGTACTGACCGGGTAAAAACCGTATTCCGGATTCGTGCTGCGCAGCAACGCGTCGGCGCGCTCGGTGTTTTCGTCCTTGCAGTCGAGCCAGTCGGCGTAACCCTCGGGCGGGATGTAAACCGGCATCCGGTCGTGCAGCTCGCGCATCTTGCCCTGGGCGTCGGTGGTGATGATCGCGCAGGAATCGAGTTCGTTGCCGTCGGCGTCCTGCCAGTGCTCCCAGATTCCCGCCAGCGAGAACAGCTCGCCGTCGCGATGGCAGACATACGGTTGCTTGCGGTCGTTCTCGAGCCGCCACTCGTAGAAGCCATTGGCCGGCACCAGGCAGCGACGGCGCTTGAAGGCGCTGCGAAACGACGGTTTTTCGGCAACGGTCTCGCCGCGCGCGTTGAACATGCGGTTGCCGATCGCCGGATCCTTGGCCCACGAAGGAATCAGTCCCCACCGATAGAGGCCGAAGCCCTTGTGATTGAGGGCCAGCACCGGCGTCGTCGGCGCGATGTTGTAACGCGGCGCAAACAGGTCCGGCGGCGGCATCTGGTAATGCTCGATGATTTCGCCGGCCTGGGCGTCGAGAAAGAAGCGTCCGCACATGATGATTCGCGTGACTTTATAAACGAAGCCGATGCCGCATAATAGCGCAGTTTCGAATCCGGGATACAGATGCCGCTGCTGCAAGCCAGGAACCTGACCCTCGCCTACGGTGACAAGCCGCTGCTCGAGCGTGCCGATCTGCAGCTCGAAGCGGGCGAGCGAGTCTGCCTGGTCGGGCGCAATGGCAGCGGCAAGTCGACGCTGCTACGCGTCATCGCCGGCGAAGCCCGCGTCGACGACGGCGAAATCCTGCGCGCGTCCGAACTCCGGATCGGAATGCTGGCGCAGGATCTGCCGGCAGGCTTCGAAGGCAGCGTCTACGATTGCGTCGCCGCCGGCATCGGCGAACTCGCCGGCACGATTACCGATTGGCATCATGCCGCGCTCGCGGCCGCCGACGACCCGTCCGCGCTGCGCCGCCTCGAGCGCCTGCAGAACGAGATCGAGTCCGCCGGCGCGTGGAATCTCGAAACCCGCATTTCGAGCACGATTACGCGGCTCGGGCTGTTGCCCGACGTTGCCTTCGAGCAACTGTCCGGCGGCCTCAGGCGACGCGCGCTGCTCGGCCGCGCGCTGGTCGCCGAACCCGAGTTGCTGCTGCTCGACGAACCGACCAACCACCTCGACATCGACTCGATCCTGTGGCTGGAAAACCGGTTGCTCGAGTTCACCGGCACGCTGCTGTTCGTTACCCACGACCGCAGCTTCCTGCGCCGGCTGGCAACCCGTATCGTCGATCTTGACCGCGGCCGCCTGACGAGCTGGCCCGGCGACTACGATCGGTATCTCGGCGCCTACGCCGCCACGCTCGACGCCGAGGCGCGGCAAAACGCGCAGTTCGACAAGAAGCTCGCGCAGGAGGAAGCCTGGATCCGCCAGGGTATCAAGGCGCGGCGCACGCGCAACGAGGGCCGCGTGCGGGCGCTCGAAAAAATGCGTGCCGAGCGCGCCGCGCGACGCGAGCGCGGTGGCACCGCGAAACTTGCGGCGCAAGCGGCCGAGGCATCGGGCAAGATCGTCATCGAGGCCGAGCGCCTGAGCTTCGCCTGGGGCGACCGGCCGATCGTGCGCGACTTCAGCTGCACGATCCTGCGCGGCGACCGCATCGGCATTCTCGGTGCCAACGGCTGCGGCAAGTCGACGCTGATCCGGTTGCTGCTCGCCCGGTTGGCGCCCGGCGCCGGCCGGGTCCGTACTGGCACCCGCCTCGAGGTCGCCTACTTCGACCAGCATCGCGAGGTGCTCGATCCGGAAAAGTCGGTACGCGACAATCTCGGCCTGCCGGGCGACCGGGTCGAGCGCGGCGGTGGTCGGGCGCGCCACGTCGTCGGTTACCTGAAGGATTTTCTGTTCGACGAAAAATCGATCCACCAGCCGGTCAAGGCGCTGTCCGGCGGCGAACGCAATCGCCTGCTGCTCGCGCGCCTGTTCACGCGCCAGTTCAACCTGCTGGTCATGGACGAACCCACCAACGACCTCGATATCGAGACCCTCGAACTGCTCGAAACCCTGCTGATCGAGTTCGGCGGCACGTTGCTGCTGGTCAGCCACGACCGCGAATTCATCGACAACACGGTAACCAGCACGATCGCGTTCGACGCGCCGGGCGTCGTCAACGAGTACGCCGGCGGCTACGCCGACTGGTTGCGCCAGCGCCCGCCGCCGCTCGACGACGCGCCGCCGAAACCGGCGGCGAAGCCGCGCGCGCCGAAGCGCCAACGCAAATCGACGTCGCAACGCGAGCTGCGCGCGCTGCCCGGCAAGATCGAGCGAGTCGAGGCGGAGATTACCGCGCTGCACGAGCGCCTGGCAACGCCAGATTACTATCAACAACCGGCCGGGCAAATCAAATCGGATCGCGAACGATTGGCTGTGCTCGAAGCCGAGCTGGAGGCGCTTTTCGGCCGCTGGGAGCAGCTCGAGCAGGAATGACTCGCGACGACCACGGCGGACCGCCGAGTCAGAAGTAATAGCTGCCGAACAGCATGAAGCCCTGGTGGGTGTCGGCAATGCGTCCGTTCCAGTCGCGATCGTCGGAGGTCAGGTCCATGCTGAATCGCGACAGCCCGGTACCGAGCATCAAGCTGGCATTTAGCTGGTAGCGAAGGCTGAGTTCGTAGTTCTGGAACGACCCATCGGAATCCCCCGCCTCGACGAACAGAACCTCGGTCATGTAATGCAATGACCAGCGCCGATCGATCGCATAGGCCACGCGAATTCCGTACATCGGCAATGGACCGCTGGCGTCTGACGAGTCCGATGACGAGCCGTCGACCAGTCGGTAATCGAACCGATAAGTCGTCAGGTGCAATCCGGTGGTCAGATTCAGTTCAACCTCGGGCGAACGGTAGAAGGAATAGGCATAGCCGAGCTTGAAGACCTCGTACTCGATGTCGGATACCACGGTATCTCCCGCGC
>JBPEYE010000244.1:0-5489 GCA_052030825.1 Gammaproteobacteria bacterium | reverse complement strand
CGTCGAGGAAATTGCGCACGTCGCCGGGCTGTTCGAACAGCGCGTCGACCTGGCCGCCGGCGAGCGCGCCGTAGCGCGGGGCGCCCTTGTCGAACGAGATCTGCTGAATCTGCATGCCGGTTGCGTCGGTAATGAATTTCATCGTCACGCGCTCCATCGAGCCTTCCTTCGACACGTTGGCGATCGTCGCACGGCCGTTTTGCGCGTTGACCCACTCGACGAAGGATTCCCAGTCGTTATAGCGGGTCTCGTTGCTGCGGATGTAGATCTGCGAGAACGTGATCTGCGAGGTCACCAGCGGGATCAGGTCTTCCGCCGGATTCGGCCGTGACGAGTCGAGCGCGTGCGCGCTCGATGCATCGTCGATGTGCTCGAGCACGGTGTAGCCGTCGGCCGGCGCGGCCATGTACGCGGTCATGCCGACCGTGCCTGAACCGCCGGGCTTGTGGTCGCGGTTGATTGCGACGCCGGTCAGCTCGGTGACGGCCTGCGCCATCGCCTGCGCGACCTGGCCGGAACCGCCGGCCGGGCCGTAGGGCACGATCATCGTCAGCGCGCGCGCCGGAAAACCGCCGGGCTTGGCCATGCTGTCGGGCAGGTTGTCGGTTGCGCAGGCATGACCGGCGGCGTAAACGCTGCCAGTGGAAAACGCGGTCGATGCCAGGGTTACGCACCCAGCGACCAGAAAATTTCTGAGTTTCATGTTGCTCCTCCGGTTGGAAAGGTCTTGTCGACAGTTACTGTCGATTTATTCTGGGGAACGATGGTATACAAGCCGGCATAGACTGTCTAGCGCGGCTCGATCAGGCCCCAGTCGACGAACAGCTGGGGGCCGAAGATCAGCACCGCGAGCGGCACCGGCGCGACCGCGAGCACGATGGTGAGCATGAATGCCGGCACCGTGAACAGCCGGCTGATGCCAGCGAACAGCGCGATACCGCCGCCGCCGCCGATGAGGTAGTTGCCGGGGATGTTGAGCGCGACCGCGAGCGCAACATAGCGGTAGCGCAACAGCAACGGGACGAAGCGCTTCGGCGCGCTGGCGATCAGGAATTCGAGCTTTTCCTGCTTGCTCATCGGCGCGATGCGCTCGAGCAGCGCGCTGATACGCTCGAGGTGGCAATCGTGGGCCAAGTGGATCAGCACGCGCAACGGGATCAGGCGGCCGACGACGTAGGCGAGCGTCAGTCCGGCAACCGTGCACAGGTAGACGAGAAACGCGATCGGCGGGCCGAGCATCGCGATCATCGCCAGCCCGATCTCGACGCCGGGCACGAACGGGATTGCGAGCAGCAGCGCGTAGAGCGTGGCCGAGAACATGATCGTGCGGTGGACCATGTCTTCGTTGCCGGGACGAATCTCGAACTCGAGCGACATGATGTAGTCGCGCGCGATCAGGTTGGCGACGACCAGCAGCGCGACCACGATTAATATCTTGACCAGGGCGCGCCAGCGGGAGGGGGTCGCCGTCGGCCGGGCGCTCACGTCAGTCGTTGTTGGCGGTGGTTTCGGGCGCGAGCTTGCCCTCGAACTCGAAGGTATCTTCGTAAGTCCAGTACCAGCGTCTGACGATCCAGGTCGACTCGCCCCGGATCGTGTCGCCGTCGACGGTACCGCGCCAGATGATCTTCGCGTCCTTGTACGGGCATTGCGTTTCGCTGATGAACAGCGTCTTGTCACCGTCGCTGCGCACGAAGTAGGGTCGCGCCGGGTACTTGCAGCGCAGTTCGCATTCCTTCGATACGAAGGTGCCGTTCTCGAAAACGAAGGTGTCGGCAATGTCCTTGGGCTTGCCGTCGGGTCCGAGCATGCCGACGAAAGTCATGCCGTCGAGCGGACCGGCGGCTGTGCCGCTTTCGTCGGCCGGCACCGTCGTCACGACGCCAAGGCAAATCAGTGTCCCGATCGCGCCAACGGAATGGATCAAAAAACGCCGCATGGATTAGTCGTGATTTCTACTCAAAGGCCGCCAGCGACCTGGCAAATAACCATACTATCAACAAGGCCAAAGATCAAAGTCATACTCCGTGAATAGCGCCTGTTCGAGCCCCAGAAAACGGCCGTCAATGCGAGCGCAGAGAAGCAATCTCCGCGGCTCGGGCAAGTCCCGGGAGATTGCTTCGTCGGCTGTGCCTCCTCGCAATGACGCAGAGAATCCCGTCATTATGAGCAGCGAAGCAATCTCCCGGGATCGGGCAAGTTACGGGAGGTTGCTTCGGCGGCTCTGCCTCCGCGCAATGACCTGCCGGTCTTCGGGCCGGGACTACCCGCAATAACGCGGGCCTTTACGCGGCGATGTCAGCGGCCGTGATTGCGGCGCCAGGTTTCCGGGTCGAGACGGCGTTGGAGCGCGCGCAGGCGGCTGAAGAACTCGTCGCGGTCGACGTGGCACTGGCGGATGTGACGATGACCGTCGAAGGCACGGCGTGCGTGCAGTACACGGTGGTTGTCCATGACCGCGGCCTGGCCGGCGTCGAGCCGGTACTCGATGCAGTTTTGCGGATCGTAGAGCCGGCGCAGGAATTCGCGCAGCGCGCGATACAGCGACTCGGTCGCTGCGGGCGCGGCGTCGAGCGGCGCCATCGTGCGCTCGTTGACGTGCACCGCGACGATTTCGCCGTCGCGGTCGAGTTCGATCGCCGGATGGCGCGCGGCCAGCGCAACGTCGTCGACCGCATCGACGAGGAAGCGGCGGTGCGGGATTTCGATCCGCGTCAGGACGGCGAACGCGTCCGGGTTCGCTTCGCGCAGCTCGGTTGCGACCCGGTAGCCGTCGACGAACACCGACGCGCCGCCGCCGCACTCGCTCGCGCGCAGGCAGTGCATCATGAACAGGCCGGGGATCGGTTCGCGGAACAGCTCGTCGTTGTGGGGTCGGATCGCGTGCGCGGTTTGCGCGAGAATCCGGCGCTCGGGCGTTGCCAGCAGCTCGAATACGCGCCCGTAATGGGTTTCGCGAATGAAGCCGAACAGCGCCGCGACCTGTTCGATGGCATCGGTGTCGAGCGGCACCGCGTCGAGGATCGCGAGGCCGTGCTCGCGCAGGTGGGTGAACAGGCGCAGGCGGTAGGCGTCGTCTTCCGGCGCGCGGCCAAAATCCCAGGTCGCCAGGTTAGCGGTCGCATCAGCGTTCCAGGTGGTGATGCGCGCTCGGTTCTCGTCGGCGCGTGGATAGCGGTGCGCGCGCAGCCAGGCCGCCGTATATTCCGACCGGTGGCCACCGGCTTGCCAGTGAATCTCGAGACTGCCGTCGGCGTCGAGGCTGACGTCGGCGGGCGCGATGTCCGGGTCGATCGCGCCGAGTTCGAGGTAACGGTGCCCGCCGTCGCGATCGCCGCAGTCGGCACAGGCGCAATTGTCGCGCAGCCAGACATGGTGGAAACGCGCGCGCTCGCCGTCGCGCCAGACGACCTCGATCTCGCGCTCGTATCGCTCGATCGACTCGATGGATTCCTCTCCTGCCAACGCTTTCTCGTGATGGTTCTTCCTCGATCGAAGTGTAGTGAAAATTGCGTCCCGGCGTTAATCATTGTTTCGATCGCCCGCAGCGGTTTTTTTGATCGGTCGAAAGATCCAGGCCGGAGCGGATTGGCACCCAGTTGAGCTCCAAAACCGGCGTCATTGCGAGCTG
Organism: Gammaproteobacteria bacterium; assembly: GCA_052030825.1. Taxonomy (GTDB): domain Bacteria; phylum Pseudomonadota; class Gammaproteobacteria. Next base: position 1,858 of record JBPEYE010000244.1, on the reverse strand, counting down.
CGAAGCAGCTTTAGGCTCTGTGGGTCGAAGCAATCTTGCGAGATTGGGCAAGTTCGAAGAGGTCGCTTCGTCGCTGACGCTCCTCGCGATGACGTGCCGGTTTCGGGGGGTTACTGGTAAGCGCGGTAGAGCATCGAGCAGCCGGAGACGATCAGGATGCCGATGATCAGGTAGTGGAAGCGTGCGTCGCTGATGCGCTTGCGAATCGCCTGGCCAACGAGCAGCCCGAGGGTCACCGGCAGCGTCGCGAAGATCGACAGCGTCAGCAGTTCGTTGTCGAGAATTCCGAACAGGTACAGCGTAATCGTCCAGGGCACCACCGCGCTGACGTAGAGGAAGCTGATCGTGCTGACGAACTGGTCCTTGCTCAGACCCCGGATCGATATCAGGTAGGTGATCAGCATTGGCCCGAAGAACGACGACAGCCCGCCGATCAACCCCGATGCGCCGCCGAAGAAAACCCCGGCCGGCTTGACCGCGCGCTCCGGCAGGTGCAGGCGAAAGCGCGAGCCCTGCAGCACGGCGAAGACGATAACGGCGACGCCGACGACGATCATCAGCGTTTTCTCGTCGATTACCGACAGGATCTTGACCCCGATCCAGGTGCCGACGAGGATCGCGAAGAAAGCCGGCCAGAAGCGCCCGATCACGTTGGCGCCGCGCCCGGCCTGGGCGAACTGGAAGACGTTGGCGACCACCACCGGGATCGCCATGATCGCGATCGCGGTCTGCGGCGGCAGCACCTGCGCCATCATCGGCACGGTCAGCAGCGGCGTGCCGACGCCGAGTGCGCCCTTGATGAAGCCGCCGCAGGCGAGCGCGAAGAAACACCAGGCGATGATCCAGGGAGCGTAATCCGCTAACACGATTTCTACCTTGCACGAAGCGCCGCATCATATCAGTTCGCGTGCCCGAGAAAACCCCGCGCGAACCCGGTTGAAATCGGAAGGCCAGGCGGTAAACTGAATTGTTCGAACACGACCCGGGAATATTCGATGAGCAAGCCAGCCGCCAGCGTCACGCCCGACTCCAGCGATGCCGATCGCGAGACCGTCGCGCAATTGATCGACAACGGCCGCCAGGCGATGGCCGAGATCGCGCGCGCCGACCAGGCGCGCATCGACGAGCTCGTCACCGCGGTCGCGTGGTCGGTCTACAAGCCCGAAAACGCGCGCCGGCTCGCCGAGCAGGCCGTTGCCGACACCGGCATCGGCAACGTCGAGGACAAGGTCATCAAGAACCAGCGCAAGACCTTCGGCACGCTGCGCGACCTGCTGCGCGCGCGCACCGTCGGCGTGATCGAGAACGACAACGGCACCGGCATGGTCAAGTACGGCAAGCCGGTCGGCGTGGTCGCCGCGATCACGCCGTCGACCAACCCGGCCGCGACCCCGGTCAACAAGTCGATGATGGCGTTGAAGGGCGCCAACGCGATCGTCATCGCGCCGTCACCGGCCGGCTGGAGTACGACCCACGCGACCGTCGAACTGATGCGCGCGGCGCTCGAGCAGGTCGGGGCGCCGGCGGATCTCGTGCAGATTCTGCCGCATCCGGTGACGCGCAACATGACCCGCGAACTGATGCAGCAGGCCGACCTGATCGTCGCCACCGGCTCGCAGAACAACGTGCGCGCGGCCTACAGCAGCGGCACGCCGGCGATCGGCGTCGGCGCCGGCAACGTGCCGGTGATCATCGACAGCAACGCCGACCTCGCCGACGCGGCGAAGAAGATCGAGATGTCGAAAACCTTCGACAACGCGACCTCGTGCTCGTCCGAAAACTCGCTCGTGATCCTCGACGAGATCTACGAGGACGCGATGCGGGCCTTGCGCGACGTCGGCGGCTACCGCTGCAGCGA
>JBPEYE010000243.1:0-1983 GCA_052030825.1 Gammaproteobacteria bacterium | reverse complement strand
GCGTTCTCGCTCGACGAGGCGCTCGACGAGCTCGATCGCGATCGCGCCTTCCTGAAGGAAGGCGGTGTCTTCAGCGACGACATGATCGACGGCTACATCGACCTCAAGAACGAGGAAGTTCAGCGCCTGCGGCTGGCGACCAACCCGGTCGAATTCGACCTGTACTACAGCGTCTAGCCATCGGCCTGGCGCGTACGAAAAGGCCCCCGCGCGGGGCCTTTTTTATCCGCGATCCGGAATTCGTGACGATGTCTGCCTCGCCCGCGACCCCGCTGCCGCCGGAATCGGTTGCCGGCCGGATGCTCGATACGCTGCATTCGGCGATCCTGTGCGTCGATCGCGTGCGCCGCGTGACCTACATCAACGCCAGCGGCGAAGCGCTGTTCGAAATCAGCGCCGCGCACGTCGTCGGTCGCGAATTCACGCAGCTGCTGAGCGCGGCCGAGCCGTCGAGTATCGGCGCGCGGCTCGCCGCCGGGCCGATCGCGCTGACCGAGCGCGAGGCGGTCATCACCCTTGCCAGCGGCCGCGAGATCGTCGCCGATTACAGCCTCTACCCGCTCGCCGAGACGACGGGCGCAGCGGCGTCCGGCGCCGATGACGTGCTGATCGAGATTCGCCCGCTCGAGCGCCAGGCGCAATTTGCCCAGGACGAACTCAATGCGCTGCAGCAACACGCGACGCAGCAGCTCGCACGCGCGCTGGCGCACGAGATCAACAACCCGCTCGGTGGCATTCGCGGCGCCGCGCAACTGCTGCAGCGCGAAATCGACGACCCCGGCAAGCTCGAGTACACCGAAGTCATCATCAGCGAGGTCGACCGCTTGCGCGCGTTGATCGGCGGCCTGCTCGGCCCGCCCGGCGGGCTCCGCCGCAATGCGATCAACGTTCACGAGGTGCTCGAGCATATTCGCAAGATCCTGCTCGCGGCGGAACCGGAGCGGATTCGCATCCTGCGCGACTACGACCCGAGCATTCCCGATCTCGAAGCCGACCGCGACCTGCTGATCCAGGCCTTCCTGAATATCGCGCGCAACGCGGTACAGGCAATCGAAGGCCGCGGCGACGTCACGTTTCGCACCCGCGTCGGGCGCAGTTTCACGATCGGCACCCGCTTGCACCGACTCGTCGTGCAGGTCGACATCGTCGACACCGGGCGCGGGATACCGGCCGACATGAACGAGACCATTTTCCTGCCGATGATCACCGACAAACCCGACGGCAGCGGCCTCGGGCTGCCGATCGCGCAGGAAATCATCAGCCGCCACGGCGGCACGATACAGCTGCAAAGCAGCGCCGCCGGCACGACTTTCAGCACGATTCTACCGTTGGATACGCCATGACCTTACCCCTCGAAGCGACGCAAACGTCCGTCTGGATCATCGACGACGATCAGTCCATGCGCTGGGTGCTCGAAAAGACACTCGGCAACAACGGCTATGCCGTAACCGCGTTCGAATCCGGTTCGGTCGCGCTCGCGCAATTCAAACGCGCGCGGCCGGAGCAGCGTCCGCGGCTGATCATCACCGACGTGCGCATGCCCGGGATCAACGGCTTCGAACTGCTCAAGCAGGTCAAGTACGTCTCGCCGCGGACGCCGATCATCGTGATGACCGCTTACGGCGATCTCGACACCACGGTGCAGGCGTTCGAGGACGGCGCCTTCGAGTACCTGCCGAAACCGTTCGACATCGACGACGCCCTCGCGTTGGTCGCACGCGCCTGCGCGACCGAGGCCGCGCCCGGCGATACCGCAACGGCGAACGCGCCGGGCAACGCCGGCGACTGGCGCGAGGCGCTGCGCCACTGGACGCGGCGACAGCTGGAACAGGGCGAGACGCGCATTCTCAAGAAGGCCAGCCGCGAATTCGAGAAGATCCTGCTCGACTGCGCGCTCGAAGCGACCCGCGGGCGCAAGCAGGACGCCGCGCGCCTGCTCGGCTGGGGGCGCAACACGCTGACGCGCAAGCTTAAAGAACTGGG
>JBPEYE010000242.1:0-23331 GCA_052030825.1 Gammaproteobacteria bacterium | reverse complement strand
GTGCGCGTCGACAAAACTGCCGGTACCCTCGATCTCGTCGATGCCGAGGTCGGAGAGATGTCGATGGTAGTAGCGATTGATATTGGCGATATAGTGCTCGCGGTTGGCGATCAGCGTCCTCCAGTCGAAGCCGTCGATCGTCAGGTCGAAGCCGTAGCCGCCGGCGTCGTGAAACTGGTGTGCGAGGTTGGCGCCGAACCACATGATTTTTTTCGGCACGCAGCCGACGTTGACGCAGGTGCCGCCGATCTTGTCGTGCTCGATGATCGCGCAGCGCTGGCCATAGGCAGCCGCGCGTTCGGCCAGCGACAGGCCGCCACTGCCGGCGCCCAGGACTATCACGTCGAAATCGTAGGCTTCGCTCATCGTCGCTCCACTGGCACTGCGCGCGACTGTAGCAGCTTTGATGTGGATTTTTTACCCCCCGGCAGACATAATTCGGCTGGGCCAATCGGGTTGGGGCGCATGCGGCGCACGGCCAGTGGAGGAGGGCCATGTTTCGAACCTTGCGTTTTCTCGTCACCCACACGCTTGCGCTGGCAATCGGATTCGCGCTCGGCGTCTACCTGTTGCCCATCCTGATCGAACCCGACGGTCCAACCGACGCCGAGGTCGTTGCCGCCTCCGCGGAGGCGATGTTCAGCGGCCGCTTCCGGCGCGATCTCGAGGGCAGTGACTTCCTGCACTGGGGCGACGGCCAGGTATCGATTACCGCAAAACGCGTCAGTTTCATGGGTTCGATCGCACCCGGGCCGGACTACCAGCTGTATCTTACCCCCGACCTGGTGGAAACCGAGGCCGCGTTCAACGCGATCAAGGCCCGGTCGGCACGTATCGGTCCGGTCAAAACCTTCGACAACTTCATTCTCGAAATACCGCCGGGCGTCGACCCGGCCGCTTACCGCGCGGTCGTGGTCTGGTGCGAATCCTTTGGCGAGTTCATCACCGCGGCCAGTTATCGCTAGGTTCCTGGCGGCTAAAAATTCAACGACGTTCCGCCGTAGAGCTTACCCTCGGAGTTCTCGACGTCGTAGCCGTAATCGAGAAACAGATCGGTCTTGACGAAGGCGTCGATCTTCCAGCGGAACCCGGTGCCGACGGTGTACTCCCAATCGCTGAGCTTGATCGATTCGAGGTCGTCCCAGACGTTGCCGATGTCGATGAACAGCGTGTGACGCAAGCGCGGACGGTTGCGATAGGCGAAAACGTATTCGACGTTGGTGAAGATGCGGGCGTCGCCGCGATTGTCGAAATCCTCGAGTCCGCGAAGCGTGGAAGCGCCGCCGAGACCGAATCTCAGGGTGTCGAAGGGACTGTCGTTGGACGCCGCAAAGATCAGGCGGTAATCGATGTTGTCGTAGGCGTTGAGCGGGCGGAATCCACGCACCTCGAAGGTGACCAGGTTCGAGGTGAAATCCGATCCGAGCCAGTCGAATCCTCTTTCCAGCGTCAGCGAGTACAGGCTCCCGAAGCGCCGATAGCGATCGCGATGGACGCGATCGAGGCGGAAGCCGATGGCGAGGCGATTGAACCGGCCGGGCTCGACGCCGTCGACGGTCGGCGGGTAGGGCCGGTCGACATCGAAATCCTCGAAAGTGACCGCGGTCGTGACGGTCAGCGGCGTGCGCCAGCCGGAGATGTGCCAGTCGCGGGCAATGCCGATCGAGATTTCGTCGGTGAAATGGATATTGGCAAAGTCGTCGATCTCGGTATTTTCCTCGACCCGCTCGAATTCCAGTTCGAGGTCGTAGGGACGATCGAAGAGCTCCATCTTGTATTCGATGCTGAATTCGTCGGCATCGTCGCCGTCGGCCTGCTCTTCTCGTTGCAGCAGCGCTTCGAGCGTTCGGTCGGCGCCCTGCAGGTTATTCATGCGCAGCCGAAATCCGGCCTTGACGTCGCCGCTGTTGTTGCGGCTGGCGCGAGGCAGCAACAGCGTGTATCGCCGTTCGCGTAGTGCCAGCCGGAGCTCGGTCGTGCCGGGCTCGACGCGCTCGCTCGAAAACCGGATCTCGCGGAACAGCCCGCGGTCGAGCAACTCCTGCTCGGCGACTTCGAGTGCCTCGGACGTCAGAATCCGGCCCGGCTCGAGGCCGGTCCACTTGCGCAAGAATCGTTCCTGGGTACGGTCGTTGCCGGTGATGATGAAACGGTCGATCGGCGTGCCCAGCGTAGCCGGATCGATGTCGTCGAGTGGCGGATCCTGCGCGAGCGCGATCGAACTCGGACCGATCAGAGCCAGGCGCATGACGAGGCGCCAGAGAAATTCAAACCTCATCGATCAGTCTTGCGGTCCCCAGAGCAGCCGATCGAGATTGTCGCCGGCATCGGCCTCGATGATTTTGCGGCCGTCGAAACGGACGCCTTCCTGCTTCAGCAACTGCGCCTGCTCGCGGTAGGCCTCGGAACCGATGTCGAAGGCAATCGTCCGGTCCGAGCGCACCACGCGGTACCAGGGAAGCGGTTCGGGCGAACGGCTCAGGGCGCCGCTGACCATGCGCGAGTAGCGGGGAAAACCGGCGGCACGGGCGACCTCGCCGTATCCCATCACGCGGCCGGACGGAATCGCCGCGACCACCTGCCAGACGCGGCGATCGAACTGGTGCTTGAATCGGCTCATGGCGCGAGTTTACTACCCCCGCACGGCGCTGAGAAGGCGGCGCCGACGGTCGAAATTGATATCACTTTGTTTTATGATTCTGATTTCTAAATCACGAAATCTGATTTACCGGCCATGGAACTGAGACAGCTGCAATCGCTACTCAAGCTGATCGACTGCGGCTTCAGCGTCAGCAAGGCGGCCGACGAAATGTTCGTCGTGCAGTCCGCGGTCTCGCAGCATTTGAAGAAACTCGAAGACGAGCTCGGCGCCGAGCTGTTCGTCCGCCGCGGCAAGCGCCTCGTCGGGCTGACCGAAATTGGTGAACAGGTCGCGAGTCAGGCGCGGGTGACGCTCGCGTCGGTCAACAGCATCCAGGCGATCGGCAAGGACTATATCAGCCAAAACGAGGGGATCCTGCGTATCGGCTGCACCCATACCCAGGCCCGCTACGTGCTGCCGCCGGTGATCAAGTCCTTCAATCGCGCCTATTCGCGGGTCGAGGTGCAGATTCACCAGGGTAATCCCCGGCAGCTGGTCGAGTGGGCAAGCAACGACGAAGTCGATTTGTCGATTTGCACCGAGGCGCTCGCGCTGTCGAAGCAGTTGACCAATATTCCATGCTATCGCTGGAATCGCAGCCTGATCACCTTGCCGGGCCATCCGCTCCACGAGCTTGCCGAAATTCGCCTCCAGGACCTTTGCGATTATCCGCTGGTGACCTACGTCTACGGGTTCACCGGCCGCCAGCATTTCAGCGAGACCTTCGAGTCTGCCGGGCTCGAACCCCACGTCGTGCTCAGTGCCGCCGACACCGACATCATCAAGACCTATGTCAACGAGGAAATGGGTGTCGGCATCATCGCCAGCATGGGCTTCGATCCGGCCGACGAGACCTGGCTGCAGGGCCGCGATATCAGCCACTTGTTCCCGTGGGAGGTGACCCGCATCGCCTACCTCAACGACAAGTACCTGCGGCAATACGAACGCAAGTTCATCGACTTGCTGCTCGAATTCGTGGCCCAGTCGAAGGATGGCCGCCTGCGCCGGCCGTGAACGACACAGATATGATAAACAGCATTAATAAAGTAGTTTAAATTACTGTTTTTTATATATTTTTACTCTGCAGCCTCCCGCTCTTCGGCCGCTTCGAGTTCACGTTTACCGAGCTGAACGAGCCGCCGCACCTCGGAAACGGCGACGCTGATGGTCGGGAAATCGCAGGACCGCATCGCGCTGAACTCGTTCAAGATGCTGTCGTAGCGTTTGAGCGCGTCGACATGACGCGCTTCCCAGACGTTCATCGCCTTGTTCACGTGGCGCTGGTCGTCGATCATTTGCAAGATCTGTTCGGTCAGGTTGTGCTGGTTGGCGTGCAAATCGTTGCGCAGGTTCAGAATCGCGAGATGGTTCCAGTGGGTGCGCACCATGGTTTTCGAAATCGCATCGCGAATCCACGGCAGCTGCAGCCGGTCGGATACCGAGTAGAACAGCTTGGCAACACTATTGAGGTCGCCACCCGAGCGCGTCTTGATCTCGATGATGTCGAAGGCCGACGCCAGCGTCGTCTTGTCGATGACTTCCCGGGCGAGCTCGTCGGGGATCTTGTATTTCTTGAAGCGGCGCAGCATCGACTGGTAGTTGCGCTTCGACTGTCCGGTAATCGATTCGCCGATCGAACTGCGCAGCGCGACGATATCGTCGCGGTAACGCCGAATGACCTGGCTGACGTCAAAATCGGTCGACAGGTTTCGCAGCAGCCAGCTGATCGAGCGTTCCAGCAACCCGCTCAAGGTCTGAAAAGTTTCGTAGCGATGCGACTCGAGTACCTGGTTGTCGAGTTTCTCCAGCTTGCGCCAGGTGTCGTAGAGGTCGAAGATCTCGACGCAGACGACATAGGCCTTGGCGATATTCTCGAGCGTGGTGCCGGTTTCTTCGCGCAGCCGGAATCCGAAGCCGATACCGATATTGTTGGCGATCTGGTTGCTCAGGATCGTCGCGATGATTTCCTTGCGCAGCGGGTGCTTCATGATCTCGTCCGGCCAGCGCTCCTGCAGCACCCGCGGAAAATAGCCGAGCATCAGCGGGTTGTAGCAATCCTCGCGCAGCGACGAAGCCTCGAGCAACGCATTCTTGTAGGTCAGTTTGCTGTAGGACAGCAAGATCGAAAGCTCAGGCCTGGTCAGGCCCTTGTTGGTCGCGATCCGGTCGGTAATCTGTTTGTCGCTCGGCAGGTTTTCCAGACGGCGGCTCATGATGCCGTCGGCTTCGAGGTGGCGCATGAAGCGGGCGTGCTGGTACATATCGCGCGCCGCGTGCTGCTCGATGCTGTCGATGATCTGGGTCTGGCGATAATTGTTCAGCAGCACCTTGTTGGCGACGTTGTCGGTCATGTCGACCAGTAACTGGTTGCGCTGTTTCTGCGTCAGCCCGCCGGACTTGACCACCTGCGACAGCAGGATCTTGATGTTGACCTCGTTGTCCGAACAGTCGACGCCGCCCGAATTGTCGATCGAATCGGTGTAGATCAGGCCGCCCTCGAGCGCGTATTCGATCCGGCCGCGCTGGGTCACCCCGAGATTGCCGCCTTCGCCGATCGCCCTGGCGCGCACCTGCCGACCGTTGATCCGGATCGCGTCGTTGCTCTTGTCGGAAACCGCGGCGTCGGTTTCGTTCGATGCCTTGACGTAGGTGCCGATGCCGCCGTTCCAGATCAGGTCGACCGGCGCCTTGAGCACGTAAACGATCAGTTCGTTGGGCGTCAGCTGATCTTCCTTGATGCCGAGCAGCTCCTTCATTTGCGGGCTGATGTCGACGCGCTTGGCCTTGCGTGAAAACACTCCGCCGCCCTTGCTGATCAGCTTCTTGTCGTAGTCGTTCCAGGTCGAGCGGGCGAGCTTGAACATTCGCTCGCGCTCCGCGTAGCTCTTCTTGATGTCCGGTTTGGGGTCGATGAAGATATGCAGATGGTTGAAAGCCGCGACCAGCTGGATGCATTTCGACAATAACATGCCGTTGCCGAAGACGTCGCCCGACATGTCGCCGATGCCGACCACGGTAAACGGCTCCTTCTGGATGTCGCGGCCGAGCCCGCGGAAATGACGCTTGACCGATTCCCAGGCGCCGCGCGCGGTGATCCCCATTTTCTTGTGATCGTAACCCTGCGAGCCACCCGATGCGAAGGCGTCCTCGAGCCAGAACCCGTGCTCCGCGGCAATGCCGTTAGCGACGTCGGAGAATGCCGCCGTGCCCTTGTCGGCGGCGACCACCAGGTAGGGGTCGGGCTCGTCGTGGATGCGGGTTTGCTCGGGATGCACGATTTTATCGCCGACCCGGTTGTCGGTCAGCTCGAGCAGCGAATTGATGTACAGCGAATAGCAGGTCTGTACCTCGTTGTATATTTCGTTCGGCGGCACGCTGGCGAGCTGCTTGGTAATGAAACCGCCCTTCGAGCCGGCCGGCACGATGACCGCGTTCTTGACCATTTGCGCCTTCATCAGGCCGAGCACCTCGGTGCGGTAATCCTCGCGTCGGTCCGACCAGCGAATGCCGCCGCGCGCGACCTTGCCGCCGCGCAGGTGGATGCCTTCGAAACGCGGCGCGTAGACGAAAATCTCGAAGCGCGGCGTCGGTTTCGGCAGGCCCTCGATGCGCTTCGAATCGAGCTTGAAGCTCAGGTGGCCGGTGCCCTGGTCGTCCTCCTGGAAATAATTTGTGCGCAGCGTCGCATCGATAAGGTTCAAAACCTGGTTGTAGATGAGGTCGTGATCGAGCGACTCGATGTCATGCAGCCGCGCGCGAATGTCGTCCATCGTCTTGCGAAAACCGTCGGCATTCGTCTCGTCCGGATCGAATTTTTGCGAAAAGCACTGGACTAGCATCAGCGTGATATCCGGATAGGTATTCAGCGTCTCGATGATGTACTCGCGGCTGTGCGGAAACCGCATTTGCTGCAGGTAGGCGGTATAAGCGCGCAGCATCTGGATTTCGCGGGTGTGCAGGCAGGCATTGAACAGCAACTGGTTGAACAGGTCGTTCTCGCTTTGTTGACGCCAGATACTCTCGAACAGTTCGCTGAAATACACCGGCACGCGCTCCAGGTCGACGTCGCAAATGTCGTCGCCGCGTTCGAGCGTGAAGTGATTGATCCAGAAGGTGCGACTGCCGAGCTTGATTCGGTAGGGGCGACCGATCAGCACCAGCAGGCCCATCGACTCGAATATCGGCATCGACTGCGATAACGGGATCGAATCCTTGAGGGTGAAGAGCTTGATCGAGTAATTTTTCGGGTCGCGCGAAATCTTGACCAGGCGGGCGCGGGCACGGTGGTTGTTGTCGATCGTCGCGAGCACCTCGAGGTCGGTCAACGCATCGTCGACCGAGAAATCACCCTGGTAGTTTTCGGAGAAGCTGTCCTCGCTGATCTTGAGCTTTTTCAGATCGGTTTTGCCATCGACCTGCTTGAATAGCTGCTTGTACCACTTGTTCATTCCCGTGCCCCCCATTCTTGTCGTTCGGGTTATTGTAAACGTTTTGGCCGCGCGGGTGAGCGCGATTCGCGCCGGTGGCCGCCGCGCGGCCGCGACCGGGTCGATTTCGTTGAATGGAACCGCGCCGCCGAATTCGCTGTTCCTATCTTAAGAATGCCGCCGCGCTTGGCAAGGCATCGATTGCGGCGACCGCCCGTTTCGGTCGCTATCGCCTCAGCGCACGACGCGGTGGAATTCGTCGTGACCGCACTCGGGACAATCGGGAATCTGATCGACCCGGGTCAGCCGAAGACGGTGTCCGCATTCATTGCAGCGCAAGGTGCCGGCGTTACAGACTTCGCCGGCGCGGTAGCGTCCGGCGGCGCGGTTTTGACGCGCGAAGGCGGCAAAGTCGAGCCAGGTCTTGTCGGCGGCACGGGCGATCAGATCCATGAACCGGTCTTCGATCAGCTCGATCTCGAAGTTGAACCAGTCGCGCCATTCCTTGCCTTCGCGATTCAGGGTCTCGTTGGCCTTGTGGATATCGCGCCTGAGCGCCTCGCCGAGGCTTTCGGCCTCCTCCTGGGTCAGCGCGTAAAGGTCGCGCGCGAGCACCTGGGCGTTATGCACCATTTCGTCGACCGTCGGCGCAATCGCTTCCTCGGCTTCGTCAATTGCGTCGCCGACCTGTTCGACCATGTGCTCGAAGGCGCGGACCAGTTTTTCGCGGTCGCCGATGTCCATGGCGGCATTAATATCGCATAATACGCGGCCGCACAAGCGGATGACCATGACGATGAGCCACGCCCACGCCGATCTCGAACACGGCACGATCATGACCTGGTGGGAGCGCCTGCAGCCGCTGCCGGGCGGCACCTGGCTGTTCAGCCTGCTTCTTGGGCGGATCGCGCCGTACAGCGGCAGCATCGGCGCGCGCATCGAGGATCTCCGCCCGGGTTTCGCCCGCGTCTCGCTGCGCGATCGACGCCGGGTGCGCAATCACCTCGATTCGATCCACGCGATTGCGCTGATCAATCTCGGTGAAATTGCGACCGGTCTCGCGGTGCTGTCGACGATCTCGGCCGACATGCGCGGCATCGTGCTGGCGATCCACGCGGATTACCTCAAGAAGGCCCGTGGACGCCTGACCGCGACCGCGCGCTTCGAGCTGCCCGCCGCGCTCGACGACAACACTCCCTGCGACGTCGAGGCCGAGCTTCGCGACGCCGACGACGAGATCGTCACCCGGGTTCGTGCGACCTGGCTGATCGGCTACCGCGCTGCATGAAACCGGAATTTCCCGCTGCGGCGCGGGCATTCTGCGAGCGGCTCGGCATCCGCTATCCGATCATCGGCGGCGCGATGTACCCGTGCAGCAATCCCGAGCTGACGGCCGCGGTTTCGGCCGCCGGCGGCATCGGTATCCTGCAGCCGATTTCGCTAACCTACGTCCACGGCCACGATTACCGCGAGGGCCTGCGTCTGATGCGCCGGCTGACCGACCAGCCGATCGGCATGAACGCATTGATCGAAAAATCGTCGCGCAAGTACCGCCTGCGCATGGAGCAATGGATCGATATTGCGCTCGAGGAGGGCGTGCGATTCTTCGTCACCTCGCTCGGCAAACCCGACTGGGTGGTCGACCGCGTCCACCCGCTAGGCGGGCTGGTTTACCACGACGTCACCGAGCTGAAGTGGGCGCGCATCGGTCTCGATTGCGGCGCCGACGGCCTGATTTGCGTCAACGACCGTGCCGGTGGGCACGCCGGGCCGAAATCGATGCGGCAGCTGTACGACGAGCTGCAGGCGCTTGGCGTGCCGCTGGTCTGCGCCGGTGGAATCGGCACCGGCCAGGCGCTGTGGGATGCGCTCGAGCTGGGCTATGCTGCCTGTCAACTGGGCACCCGTTTCATTGCCAGCCATGAATGTCGCGCCAGCGACGCCTACAAGCAGGCCATCGTCGATGCATCGGAGGCCGATATCGTGCTGTCGGAGAAGATTACCGGCGTGCCGGTATCGGTGATCAACACCGACTTCGTCAGGCGCCACGGCACGCGCCTCGGTCGCCTGTCCCGTTGGTTGCTGGCGGGTGATCGCAGCAAACACTGGATGCGTACCTTTTTCGCCCTCAAGTCGATCTGGCAGCTAAAGCATTCGTCGCTCGACGAAACCGGTGACAAGGATTACTGGCAGGCCGGCAAGAGCGTTGCCGGTATCGATGACGTCGAATCCTGCGATTCGATCATGCGCCGCCTGGTGGCGGGGGACGCCTGAAGCCATGAATAAACGACTGATCTACGTGCACGATCCGATGTGCAGCTGGTGTTTCGCGTTCGAGCCGGTGCGACAAAGGCTGTTCGCCGCGCTCGCCGGAAAGGTGCCGATCGAACGACTGCTCGGCGGTCTGGCGCCGGATTCCGCCGCGCCGATGCCCGCCGAGATGCGCGAGATGCTGCAACAAACCTGGCGTCGGATCGAACGGGTGGTACCGGGGACGCACTTCAACTTCGACTTCTGGACGCGCTGCGAACCGCGACGTTCGACTTATCCATCGAACCGTGCGGTGCTCGCGGCGCGCGAGCAGGGCAGCGAATTCGACGCGCGGATGACCGCTCGGATTCAGCGGGCCTACTATCGCGAAGCGCGCAATCCTTCCGACGACGAAACGCTGATCGAACTGGCGGCAGAGATCGGGCTCGACGCGGCGCGATTTGCCGAGGACCTGGGATCGCCGCGCATTGCGTCGGCATTGGCGGACGAAATCGGCCAGGCGCGCGCGATCGGCGCCAACAGTTTTCCGAGCCTGATCGTTGTCGACGACGACCGCCTCGCCCGGATCGAACTCGACTACAACGACGCCGAACCGATGCGACGCGCCATCCAATCGGTGTAGCGAAGCGCGTCTCTAGAGGATCGCCTCGCGAATCTCCTCGACTTCGATGACGCCGCCGGTCAGCGTGATTTCCTCGAGGCTGGCGCGCAGACCGAGCCGATCGAAAGCGCTCACCGCGGCCGGATCGACGCCGGCGAGCGGATGACCCGGTTCGTCGAGCGTCTGGATCAGCGCCACCTGGACGACGTCGACGTAGTCGGCGTTGCCGTCGGTGCCGTCGCGCTCGACCCGCAAATGTTCGGCGGGAACCCTGACCAGTGCGTCGCTGAAATCCCATTGCTGCAGGATGCGGCTGCCGATGACGGGGTGTAGCCTGTAGAGCAGGCGCTCGAGTGCCTGCGGGTCGGCCAGCAGCGCCGGTTCGCTCTCGGCCTTGACGAGGATCGGCGCGAGTCCGATCGAATGGGTCAGGCCGGCGAGCAGGGCGCTGTCGGAATCGAGCCCGGGTGCCGATTTGGCGATCACCGCGCTGATCGCGGCGACGTCGGTACTCTGTTTCCAGGCCTTGCGCAAATACGCGTCGACCACCGGGTGGGTGGCCTGAAACAGCTGCTTCATCGCGAGGCTGGTCGCCAGCGTGCGCACCGTGTCGAGGCCCATGCGCATCGCCGCCGCCTGTACCGTCTCGGCCGCGACGACACCGCGGTAGAGCGCCGAGTTGCCAACCTGGACGATGCGCGCCGACAGCGCGGCGTCGGTTTCGATGATGCGCGCGACGTCGGTGATCGACGCGTCGGCATCGTCGGCGGTATCGCGCACCCTGAGCGCGACTTCGGGCAAGGTCGGCAGCGGCAGGCGTTCATTTTCGAGGTCGTCGAGAATGGATTCCGGGGTGATCGTCATCGGGTATTGGGGTCAGTGTGAAGAACTACCCGAGTATAGAAGGCGCCGCGAATTTCGCAGTGCTTATCAGGTCGGCAACGGGTAAGGGAGGTCGAGGTTGTGAATCGCGACGCCGGGCTGATCGAGCAATTCGAGTTTGCCCGCCTTGGCGCGCTCGATTTGCGCGATATACAGCATCAGGCAGCGCCCGCGTTCATCGAATTGGGCATCGACGACCTTGCCGCTGCCGTCGACCGTGGTGTTGCCGCTGACGACCAGTTCGTCGCCCGGTTGCGGCAGCTCGGCGGTTTCGAGTTCGGCGAGAAACATGCGCCGCTTGAGCTTGCCGAGATATTGCATGCGGGCCACGATTTCCTGTCCCGGATAGCATCCCTTCTCGAAACTGACGCCGTCGAGGGCGTTCAGATTGGCCATCTGCAGGACGAATTCCTCGGCAGTCGCCGGATAAATCGTCGGTATGCCGGCGCGGATTTCAGCCAGGCGCCAGGACGCAAAACTGCTGATCGCGAGCGGCTCGGCGAGGCTTTGCCAGAGCGCGATGGTCGCATCGGCATCGAGTCCGAAAACCAGGTAACGCCGCTGCGCGCCGAGCGGCGCGAGCTGCAGCGACACGATCTGGTCGTCTTGCCGCGCCGCTCCGGGCGCCGGCGCCAGGCGAGGATGCGCGGTGACACCGGGCTGGTCGGTCTGCAACGCGAAACGAGCGAAGTAGTCGGTCGCGTCGGCAAGGCCGACGTCGGCGCGCAGGACGAAATGATACAGGCGCTCGAGCAGCGGCAGCACCATCGAGCGCGCGGTGACGAGCAGGTAACCGTTGCTGACCCGGATGACGCGAAAGACGCCGAGCATGCGGCCCTTGGGCGTCGAGTAGCTGCTGATCTGGAAACGCGCCTCGTCGAGTTCGTAGATGTCGTTGCTGAGCTGGTTTTGCAAGAAATCGGCGGCATCCTCGCCGCGCACCAGGATCAACCCAAGCTCGTTGGCGCAGCAGATGAAATTGTCACGCGCCAGCGGACCGCTCGCCTGCGCGCAGAAATCCAGCCATTGCTTCATCGACTCGTATCCTCATGACGCGCGATCGCCCAGTCGAGATGGTGACGGACAAAGTCGCTGTGGGCGGCATAATCACGCCGCAAAGTCTCAAGTATCTGGGGATCGCGCGGCGCGTTTCCAAGCGCGACGACGACGTTGCGCAACCAGCGCTGATGGCCAATGCGGCGGATCGCCGAACCTTCCATCAGGCGCAGGAACGCGACTTCATCCAGGCCGAAACAATCGAGTAACGAAATCGAGTCGAGCCCGTGGCGCGGCGCGAAATCGGGTTCCCGCGTGTACTGCGCGTAACGGTTCCACGGGCAGGCCAGCTGGCAGTCGTCGCAGCCGTATATCCGGTTGCCGATCGCGGCGCGGAATTCGATTGGAATTTCCGAGTGATGCTCGATCGTCAGGTACGAGATGCAGCGTCGCGCATCGACGACGTAGGGCTCGACGATGGCATCGGTCGGACAGATGTCGATGCAGGCGCGGCAGCTGCCGCAGTGATTGCGCAGCGGCGCGTCGAGCGCGAGATCGAGATCGGTGTAGATCTCGCCGAGGAAAAACCACGAACCGCGATCGCGATGCAGGATGTTGCTGTGCTTGCCCTGCCAGCCGATGCCCGCCTTGGCGGCAAGCGCTTTTTCGAGCACCGGCGCGCTGTCGGTGAAGACGCGATAGCCGAGATCGCCATAGCGCGCACGGATTCGGTCGGCGAAAGCTTGCAGGCGCTTGCGCATCAACTTGTGATAGTCGCGCCCGAGCGCGTAGCGCGAGATGTAGGCACGGTTGCCTTGCGCGAGCAGGTCCCAGGGATCCCGACGCTCTGCCGGCAGGTAGTCGAGCCGCACACAGATGACCGAGAGCGTCCCGGGAACGAGTTCACCCGGGGACAGGCGCTTGTCGATATTGCGCTCCATGTAACCCATTTCGCCGTGATAATTGCGCGCGATCCATTCGCCGTAGTGCGCATGGCTGGCATCGAGTCGGGTGTCGGTAATTCCGACCTGCTGGAAGCCGAGTTCGTGGCCGATTTGCTTGATGATCGCGGATTTCGCCGCGGCATCGCCCGACGCGGATGAGGGGGTGCTGGCGGGTGCATCTTTCACGGCGGCTGGTACAATATCGCATTTTCATCCGATTCTGAAATGTCGATCTACCTTGCGATTGCAGCGGGCGGTTCGCTCGGCGCGATGGCGCGCTACTGGTTGTCCGGCGCAACCTATCAATGGCTTGGCCAGCATTTCCCGTTCGGCACCCTCGCCGTGAACCTCGCCGGCTCGCTGGCGATGGGATTCCTGTCGGTGTTGCTGGTGCACCGCTTCGATGTCAGCGACGAGATCCGGATCGGCCTGCTCGCCGGGTTTCTCGGCTCGTTCACGACCTTTTCCACCTTCGCCATGGACAGCCTGCACCTGGCAAGCAACGGCGCAATGCTCAAAGCGGCCAGCTATATCGCGCTGAGCGTGCTGCTGTGCATTGCCGGCGCCTGGGCTGGACTGATTACCGCGAGGCAACTGATTTAATCATGCTCGACCCGAAACTCTTGCGCAGCGATCTCGACGCGATTCTCGAGCGCCTGCGGATCAAACATTTCGAACTGGACGCGGCCAGATTCCGCGAGCTCGAAGAGCGGCGCAAATCGCTGCAGGTCGAGACCCAAAACCTGCAAAACGAACGTAACCAGCGCTCCAGGGCCATCGGCGAGGCCAAGGCTCGCGGCGAGGATATCGAGCCGCTGCGCGCCGAGGTCGCCGAACTCGGCGACCAGCTCAAGTCGGCCGAAGCCGATTTGTCGTCGGTGCAGGAGGCGCTCGAATCGATTCTGATGGGGATTCCGAACCTGCCGCACGAATCGGTGCCGGCCGGCGACAGCGAGGCCGAAAATCTCGAGGTGCTGAAGTGGGGCGAGCCACCACGCTTCGACTTCGAACCCCGGGACCATATCGAAATCGGCCAGTCGCTCGGCGGTATGGACTTCGAGCGCGCGGCAAAACTGTCGGGCGCGCGCTTCGTGACGATGACCGGTCCGCTGGTCATGCTGCACCGCGCGCTGATCCAGTTCATGATCAATCGCCACGTCGAGGCGCACGGCTACACCGAAGCCTACGCGCCCTACCTGGTCAACGCGGCAACGCTGACCGGCACCGGGCAGCTGCCCAAGTTCGCGGAGGACCTGTTTCGCATCGAATCGGAAAACCACGACCTCTACCTGATCCCGACCGCCGAGGTGCCGGTGACCAACTTCGTCGCCGACACGATCGTCGAAGCGGCGGAGCTGCCGCTGCGTTACGTCGCGCATACCCCGTGCTTCCGCTCCGAGGCCGGGTCTTACGGCAAGGATACGCGCGGCATGATTCGCCAGCACCAGTTCGAAAAGGTCGAACTCGTGCAGATCGTCCGGCCCGCAGACTCGATGGATGCGCTCGAGGAGCTGACCGGTCACGCCGAAACGATCCTGCAGCTGCTCGAGCTGCCTTATCGCAAGGTCGTGCTGTGCGGCGGCGACCTCGGCTTCGCGTCGACCAAGACCTACGATCTCGAGGTCTGGCTCCCGGGACAGGATACCTACCGCGAAATCTCGTCGTGCAGCAACATGACCGATTTCCAGGCGCGCCGGATGAAGGCGCGCTGGCGCAATCCCGAAACCGGCAAGCCGGAACTGGTCCACACGCTCAACGGCTCGGGGCTCGCGGTCGGCCGCACCCTGATCGCGATCATCGAAAACTGCCAGCAGGCGGACGGCAGTGTCCGCATCCCGGAAGCCCTGCATCCCTACACGCGCGGCGTCACTGAAATTCGGCCCTGAGCCGCTATACTGGATTGCAACAAGGCGAATCAGGTTAACCGCATGAAGCTGTTCCCCAAGGTTATGCTCGCGTTGCTGGTCATCGCGCTGCTGTTGCCGTTTTCGGTGCTCAAGAATGACCGGGGCGAGCCGTTGATGAGTCTTTCGAAACTGAAACTGCCCGGCTTTTCGGTGCCGGAGGTATCGCTGCCCGAAATGCCGAGTCTTTCGGCCGGGGGCGCGCCGATCGAGGCTGACGACAGCGACCTCAGCGGCAAGGATGTGTTCTACAAGTGGCACGACGCCGATGGCAATCTGCATTTCACGAGCGAGCCGCCGCCGGAAGGCGTTGCCTTCACCCGCAAGGGGTTCGATCCCGACACCAACGTGATCCGGGCGGTCGAACCGGAGACGGTCGTGACCGGGGACGAGGCCGATCCGGCGTCGCAACCGCAGGCGCAAGCCGAGAATCCCGGCGACATCGGCAACCCCTATTCGAAGGAAAGCATCGAAAAACTGTTCAATGACGCAAAAAATATCGAGAAAATGCTCAACGAACGCCTCCAGAACATGGAGTAGACGTCAATTACCAGGACATCCGCTATGAGAATCACGACATTTATATTGCTTACGTTATTCGCCTGCGGTGCCAATGCCGCGGGCAAAACGGCTTTCATTAATTCCAAGGTGCTGCTGGAACAATCACCGCAGGCAATCGAGGCGAACTCGTTGCTCAAGGAGCAGTTCGGCGGTCGCGAGCAGGATTTGCGGACGCTGGCCGGTGAAATCCAGGAAATGGAGCAGAACTACCAGCGCGACGCGGCGATCATGAGTGCCGAGCAAAAACAAAAAGCGGAAGAAGCGATCATTCAGGCCAGGCGGCGCTTCCAGCTCGCCCAGCAATCGCTGCGCGAGGATTTGCAGGCCAAGCAGCGGGAGTTGCTGCAAAACGTACAATCGGCGATACGCACCGTGATTCGCGATTACGGCGAGGCCAACGGTTACGATTTCATCTTTACCGACGCGAGCATTGCCTACGCCAGCGACGCGGTCAACATCACCGACGAAATCCTCGAAATTCTGAAACAGTAGGCACCCGTCGGCGGCCGCGCCCGGCGGCCGCCCGGGTTCAACTTTCCGGTTCGACCGCCGCGGGCGCCTCGTCCCGCCGTTTCGATTCGCCTTCGTCCCTGGCATCGCGGGTGACGCCGCGTTGCTCGTTTCGGGTATCGGTCGCGTCGTCTTTCCGGTTCGCGGGCGGTGACGCGGTTTTTTCGGTCGCGGCCCCATCGCCGCCGGCCGATTCGGCGGATTTCGCCGCCTCTGATTCGCGCTTGTCGCCTGCGCTCCGGCTGTTACGGCGTGCGGCGGATTTACCCGCCGAAGGCTGCGCGTCGGCACGCGCCTTCGATGACTCGGCAACCTCAGGCTTCGCGCCCGCGGGTGTCGCATCCGGGGCGGCCGCGGTGGCCGTGGCCGAATCCGCCGGCGGCGTGGCCTCCGACGACCGGCCGCGCCCGCCGCGCGCACCGCGGCCGCCGCGTGACCGTCCGCCGCGGGACGAGCCGCTACGCTTGCCGTCGCCGCCGTCGTTCTTGTCGGCACCGCGTGGTGCGTCGGCTTCGGCGGGCTTGGGTTTGCCACCTCGATTCGCGCTGCTCGACTTGCCGCCGCGGGCACCGTCGGCAGTCTTGGCGGATTTGCCGGATTTGGCGGCATCGGATTTTTTCGCCGGTTTCGCGTCGGCGTTCTTCGAAGAAGGGCTGCGACTTCGATTCTGGCCGCCGCGACCGCGGCCCCGACGACCGCCGCGATTGCCGGCGCTGCGACTCGGGCGGCCGCCGGCGGTGGCGGGCCGGGAGTCTTCGGTTTCGCTCGAGTCGGCACCGTTGCCGGCAAACAGACTCAGCAGCCGACCGAGCAGTCCGGGTTCGCGAGATTTGGCCGCGGGCGCGCTGGCCTGCGGACGCGGCGCCGGCGGTGCGACGCGCTGTACCGCCGCCGATTCGGGCGTAACCTGGGTACTGCTCGCCATATCGATCAGGTCGACCGGTTTCTCCTCGGTCGTCATCTCGTAAGACTTCTTGTAGTTCGATTCGTGACGGTGGGTATCGTTTTCGCGCACGCGCTCTATTTCGTAGTGCGGCGTTTGCAATTTCGGATCCGGGATCACGACGACGTGCACCTGGCGTCGCTGTTCGATCGCATCGACTTTTTCACGCTTTTCGTTGAGCAGATAGGTGGCGCATTCGACCGGGATCTTGGCCAGGATCTTGCCGGTATTGTCCTTGAGCGCCTCTTCCTCGAGCA
The DNA here is from genome assembly GCA_052030825.1 of Gammaproteobacteria bacterium. Taxonomy (GTDB): domain Bacteria; phylum Pseudomonadota; class Gammaproteobacteria. The sequence continues at coordinate 6,394 of JBPEYE010000242.1, read as the reverse complement.
GCCTCAGAACCGCCAGCGACAGCGATTCGACGTCGCGGATAGTACCCTGGCCGCTGCATCGTGGGCAGACGATCTGGCTCGATTCCTCGAGCGACGGACGCAGCCGCTGGCGCGACATCTCGAGCAATCCGAAGCGCGATATGCGGCCGATCTGGACGCGCGCCCGATCGTCGTAGACCGCGCTGCGCAGCCGACTCTCGACCTCGCGCTGGTTCTTGTTCTGCATCATGTCGATGAAATCGATGACGATCAGCCCGCCGAGGTCGCGGATGCGAAGCTGGCGTGCAATTTCGTCGGCGGCCTCGAGATTGGTCAGCTTGGCGGTATCCTCGATGTCGCTGCCGCGGGTGGCGCGCGCCGAGTTGACGTCGATCGAGGTCAGCGCCTCGGTGTGGTCGATGACGATCGCGCCGCCGGAGGGCAGGCTGACCTCGCGTGAAAATGCCGATTCGATCTGGTTTTCGATCTGAAATCGATTGAACAGCGGCAGCTTGTCACTGAACAGCTTGAGCTTGCTCAGCGAACCGGGCATGACCATCGACATGAAGTCGTGTGCCTGCTGGTAGGCTTCCTCGCTGTCGATCAGGATTTCGCCGACGTCGTTGCGATAGTGGTCGCGCAACGCGCGGACGACGATGTTCGATTCCTGATAGACCAGAAACGGCGCGGGCTTTTCGGCCGCGGCCTTTTCGATCGCTTGCCATACCTGGGTCAGGTAGTCGAGGTCCCACTGCATCTCTTCGCTCGAGCGGCCGACGCCGGCGGTGCGCACGATCACGCCCATGCCGTCGGGCATCTCGAGGCTGTCGAGTACCTTTTTCAGTTCGTCGCGGTCGTCACCCTCGATCCGGCGGGAGACGCCGCCGGCGCGCGGGTTTTGCGGCATCGCGACGAGAAACCGGCCGGCGAGACTGATGAAGGTCGTCAGCGCGGCACCCTTGTTGCCGCGTTCTTCCTTTTCGACCTGGACGATGACCTCCTGGTCGACCTTGAGCGCGTCCTTGAGTACCGGCTTGCCGCCCTCGTCGCGCGGCGCGTTGCCGAAATATTGCTTCGAAATCTCCTTGAACGGCAGGAAGCCGTGGCGTTCCGCGCCATAGTTGACAAAGGCCGCCTCGAGACTTGGCTCGATGCGGGTAATCTTACCCTTGTAGATATTGGATTTTTTCTGCTCCCGCGATGGGACTTCGATATCGAGGTCGTACAGCCGCTGGCCGTCGACCATCGCCACGCGCAGTTCTTCCGCCTGGGTGGCATTGATGAGAATTCGTTTCATTGAAAGCCTTGCCCTGTATCGAGGGCCATGCCGGGTTGCCCGTCAGTGTGTCCGCGACGATTTCCATTGGTTGTTTGACCGGCGCACGGGCCGGGCAGGCGGCGGGTCTGGCGCCGCTTATCGTGAGGAAATTTTCGAGCAGAATCAAACTCTGTACTAGGCAGAACATGGCCGGTGTCTTCTATCGGTCCGTCGCCGCGGCGCCCTGATCGCCGGGCCTGGACTGAATCAAATCGGGAAACAGGAGCGTCGGCCCCGGTTTCCGCCTGTAAACTGTTGCGGTAGTGTTTTGCCTGGTACAGGCATTACAATGCTACCCGCCGAAATATATCATAGTTTGCCACGACTGCCAGCCATTGGATCCGATCAAAACCCATAAATCCGCCGCGCAGCGCGTCCGGGTCGATGCCGAGTCCGGCAACCAGCGTCTCGACAACTTCCTGCTCGGCCGGCTCGGCAGGGTGCCGCGCACCCGCGTTTATCGCATGATTCGCAAGGGCGAAGTTCGCGTCAACAAAAAGCGCGCGCGGCCCGACTATCGACTCAAGCCCGGCGACGAGGTGCGGATTCCGCCGCTGCGCATCGGCGCCGGACCGGCACCGCGCGCGACCCCGTCGGCATCGCTGATCGAGCGCCTCGGCAACCTGATTCTGTTCGAAAGCGAGCACATGCTCGTGCTCGACAAGCCCGCCGGGATCGCCGTCCACGCCGGCTCCGGCATCGACTACGGCATCATCGATGCGATGCGCCGACTGCGACCGGATGCCAACATCGAACTGGCCCACCGCCTCGACCGGGACACCAGCGGGTGCCTGCTGTTCGCGCTGCACCGGGACGCCTTGCTGGAGCTGCACGAACTCCTCGCCGATAACCGTATCGGCAAGCGCTACCGGGCGATCGTTAAGGGTCGCTGGCCCGCCGACCTGGACGCCATCGAGGCGCCGCTCGCGCGCTATCACCTGCCCAACGGCGAGCGCCGGGTGCGTGTGGATGTTCGCGGCAAGCCGGCGTCGACTCGGTTCCGGGCGATTGCCTCGCGAGACGAACTCAGCCACCTGCAAATCGAACTGCTGAGCGGACGCACCCACCAGATCCGCGTGCATTGCCAGCATGCGGGACACCCGATTGCCGGTGATGACAAGTACGGTGACGCGGAATTCAACAAGCGCATGCGTGCGCGGGGTCTGCGCCGCCTGATGCTGCACGCGGCGAGCCTCGATCTGCCCGGCGGTCGCTTCACCCCCGAGCAGATCGTCAACTCGCCGTTGCCGGACGAATTCGAGCACTTCGACGACAGGCGACAATCCGCTATCGAAAATCAAGCGTAAGGAAAACCAGTTATGACCGATTCGACATCCGACAAACCCTCGCGCAGTCCCGCGAGCCGGGCCGACGCGCTGATCGAACGCCTGCTGTTCGCGGCCGTCACCGAGCAGCGGCGCGCCCGCCGCTGGCGGGTTTTCTTCATGCTTTTCTTCATCGTGTATCTGACGGTCGTCACCCTCATGCTGATTGCCGGACGCGACGAAGGTTACGGCGCCGCCGGTGTCCCCGATGGCGACCCGCATACGGCGCTGGTGCGCGTATCGGGGTTGATTGCGAGCGGCGAGGACGCCGGTGCCGAGACCGTCATCAAGGGGCTCAGGCGAGCCTTCGAACACGAGGATACCGCCGGAGTGATTCTCGAAATCAACTCGCCGGGCGGTTCTCCGGTGCAGGCCGCGCAGATATTCGACGAGGTTCGCCGCCTGCGCGACGCGCACGCCGATACGCCGCTGTACGCCGTGGTCACCGACGTCGCGGCCTCGGGCGGCTATTACGTCGCCGTCGCAGCCGAGCGAATATACGCCGGCAAGTCGAGCCTGGTGGGATCGATCGGCGTGCGCCTCGACGCCTTCGGTTTCGTCGGCCTGATGGACAAGCTCGGGATCGAGCGACGCTTGCTCACGGCGGGCGAAAACAAGGCGTTGTTCGATCCGTTCCTGCCCGAGCAGCAAGCGCAGAAAGCGCACCTGCAATCGATGCTCGATCAGGTGCATACCCATTTCATCGCCGCCGTGCGCGAGGGCAGGGGAGATCGGCTCGCCGACGATGCGAGCATCTTCAGTGGCCTGATCTGGAGCGGTGAAAGCGCGCTCGCGCTCGGTCTCGTCGATGCCTATGGCAGCCGCCACTCCGTGTCGCGCGAACTCGAGGCCGAAAACATCGTCGACTTCACCCCGCAAACCGACATCCTGTCGCGACTCGCCGACCGGATCGGCGCCAGCGTCGGTCGCGGTCTGGGACAGGCGCTCGGCGGCTGGTCGCTACGCTGACGGCTGCGCGCCCGCGCGCAGGATTTCGACGCCTGCCGCCTCCAGCATTGCGACCAGGCGAATCAGCGGCAACCCGATCAGCGCGGTCGGATCATCGCCACGCAAGCGTTCGAACAGCGCGATGCCGAGGCCCTCGGCCTTGAAACTGCCGGCGCAATCGTACGGCTGTTCGAGACGCAAATAGGCGTCGAGTTGCGTCGCGTCGAGCGTTCGAAAGTCGACTTCGAAGCGGACGTCCTCGACGCGCTCGAAACCGGCGTCGATCCCGAGCAGGCACAACCCGGTGTGGAAGACGACCGTCTTGCCCTGGGCGCGGGACAGTTGCTCGAGCGCGCGCGCGTGGTTGCCTGGCTTGCCGAGCAGCGCGTCATCGAGCAGCGCACACTGGTCGGAGCCGATGACGAGTGCCGACGGTTCGGCCACCGCGATCGCCCGGGCCTTGGCCGCGGCCAGCCGGCAGACGTAGGCACTCGCCGTTTCGGTCGGCAGGGGCGATTCGTCGATCTCCGGACTGCGGCACTCGAAGTCGATCCCCAGGCGTGCGAGCAGCTCGCGCCGGAACGGCGAACTGCTCGCGAGGATGAGCCGGGTCTGCTCAGATACTAACGTCATAAAATGCTGATTTATCTCGGAAAAACAGTGTTCGCCGCGGCGTCGAGCGGGCAGTATATTACATCGTCAGGGCAATTTCGCGGGCCCGATGTCAGCGCGTTAAATTGCGTGGACAAGGTTATCCACAAGCATGTAAAATCGCCGCCTTATGCGGGACAAGCTACGCCGGCGATACCAGGTCCACAAGGAGGTTGCGCGCAAGGGTTGCTTCGAGGGCGAAATTCCCCTTGCCGACCTTGATCGTCTGGCGGAGTTGCTATACTCAGGCGAATCGGCCCGGGCACCGGGCGGCATCCAGGTCAGTTTCGAATTCGGATCGAATGAATACGGAGTACCCATGCTTGCGGGACGGCTGTCGGCGCGGCTCGAACTCGAATGCCAGCGCTGTCTCGGCGCGCTGGAGTTGCCGCTCGATCTCGAACTGCGCCTGCTGATCGACGCCAGCGACGAAGTCGTGCGCGACAGCAGCCTCGATTCGCTGTATAGCGAAGCGGGATACGTCGATGTGTACGACGTAATCGAGGACGAATTGATACTCGCCATTCCACTGGTGGCGAGACACGAAGATCGGGCGTGTAACGAGCACTGGCGGGCGGAAGCGGACGACGCCACGGCCGGGGCGGAGCATCCGTTTGCGGCGCTACGCGCGCTGAAAACAACCGAATCGAATTAACGGGAGATCCAAATGGCAGTTCAGCAAAACCGTAAAACGCCGTCGAAGCGGGGCATGCGCCGTTCGCACGATGCCCTCGGCAAGCCGACCTTGTCGATCGAGCCGACGACCGGCGAGGTTCATCGCCGTCATCACGTCAGCGCCGACGGTTACTACAAGGGACGTAAGGTCATCGCCGACAAGGTCGTCGAAGACGACGACGAGTAGTCCGGTTTCCGAGGCAGCGAATACGGGCGGCGCACTCCGCCCGTATTTATTTTGCACGCAGGGCCGATGAAACAGAAAATAATCGCGCTTGACGCCATGGGCGGCGACCACGGGCCGCGGGTAACCGTCGGTGCGGCAAAGCTCGCGCTGGAGCAGATTCCCGACATCGAGCTCGTACTCGTCGGTGACCGCGAGCAACTCGAAAGAGCGGTCAGGCGCCGCCAGCTCGAAGGCGACTCGCGCATCCGGATTCAACACGCCTCGGAGGTCGTCGGCATGGACGAACTGCCGGCGGTGGCGTTGAAGAAGAAAAAGGATTCATCGATGCGGGTCGCGATCGACCTGGTCAAGGCGGGTGAGGTGCAGGCCTGCGTCAGCGCCGGCAATACCGGTGCGTTGATGGCGACCAGCAAGTTCGTATTGAAGACGATTCGCGGTATTCACCGGCCGGCGATCTGCACCCTGTTACCGGCAATTCGCGGCCATACCCATATGCTCGATCTCGGCGCCAATGTCGAATGCGCACCGGAGAATCTGGCCGAATTCGCGCTGATGGGCTCGATCCTGGCGCAATCGGTCGAGGGCATCGAGCGACCGAGCATCGGCCTGCTGAACGTCGGCACCGAGGAGGTCAAGGGCAATGAAACGATCAAGCAAGCCAGTCGCCTGATCGCCGAGAGCCGCCTCAATTATTACGGCTTTGTCGAAGGCGACGATATCTACAAGGGCACGGTCAACGTCGTCGTGACCGACGGTTTCGTCGGCAACGTGTCGCTGAAGACGGGCGAGGGTCTCGCGGCGCTGGTCGCCCACGTCTTGCGCACCGAATTCAAGCGCAACTGGCTGACCCGAATGGCGGCGTTGTGCGCCTATCCGGTGCTCAACCGGGTTCGCCAGCGACTCGATCCGCGACGCTACAACGGCGCCAGCCTGCTCGGCTTGAACGGCATCGTCATCAAGAGTCACGGCAGTGCCGACACCAGCTCGTTTTTCAACGCGATCAAGATCGCGAGCATCGAGATCGAAAACGACGTGCCGCAACGGATTTCGCGCACGATCGAGAATTACTTCAGCCAGGCCGAGGCGGCGATCTCATGACCTACGCGCGGATTACCGGCACCGGCAGCTACCTGCCCGAACGGGTCATGACCAACCACGATCTCGAAAAACTGGTCGACACCTCCGACCAGTGGATTCGCGAGCGCACCGGGATCGAGCAGCGGCACATCGCCGGTGATGACGAGACCTGTGTCGATCTCGCCGAGGCCGCGTCGCGCAACGCGATCGAGGCGGCCGGAATCCAGATCGAGG
>JBPEYE010000241.1:0-4640 GCA_052030825.1 Gammaproteobacteria bacterium | reverse complement strand
CGCGCAAACCAGCGCGCGCGAGCCTTTCGTTACCGTGGACATCGACCTCGAAAGGGCCCGCGTGGCCAAGTCGACCTATCCCCGTTATGTCGCCGAATAAGCCGAAGCAAAGTTGCGAATGATCCAGGAAACCGTCACCCGTTCCGCAATCTCGGCGCTGATCGGTCACCTCGTGCGCTGGGTCACCAATCTCGATCGCGCCGGCGCGGTGCGCAAGCGCGAATCGCGCGAAAGCCTCAAGCAGGTCGTGCTCGCGGTGCGCAAGACCGCGGTCTACGGGCGTTCGCTCGATGCCGGCGCCGACCGCAATTTCGACCGCGAAGCCGAGATCGCGATGCAGTGGACCGCGCTCGCGATCGAACTCGAGCGCCTGGGCTTGCGCAAGCTGGCGAAAAAGTGCCGCGTGACCGGCTGGTACTGGGAAGATCAGCAGCGCTTCGATGCCGAGTTCCTCGAGCGTGCCCAGGTCAGGCTGGACCAGGTCGAACGGCTCGCGCTCGCGCTGCTCGCCGACATCGATCGATAAATTCCGACCCCGCCGGTTTCCATTCAGCGGCCGACTTCGACCGGTGCAGGGACTCTGCGTGGATTTTGTCCGGACCGATAACCGCGAGCGGCGTCGGTCCGAACCGGGATCGGACCGCGTCATTCGCGGGGGATTAGTCGAAGATTCCTAGAGGCCGCTGGCGAGGCGCGGCTGGGCGAGCAGCGCTTCGACCCTGGCCGCTTCGACCGGACGGCTGAAGTAAAAGCCCTGGAGTTCCTGGCAATGCTTGCCGCGCAACAGCCGCCACTGGTCTTCGGTTTCGACCCCCTCGGCGACGACGCCGATGCGCAACTCGGCGGCCAGCGTCGTGATCGTGTTGACGATCGCGGCATCCTTTTCGTTGGAGGTCACTTCGCTGATGAAGCCGCGGTCGATCTTGAGGAAATCGATCGGCAGGCGCTTGAGGTAACCGAGCGAAGAGTATCCGGTGCCGAAATCGTCGATCGACAGCTTGACCCCGATCGCCTTCAGGTTTTGCATGATCTCGATTGCATGGCTCGAATGGTCGAGCAGCAGGCTCTCGGTCAGCTCGAGTTCGAGATAGCCGGCCGGGATTCCGGCGTCCTCGATCGCGGCGTGGACGACGTCGATGAAATTTTGCTTGCGAAACTGGCGCGACGACACGTTAACCGATACGCGCCGCGGATCGAGGCCCCGATCGAGCCAGTCGCGCACCTGCCGGGTCGCGGTGCGCAGCACCCATTCGCCGACGTCGACGATCAGGTCGCGATCCTCGAGAATCGGGATGAACTGGCCGGGCGGCACCAGGCCCTCGCCGGGCCGCTGCCAGCGCAGCAGGGCTTCCATGCCGACGATTGCGCGGGTCTGGGCGTCGACGCGCGGCTGATAGTGCAGTACGAATTCGTCGTTGGCGATCGCCTGCTGCAGCCCGCTTTCGACCCGCAGGCGATCCGCTGCCTGGGCGTTCATCTCCGGCGAGTAGAAGCAATACTGGTTGCCGCCGGCCTGCTTGGCGCGGTACATCGCCGCATCGGCGTTCTTGACCAGCTTCTCGATCGCGATGTCATCTTTCGGGTAGACCGAAAGCCCGACGCTGACCGTCGGCACGATCGCGTGGCCCTCGATGTCGACCGCTTCGCGCATCGCGTCGATGACCCGCTGCGCCAGCGGCGCGGCGTCGCTGGGCTGGCTAACGCGCTCGGTGATGATCGCGAACTCGTCGCCACCGAGGCGATACAGCAAGTCGTTTTCGCGCACCAGTTTCTGCAGGCGGCGCGCGGCGATTCTTAACAACTCGTCGCCGGCGCTGTGGCCGAGGCTGTCGTTGACCAGCTTGAAGCGGTCGAGGTCGAGAATCAGCACCGCGAGCGAGGCGTCGTCGAAGGCGGTCTGATCGAGCATCGAGTCGAGCCGTTCAACGAAACTCGCCCGGTTCGGCAAGCCGGTAAGTTGGTCGTGGTAAGTCTGGTATCGCACCCGCTCGGCGTTGGCCAGGCGCTCGAGATACTGCCGGGTAATGACCTTGTCGGCACGGCGCGCCATTTTGTACAGGACCAGGTAGATCAGGAACATGCTCGCGACGACGAGGCCGGCCACCTGCATCTGAATGCGTTCGGAAGCCTGAAACAGGCCGCTCACGTCGGAGTAGATCTCGAACACGCCGATGATTTTTTGCGAGCTGCTGTTGCGAATCGGGATGTAGGTCGAAACGATATGGCGATTCTCGAGCGGACCGCGAAACGAGTCGAAGGTTTTGCGATACGAGAAACTCGTCGCCGGCACGCCGGTCACCGCACTGTTGAAGCTCGCGTTCAGGTACTTCGACTGCCCGGTCTGCGACGGGTCGCTCGAGTACAGCACGATTCCGGAGCGATTGATGATCTTGACCTTGACGATGCTGGTATCGAGCACCGCGTGGTTGACGAGCCGGTCGACGCGGTCGAGATCGACGCTCGACAGCGATTCCTCGTGATCGAGCAGGTTGTCGACCTGCGGCAGGATCAGGTTCGCCATGAGATAGGCGATGTGGGTATTGGCCCGCTCTTCCTGCTCGATCAGCGCATCGGTCGTGATCGAGCGATAAACGAGCAACAACAGCGCCACGACGACAATGCCGATGAGCACGCTGATGCTGAGGAATTTATTATTCTTGATCATTGGCTGCGCACGCGCCCACCCACGAATGACGACGCCTATCTAGATAGTCCAGACCGTGCAAAATAAAAAATTGAATTTCGCTATCGGCTATCGATGGCGGTGTTTCGAGGCGTCAATCCATTGACGGATTTCGCAGCGACCGACCCGCAACGACCCCCGTGTTCGCGCGCCGCGCGCATTCGGGTAAACTAGGGTGCCTTGCGGGCAGGCGGGATAGGCGATGTCAGCGATTGAATACACCGGCGGCTGCCAGTGCGGCCAGGTCCGATACCGTGCCCGCGGCGAACCGATCGCCGCGGCCATTTGTCATTGCACGACCTGTCGCCGCGCGCACAGCGCGCCGGCGGTGGCCTGGGCGATGTTCCCGATGGAACAGGTCGATTTCGAGGGCGGAGAGGCAAAACAGTACCAGGGCTCGCCGGACGCGAGCCGCCGCTTCTGCCCGAACTGCGGCAGCCAGGTCAGCTTTACCGCCGACTACCTGCCCGGGTTGATCGATATCGCAATCGGCAGCCTCGACGAACCCGAAGCGATACAGCCGGCTTTTCATTTTTGGCACTCGAAGCATCTTGCCTGGGCCGAGTTCGCCGACGATCTGCCGCGTTACGCCGAGTTTCCGCCACAGGGGGACGAGCCGGTCTGACGCGATTCGGCCCAATTGTTTTGCCGGCTGACGCGTAGCGACAACACGGCTCGGTTTGAGTCGTATCGCCCGGCACACCTTCATGAGCAACCACTTCGCACCGCAGTACACGATGCGCGAAAGACTGCGACTCGTACTGATCCTGGTGGCGATCTGCCTGCCGATTTACCTGCTCGGCGAGTTCTGGTTTTTCGACTGGCTGCGCGACTATGCCGCGAACGCGAACTGCCACTTCTACGGCAGCCTGACCGGCGTGCACCTCCTGTTCTATTCGCTGTTCGTCGGCAGCCCGCTATCGCTGGTCATGCTGATCCTGGCGTTCGAGGGCCGCCGCAGTTTGCGCGTGCTGCGCCTGGGTCAAAACCCCTTGCCCGGTGAAAAAACCCTGCGCAAGACCCGCTACAAATCCGGTTGGGCGGCACGCGTACAGCCTGGTTTGCTGCTCGCGGCAACGATCATACTGATCGGCATGAGCCTGTGGGGGGTACACCAGGCACAACGCCTGACGCAATCGGTTGCACCCTGTGACGGCGAAGCGATAATTCACTGGCACTGAACGACGCGGAGGACTGCAATGAGCAACCTGAGCGCTTTGCTGGGACTCGAATATCCGATCATCCAGGCGCCGATGGCGGGCGTCCAGGACAGCGCGCTGGCGATCGCGGTGTCGAACGCGGGCGGCCTCGGTTCGTTGCCCTGCGCGATGCTCGACCCGGCCGCGATCCGCAGCGAACTCGAGACGATCCACGCCGCGACCGACCGCCCCTGCAACATCAATTTCTTTTGCCACGCGCCGCCGGCCGAAGACGCCGCGCGCGAGGCCGCGTGGCGCCGCGCACTGGCGCCCTACTACGCCGAGTACGGTATCGACGCGAACGCGATTCCGCCCGGCCTGCGCCGCGATCCGTTCGGCCCGGCCGCGCTCGAGATCCTGCAGGACTTCAGGCCGGCCGTGGTCAGTTTCCATTTCGGCCTGCCCGACGACGCCCTGCTCGATGGCGTGCGCGCGCTCGGCAGCCGGATTTTTTCATCGGCGACGACGGTCGACGAAGCGCGCTACCTGGCCGAGCGCGGCATCGACGCGATTATCGCCCAGGGCCTCGAAGCCGGCGGACATCGCGGCATGTTCCTCAGCGACGATCTGACGCGCCAGGTCGGAACCTTCGCGCTGCTGCCGCAGATCGTCGCCGCGGTGGACGTGCCGGTGATCGCCGCCGGCGGCATCGCCGACCGCGCGGGGATCGCGGCCGCATTCGAACTCGGCGCCAGCGCGGTACAGATCGGCACCGCCTTCCTGCTGTGCGACGAGGCCACGACCAGCGCGGTGCACCG
>JBPEYE010000240.1:0-2728 GCA_052030825.1 Gammaproteobacteria bacterium | reverse complement strand
TCGACGGGCACCAGGCTGGGCATACCCGAGTTGCCGCGCGAATGGCCTCGCTCCATTCACGGGGCGCTGGTCGATGCGCTGGTCAACTATGGCGCATCCGTCATCGTCTTCGATGTCGATTTTCAACGAGAAAGATCGCCCCCGGACGAGCAGATTTTCGCCGCTGCCGCCAAACGTTCCGAGCGGGTCGTCCTGTTCCAGCACCTGACCGGCAAGGGTCAGCCGGTCGAGGACGCCAGCGGCAAGATTCGTGGCAGCGTCTGGGTCGAAGAGCTCGTATCTCCGGTTCCCGTGCTGGCCGGGGCGGCCCGGGGCATGGGGCCTTTCCCCCTGCCCAAAATCGATGCCGCCGTCTATGAATTCTGGGTTTTCAAAAGCAGCGCGCGGGAAGCGCCGACCTTACCCGCGGTTGGTTTCCAGCTACATGCGTTGAAGGCCTACGAACCGTTTTACCGATTACTGCAAAACAGCGGCGTCTCGCGGAATCTGGATCTCCCCGAAACGGCCGCCCAAATCGCGTCAGCCGAGGATTTGCGCCAGCTGATGACCGGTATCAGGGCCGCACTGGTCGCCGAACCGGTGCTGGTCGACAATTTGCGTCGGGAACTGGGCGCAACCTGGGTGCAATCCGAATCTGCGGAAGTCCGGTTTCTGCTCCATTCGCTGGTCGCAATGTACCTGGGCAGCAACGAACGCTATCTCAATTTTTACGGGCCACCGGGCACGATCAAGACCGTTCCCTTTCATGCCGTGATCAAGGGGCCGGATCTCAATACCTCCGCGGAAGATTTGAATCTGACCAACAAGGTCGCTTTCGTCGGTTTCTCGGACCTCTACGATCCCGGTCAGCCGGACCGCTTTTACACGGTATTCACCGATGAAAACAGCATCGATCTGAGCGGCGTCGAAATCGCGGCGACGGCGTTTGCCAATTTGTTGCACGACCAGTCACTGCAGATTCCCGGTACCGGCGTCACCCTCGCCATCCTGTTTTTTTTCGGGCTGTTAATGGCCTCACTGATCTACTTCACGCCGGCGATCTGGGGGGTGCCCGCGTCGATCGCGATCGCCGCGGGATACGTCTTTTACGCGCAATGGGTTTTCAACGGGAGTTACCTGTGGCTACCTGTCGCAACGCCGATGCTGGTTCAGTTTCCGCTGGCGCTGTTCATCGGTTTGTTGATCCAGTACTTGCAGCAACGCCATCAGGTCCAGCACATCAGCGAAGCGATCAAGCTTTACCTTCCCGATACCGTATCCAAAGCCCTGATCAACGAGGACCTGAAACCCGAGAATGTCAACCAGGTCACCTTCAGTACCTGCCTGGCGACCGATATGCAGGGCTTCGCGACGCTGGCCGAAAGCATGGAGCCCGGGGAGCTGGCCGAATTTTTGAACGATTACTTCGATTCGCTCGCGCAGCCCCTGCGTAACTATGATGCGTCGGTGACGGAGTTCCGCGCCGATGCGATCATGTGCGCCTGGACCGGGCAGCCCACCGATATCGACCTGCGCCGAAAACCGGTTATGGCGTCGTTGCAGTTCGCCGATGCGATCGATGACTTCAAGGCCAGGCACGACGCTTTCGAGACCGCGCTGCGGATCGGCCTGGAAAGCGGCGAGGTTTTCGTCGGGCATTCGGGCGGTGGCGGTCATTTCGTCTACAGTATCGTCGGGGATTGCGCCAACACCGCATCACGCATCGAGGGCCTCAACAAGCATTTGCAAACCGAGGTGCTCGCGACCGCATCGGTCGTCGACGGCATCGACGGTCTGCTGTTGCGACCGGTCGGTCATTTCGTGTTCGTGGGGAAAACGGAGCCGTTGCCCATCATCGAGATACTCGGCCTGTCGTCCGATGCGACCGCACAGGAGCAGGAACTGTGCGAACGATTCGCCGAGGGATTCGAGTGGTACATGAAAGCAGACTGGAAACAGGCATCCCTTGCGTTCAAGTCGATTTTGAAAAGCTTTCCTCACGATGGCCCTTCACGGTTTTACATTTCGCAGTGTCAGCAGCGCATCGGCGCGGCATCTTCACGCGATGATGCGTACATCATCAAAATGAAAGTGAAGTAACGTTCCGAAAGACCTGGAGAACGGGGGATTGCAATGGGCGCTCTCTTTCGATCGGCAATCGGACCTGCGCGTCGGGTCGATCGTCGCCGCCGATCTCCGGGTTTCGAAGTCCGCCGTCATCCGACACGATGGCTGTCACCGAATGGCGTGGACCGACCCCGGCCGGAAAATCAAGTCGCCCGGAGCCGCACACCCGTCCTGCCGTCGCCCGAGGAGCCGCAATCGCAGTGGTTTTTTTGACTTGATTGCGAATTGGGTAAACTGTGCCCCTGACTTTCGCATTTCTTCGCGTGCGGCAACGGGGGGCGCAAGATGAACGCAGAAAGTAAATCGATCGCCGTGCTCGGCGCCGGGGTGGCCGGGCTGGCGGCGGCGAAGACGCTTGCTCAGCACGGCTTCGACGTGACCGTCTACGAGGCGCGGTCCGAAATCGGTGGCGTCTGGGCCAATAATTACCGCTCGTTGCGCGTACTCGAGCCGAAATGGGTCTATGGCTATCCCGACTGGCCGTGGCCAGGGGAAACGCCACTTTACCCGCCGGCGAGCGATGTACGAGGCTATCTCGAAGGTTATGCCCGGCAATTCGGCATCCGCGATCGTATCCGCCTGAATACGCGCGTCGTCGAGGCCACGCCCACGGCCGACGGGC
>JBPEYE010000024.1:0-6891 GCA_052030825.1 Gammaproteobacteria bacterium | reverse complement strand
GACGCTTTGCGAAAAGCCACTGACGAGTTATTGATTGCCCACCCGAATTTTTCGGTCAACGGCTTCCTCGGTATCGAGTTCTACCGCGACAAGGCAATCGTCAGGCAGCTGCGTAACGATCTCGGCAAGGCCGGGCTACCGCGTAACGCGCCGCAATAGCGCCCCTGTGCCTGGACCGGGCGAATCGTCACTCAAAACAGGCAAGATTCGCCAAACTACGTCCGCCGACGTGCGGCGTCGAGTCCGCTGGTCAGGACGCCATCCAGCCGCCGTCGACCATCAGGTTTTCGCCGTTGATGTAGCTGGCCTCGTCGCTGGCGAGAAACAGCGCCGCGTTGGCGACGTCTTCCGGCTTGCCGAGGCGGTCGAGCGGCGCGCGCGCCATCGGCGTCCGTGAACGCGAGTAATCGATCGAGGCCGGGTCGATCGCATCGGTTCTGCCGGTCAGGATCTTGCCCGGCGCGACCGCGTTGCAGACGATGCCCCGCGCGGCGTAGTCGTTGGCGATCTGGCGGGTGAGGTAAACCACGCCGGCCTTGCTGGTGCCGTAGGCGATGTCGCCGGGGCAGGCGATCATGCCGTGCTGCGACGAGAGGTTGACGATGCGCCCACGCGCGTCGCCGCGCGGTGGCTGAGTCAGCATTTGCCGCACGGCGAGCCGGCAGCCGACGAATACGCCGCGCAGGTTGACCGCCATCACCCGCTCCCACTGTTCGACGGTCGTCGCGAGCAAGTCGGTGCCGGTATAAACTGCGGCGTTGTTGACCATGACGTCGAGCGCGCCGAGCTCGTCGACAACATCGCTGACGGCCCGTTCGAGTGCCGCCGGGTCGGCGACATCGACCGCGAGCGCCCGCGCGTCACCCCCTTCGGCGGCGATGCGATCGAGCGTCGGCGCGCCGCCCTCGATCGGTTCGCGGCGCGGATCGAGAATCACGACGCGCGCGCCCTCCGCGGCAAAGCGAATCGCGATCGCGCGACCGATACCGGACGCGCCGCCGGTGACGACGCAGATCCTGCCGTCGAGTTTGCCCGTGGTCATGTCTTGCTCCCGAAACTGTCGATACACAGCCAATGATCGCAGCTCGGTGCATCGCGTGTCGACGCCGGTTGTTATCGATGCGCATCGCCAGCGCATTCGGTGGCCTAATTTTGTACAATCGGGTTTCATCACGGACGTTTGCGGAGATTCATCGATGCAACGGCTCTTCATCTACCCGGCCGCGATCCTCGCGATCGCGAGCCTCGCCGCCGGCGCGGCGCTGGCCCACCCCGAAAACGACCCGTTACGCTTCGAAGCGCACAGCCACGAGGGCGGGCGAATCATTTTCACCAATATTCCGAAACGCTGTTTCCGTAACGGCGTGCTGACCTGCCTCGAGCTGCACCCGCTGCTGAGTACCCAGGGGTCGCCCGAATCGGACGACCAGCCGCCGCGCATCGAGCAAAACCGCGAATAGCGGAGCGACTAGAGCCGTCGCGGCAGGAAGCTGGCGCTGTATGCCGCGGCGAACAGCAGCGTCGCGAGCAGCAGATAAAACGCCTCGAACGGCGCCACCAGCAGCACCAGCGTGACCAGCAGCGGCGTCACCAGCTGCGAACCCTCGCGCCAGGTCGAAAAGATCATCGTCATTTCGGTGCGCTCGCGCGGCCTGACCGTGCGCATGAATGGAATATTGCCGAGCACATCGAGGGTCACGCCACCGAGCGCCGCGATGATCCAGAAGGCGAGCCCGATCGGCCGCGCCTCGCCGACCGCGAACAGCGCCAGTATCGACGTGCCGGTCAGGACCAACGCTCCGACGATCGTCTGGCGCGTGCCGACGCGCGTCGCGAAACGGCGAATCAGGGGGCTTGCCAGCAACAGTGCGCTGGTCAAGGAAATCAGACCGCCGGCGACCCACGGCGGCAGGCCGGCCTCGATCACATAGATTGGCCCGTAGACCATTAGCGCGACCCAGAAGATCGAGCGCGTCAGCGTAATCCAGTACGCGACGCGCAGCAGACGTTGCCTGAAATAGCGGGGGATGATCTTGAAGATGCCGGACGGATGCATCCTGGCGGCGTTGATCGTCGGGTCGGGTCCGAGTCGCAGGAACCAGAAGTAGGACAGCATGCCGGCCGCGGTAAACAGCGCCAGCACGAACGGCGACCAGGCGACGAAATGCGCCCATAACCACAGCCCGAGGGTCGGCCCGACCATCCACGCCATACCGGCATACAACAGGCGCCGGGTCTCGGTAAAAATCAGTTCCCGCTTGCCGATGAAGTCCATGATGTAAAGCGACAGGCAAATCGAAAACAGCGATGCAGAGGCCTGCAGCAGACCGATCGCCAGCGCGATGGTCATGCCTTCGGTGAACAGCAGGATCAAGATCGCGACGCCGGTGCAACCGGCGCCAAGCGTCATCACCCAGCGGCGTTGCAACAGTCGCTCCAGCGTCGCGAAGTTCAGCGTGATCGCGAGCGTCAGCGCCGAGCCGACGAGATAGGCCCAGGTGACTTTTTCCTTGCTGCCGAGCGCCTCCAGCGCGAGCAGCGGAATCACGCCGACGATCAGCGCGCGGGCAAAGCCCTCGAGCGCGTTGAGCCGGGCGAAGACTTCGCCGGCGCGACCCGAGACCACGAGCAATGCCGCGGGGCGTCGTTCGAACAAGATGCGACCTTTTTTCGTAAGCCCGGCCGCATGCTAGGCGAATCGACGCGCGACGGCCAGACATTAATCCCGATCGTGCAAATCGAAAACCCGAAACGCAGCACGCCGGTCGTGTTTAGGCAGGACAACCAGGCCTGCCCGCCCCGGGTAGCCGACCGCTTGTCGCGTTGAAAGCGTTTGCCGGGATCCCTCGGGCCCGACGATTGAATACCTGGCGGCGAGTCCCGTCGCTGCACTATGATGGCCGCATGTGGCGGTCGATTTTCACCATTGCCTTACTCGCCTCCGCGAGCGGCTGCGTCAACGTCGTCAGCATCGATGCCGAGGACTCGACGGACTTTGCCCAACTCGAAGCATCGGCGCCGCTCGACGCCAGCGGCCCGTGGCGCATCCAGCTGCGCGCATCGACCAGCGACGGCCGGTTCAGCCAGTCACTGGATTCCGGTGAGCGCATCGAGATCGGCGACCAATCGATTGCCGGCCCGGCATCGGTCGCTGGCGAGCTCGATCTGGCCTACTATTCGATCGCAATCGGCAGCGCCACGTCCGGCGCGAAACCACTGACCGGCGAGTTGCGGGGCGGCTACTACTTCGGCATCGCGATAACGGAGTTCGATCTCATACTCGACGACGGGACGGCGCGTTTCGACGAAAGCGACGGCACGACCGAGCTTTACCTGCAAGCCTCGCTCGATTACGGCATCAACGACTCGTTCGGCTTCGGCTTCGCGTGGGCCGGCTCGTTCGGTTCCGATCTGTCGGGCATCAGCGAAATCGATCTCGAGCTGGGCCTGGCGCTGGCCGGCCCGCTGCGCCTGAGCCTGGGCTATCGCTGGCTCGAGTACAACTACGCCGAAAAGGATGACGAATCACACATCGAGGTCGACTTTCGCGGTCCGTACGTCGCGCTCGAACTCGCCTTCGACTAGAGCCTCGCGAACCACACGACGAAAACTTGACCAACGTGATGAACGCCGGTCACTAACAATTCGATCGCGCCAATCGGTTGTGCGCGGGACACCTTCGGCGCCGGACACTTGCCCTGCAGCAGTTCGGCGAAGGCCCCGGCGCCGGCCGCGAGCGGTCGCTGCTCGAACCAGTCGAGCGCGCCGAGTGCGCCCGAGACAAGCTTGGCGAGCGACGCGCGCAGGTCGACCGGGGTCTAGATGCAGGTGCCGATGGCGGTGAATTCGCGCAGCGTCATCGCGCGTACCTCCGGCGCGCGGCGGCAGCGGGGAACTACGTCACCGACCCTTCCTGTTCATGATGTCAGTCTTCCGCGCCGGCCAGTGAGGATCGGCCGACCGCGGCGATGTCGGTAATGCCGAGCTGGGCCATGGCGATACTGACCTCGTCGGCGAGTACCTTGATGATCTGCCCGAGTCCCGCTTCGCCGGCGGCCGCCATCGCGAACAGCAAGATACGCCCGAGAAACACGAAATCGGCGCCCAGCGCGTAAGCCTTGATCACGTCTTCGCCGCTGCGAATGCCGGAATCGAAAAACAGCGGGAAATCATCGCCGACGGCGGCCCGGATTTCCGCCAGCGCCAGGATCGGCGGTGGGCCGCTGTTCAGCTGGCGTCCGCCATGGCTGGAAACCTGTATCGCGTCGACGCCCAGCTGTACCATCCGGGTCGCGTCGCGTGGGTCGAGCACGCCCTTGACCACCAGCTGGCCGGGCCAGTTGGCGCGAATTTTCTCGAGCAGCGCCCAATCCGCGCCGGCGCGGCTGGCGGTCCGGTTGAATTCGCCGAAATCGCCGCCGAAGTTCGCCAGCTGCGGCCGCCCGTGGGCCAGCGTCGACAGCGACCAGCGCGGGTGCAGGGCAAAATCGAGCACCTGGGCCGGGCCCATCCTGAACGGCATCTTGAATCCGCGCCGCAGTTCGCGGGGCCGGCGGCCGACCTCGGGCACGTCGACGGTCAGGATCAGCGTCTCGTAACCGGTGGATTGCGCGCGCGCAAGCAGCTTGTTCGACTGCTTCTCGTCGCCGCTGAAATAGAGCTGAAACCAGGCATTGCCCTCGGCCGCCTCGAAAATTCGTTCCAGCGAAGTCGAGGCCGCGGTGGAGACGCAATGCGGAACGTTTTTACTGGCCGCGAGCCGCGCCAGCATCAGGTCGGCGCCTGGCGCGGACAGGTTGCACATGCCCATCGGGCTGATGCCGAACGGCAAGGCGCAATCGCGGCCGAACAGCCGAACCCCCAGGTTTCGATGTTCGACATTGTTCAGCACCCGCGGCTGCAGGTGGATGCCTCGCATGGCCTCGCGATTGCCGCGCTCGCCGGACTCGTCGCCCGCGGCGCCGTCGATGTAGTCGAATACCATCCATGGCAGCCGCTTCTTCGCCAGCGCGCGCGCGTCGTCGGCGCTGTGGATATCAGCCATTGCGCGCGGCGATTTCCCTCATGAATCGGTCGCGAATCACCACCGGGTCCATGGTGATTACCGGCACCTTGATATTGCCCGATTCGCATTTGCAGACAATGATCGTCATCTTGTCCGAGTCCAGCGCCTGCTGCATCGTCGCGGCGGCTTCCTCGGCGCGGCACTCGACGACGTTTTCGCAGCCGCAGGCACTGGCTACCGCGGTGAGCGATGTCTTCTTGCCGGCATAAGTCGGCTGGTCGCCGGTAGAACCATAGCTGCCGTTATCGATGATCAACAGAATGAAGTTGTCGGCCACATTATTGGCGATCGTCGGCAAGGTCCCGAAATTGGTCAGTACCGAGCCGTCGCCGTCGATGGCGATGACCTTCTGCGGTTGCGCGAGCGCGACGCCGAGGCCGATCGATGACGCCAGGCCCATGGTGCCGAGCATGTAAAAATTGCTCGGCTGGTCGTCGAGCATGTGCATTTCCTGACTGGGCAGGCCGATGTTGCAAACCACGAGCTGATCCGAAATGACCGGGATCATGCTTTTCAAAACTTCCGAGCGAATCATGATCAATACCCCTTCCAGAAGGTTGCGTCGGTCAAAATGGCGACGGGTTTGTTACACATGAACGTGTATTTCAAAATGGCGTCCAGCTCGTCGACATCGGCTTCCTGGTGGAAGTGATAAGTCGGGATGTTGAGCTGCGCCAGCAAGGCCTTGGTGTGGACCGCCATCTCCACCTGGCAGGCGACCGGTTCGCCGAGCTCGCCGCGATAACTGATCAGCATCGGCAACGGCATCCGGTAATACTGGGTCAGCGTCACCAGCGTATTCACGGTAACGCCGATCGCCGTGTTCTGCATGATGATCGCGGGGCGTTTACCGCCCATGTAGGCCCCCGCGCAAAGCCCCATGCCTTCGTCTTCCTTGTTGGACGGGATATGGTAAATGTCCTCGCAATTGTCTATCGCCTCGATCACCCCGGCGAGTTGCTTGCACGGAACGGTGGTGACGAATTCGACCCTGTTGTTGACCAGATCGGTCACGATTTTCTGTTCGACGGTACTCATATTTCACCTTCGGTTTAAGATGTTCTGCCTGATTGTCTCGGCCCTCGATCAGCGCTCGGGAACCAGCACGATTTTTGCCGACGCCGAGCGCCCCTTGGAAAGGTCCAGGAAGGCGTTGGCGCCGTCGCTGAGCGGGCGCTGCTCGATCCAGTCGAGTTTGCCCAGGGCGCCCGAATAGAGCGCGTTGACGCTCGCCCGGATGTCCAGCATGGTATAGGTGTAGCAGCCGAGGAAACAGATCTCCTGCAGCGTCAGCTTGCGCACGTCGAGGCCGCCGTCGTTGTCCATCAGGCCGATGTGTACGATGACACCGCCCGGCCTGACCGCCCGGGAGGCAGCCTTGCGCGTGGCGGCGCCGCCGACCGCGTCGATGACCATGTCCCAGCCATTGGCGTCGGGCTCGGGGTCGTTGAGCGGATCGTAGACCTCGCAGACGGACGCGTTGACCACCGTCTGGCGGCGCAGCGCGTTGGTTTCCCCGAGCCGGATTTCGCCGCAGCCGTGGCTGTGCAGGATCAGCGCCACGGCGATACCGATCGCGCCGCCGCCGAGCACCAGCACGCGCGCTTCCGCCACCGGCCGCGCGAGTGCGCGCTCGCCCTCGACCACGCCGTGCATCGCGGTGGCCACCGGTTCGGTCAGCGCCGCGTGCGCGAAACTCATGTCATCCGGCAAAACGACCAGATTGCGTTCGGGCATGCTCAGCAATTCGGAGAACGCCCCCTGCCGCGGCTGCATGCTGATGATCTGGCGCTGCCGGCAAAGATTGGAACGGCCGCCGAGGCAGT
>JBPEYE010000239.1:0-19560 GCA_052030825.1 Gammaproteobacteria bacterium | reverse complement strand
GAGATCCTGATCTTCGACGAGCCTTTTTCCGCGCTCGACCCGCTGATCCGCCGCGAAATGCAGGATGAATTGCTGAATATCCAGGCGGAGGTGCACAAGACGATGATCTTCATCACCCACGATTTTCTCGAGGCGATCAAGATGGGCGATCACATCGCGATCATGAAGGACGGAGAAGTCGTCCAGATTGGCACGCCCGAGGAGATCGTCGCCAACCCGGTCGACGACTACGTGCGCGAATTCACCGAGGACGTGCCGCGCTACAAGGTGCTGTCGGTGGGCAAAATCATGCGCGAGGCGTCGGACGAGGTCAGGCAAAACGGCGCCGAATGCTGCCGTGAAGACGACAAGCTCGACAAGCTGATCGATCTCGCGATCAGGACCCAGGGACCGCTCGCGGTGCTCGATGGCGAAGGCCGCGTGGTCGGTGAGATCGACCAGGCGATGATTCTCAAGGCCATGGACAGCCGCTCTTGACGGATAACGGCGAAGCAACCGGCTTGCCACCGCTGCGCAAACGGCTCACGGACCGACCCGAGTCTTCGTACACGCTGCCCGCCGCCTACTATCTCGATCCGGAAATCCACCGGCTCGAGAAACACCGGATTTTCTACCGGACCTGGCAATACGTCGCGCCCGCGTGCCTGCTGCGCGCGACCGGCGACTACGTCACGTTGCGTATTTGCGACGAAAGCATCTTCGTGATCCGCTCGAGCGACGGTGAACTGCGTGCGTTCTACAACGTCTGCCGCCACCGCGCCCACGAGCTGCTCAGCGGCAGCGGCACGGTTCGCAGTCTGATCGTCTGCCCTTACCACGCGTGGTCTTACAGCAACACCGGTGCCCTCGCCCGCGCGCCGCTGTCCGACCAGCGGCCCGGTTTCGAGGCGGCCGAGTTTTGCCTGCGGCCGGTGCGGCTCGAAGTCTTTTGCGGCTGCGTGTTCGTCAATCTCGACGACGGCGCCGCGCCGCTCGGCGAAATCGCCGCCGATCTCGAGCGCGACATACGCACCCGCCTGCCGTTTCTCGACGAACTCGAGCCGAGCAACGACCTGGTGCCGGCACCGCAACCAATCCATGCCGGCTGGAAGGTCGTCGTCGACAACTACGTCGAGTGCTACCACTGCCGTGCGGCGCACCCGGATTTCGCGTCGATCATCGACATGGACCACTACGAGGTCGACGTCTTTCCGCTGTGGTCGCGCCAGTACGGCCCCAGGATACGCCATGACAACAGCGCTTACCCCGTCGCCGCCGGCAGCGGCTACGAGCACAGCGTGTTCTGGTATCTGTGGCCCAACATGACCTTCAACGTACTTCCCGGACATGAGGCCATCGGCCTGTTCGCGGTGCGGCCGCTCGACGCGTCACGCTGCAGTTTCGATGGCCACACCCTGTCGGCGGGCGGCCAGGTCGACCGCGGGCGCCGCGACTATCTCAACGAAACCCTGGGCCCGGAGGACGTGAGCCTCTGCGAATCGGTGCAACGCGGCCTCGGTTCGCGCAGCTACGATCAGGGGATATACCTGTTCGATCCCGCGCGCCGCGGCGAGAGCGAACACGCGCTGCACCATTTCCACCGCCTCGTACTCAAGGCGCTAGGCGCCGATTGACAGGCCACCGGCGCGCTCGATCGACACCGTTGTGCCGGCGGGAATCGAGCGCATCCGCGCGACCGGAATCCTGATCACCGGTACGTCGAAACCGTAAAGCCGGTTCGCGACCAGCACGCCGACGCCGATGTTGACGTCGCGCTCGCCGAGCACGAACGCGCACGGACCGCTGCCATTGCGCAGCGTTTCGGCGATGCCACCCGGGGTGCCGGCCGAGCCGCGGCTTGCCGGGATGAACAGGACGCAACCGCCGACACGCGCGCGATACTGCGGGTGATGCACGTCGATGATCGCGCCCGCCAGCGGATCGAAGCCGCCCCAGAAACTGAGCGTTTCGTCGAGGACGAGCGCGGGACCGCGCGCGACGCCGGCGATCAAGACTTCCGCATCGATCCGCTGCCGGTTCATAGACCACTCCAGTCGTCGAGGACGACCTCGCCGCGTACCGCCGATTCGACGCACTCGTCGAGACTGCCGAGCACCGCCTCGACTGGCAGCATACCGGGTGCATAGTAAGCCCACTTGGCCGAATTGGTCATGATCTTGCCGCGCAGGCCGCGCACCGCCGGCGAAAAATAGGTACAGGTGTCGGTGACGATGCGCACGCCGGCTTCCGTCAGTCTGCCGGTCCAGCCACGCGCCTCGGCCTCGGCGTACACGTGCCGGCTGGTCGTCAGGTAAAAGCACAGCCGCGGATCGATTGCGCGCCGCCCGAGCAGCGTGGCCAGTCGTTCGAACTCGGTCAGCGAAAAATGCGGCGTGCCGAGCGCAATCCCGGCGAGCGGCCGCGCGCGGTCGTCACGACCGAGCTCGTTACGCGCGCGCCGCAGATCGGCGGGCGTGATTTCGATCCTGCGTTGCGGCCGGCGACCCGCGAAGGCGGCGTCGAGGGTCGGCGCTTCGGGGGTGATGCCGATCGCGTGGAACAGCGGCACGCTACCCGACGAACTCGCCGCGGCGCTGATGGCCTTGAGGTCGTCCTCGCTGCAGCTCGCCGGCAACCCGACGATCGCCGGCACCCGGTCGCCGCTGACGCGCCCGATCCGGTGTCCGAGCAGATGGTAGAACAGGTCTTTGGCGCGCAACGCCGGATCGATGCCCTGCACATCGAACAAAAGCTGCGCGACCCGGCCGCTGTCGAGGTGCAGTTTGCTCGCCGGAACGCGCCCGGTGATCGCCGCGCAAACGTCGAGATAGTCGCCGTACTTGTTGGTGCGCGCGCCGATCACCGAGTTGTAAAAGCACACCGCGTTCGACTCCGAACCGACGATATGGTCGCCGAGCGCCGGCCGTCCGGGCAGCTGGTAGGGTGCGCAGGTCCACACGGGCCGGCAGCCGAGACGCACGTAAGCCTGCATCAGCTGGTGCGCCTCGTGCATCGCTTCGCTCTTCGTCGGGTCGCGCAAGCTGAGGTCGTCGAGCGCGACGAGGCCATTGTTGGTCCAGGCCGGTACCGCCAGCGTCGCCCCCGCGTCGAGCAGGTAGTTGACGAAATCGAGATGGGCACGACCATTGTAAAAGCACGCGTCGATATGCGCGAAACCGATGTCGATCAACTCGACCGCGCGATCGATCTCGGCGGCGGCGACGATCGTCTCCATCGCGAATTGCAGCGCCCGCCCCTCGCGGCCGTCGAGTCGCGCCCGGTCCTGTTCGCCAAGCCGCAGCAAGCGGACTACCAGTCGATCGCTTCGCGGCGGCGGTAGAAACCGCCGGTGACGCGCGCCTCGGGCGCGGTCGCGAGCCAGATTGCGGTGTCGACGCCGTCTTCGATCGACAGCTCGGCAGCTTCGCCGCCCATATCGGTACGCACCCAGCCCGGGCAGACCGCGTTGATCGAGAAGCGCGCCGGATCGAGCTCGGCGGCATAGATTCGGGTCGCCGCGTTGAGCGCGGTCTTCGACAGTCGATAGCCGGGATACTGCCCGCCCATGTCGGCCAGCTGGCCCATTCCCGACGAGATGTTGATGATGCGCGCGTCGTCGACCCGCTCGAGCAGCGGCAGCAGCGCATTGATCAGCATGATCGGGCCGATCGCGTTGGTGCGCAGCGACATTTCGAGAACGTCGGCATCGGTATCGCGAATGCTCGCGCTTTCGCCGAGATCGGCGTCGATCAGGATGCCGGCGTTGTTGATCAGCACGTCGAGTCGGCCGTGAATCTTGTCGATATGCTGCGCGAGCGCAGCGATATCTTCCGCATTGGTCACGTCGAGCCGCACCGCCGCGACATGCTCGGAACCGAGCGCGTTGGCCGCGTCGATGCCGGCATCGAGGTCGCGGCTGCCGAGTAATACGCGAAATCCATGCTCGAGCAACTGGCGGCAGGTTTCGAGTCCCATGCCGCGATTGCCGCCGGTTACCAGGGCTATCCTGTCGTCGTGCATTGCCGCCTCCCGGTTGTGTCGAAGCCGCCAGAAGCCTAATCTTGGGCCAATTCGCGAATGCAAGCAAAGGGGAATATCGATGCCCGATCTCGAAACCTGGCTCGAACGGGTCTACGCCGCCGAGGGCGACCGCGCCACCCTCGATGCGCTCTACGATGCCTGGGCGCTCGACTACGACCAGCAAATCTGGGCCAGCGGCAACCCGTATATCGCGATTGCGACCGGCATGGTCGGCCGCCACCTGCCAGACTTCGACGCCCGCATTCTCGATGCCGGCTGCGGCACCGGCAACATGGCACAGGTGCTGCACCAGATGGGCTACGATCGTATCGACGGGCTCGACCCGTCCGAAGGGATGCTCGAAGTTGCGCGACGCAAGCAGATCTACCGCGAATTGTTCCCGCTCTACCTCGGTGCGGCAATCGATTTGCCGCCGGCGAGCTACGACGCGGTGGTCGCCGCCGGCGTACTGACCCACGGCCACGCGCCACCGGAGGCACTCGACGGCATCCTGACGCTGACCCGGCCCGGCGGCATCATCGTGTTTTCACTGTCGCAAATCGCCTACGACGAGTACGGCTTCAAGACCAGGATCGACGCGCTCGACGCGGCCGGCAGCTGGGACCTGCTCGATCGTTCGCGGCTGTTTCGGACCTACCCGTTCAGCGAGCGCGAGGCGCATCTGCGCCACTGGGTGCTTGCCTATCGCAAGCGCTGATTCCCGTTCACTCGTCCCGTCGCGATCGCGCGGGGACAGGGTGACTATAAAAGTTGCATTCAGATCGTTATCATAGACGTTTGCGATGCGCGATTGCGATACCATTTGCAATCCACTAACCGATCCGAGACAAAAGACTTGTCCGACACGCCAACATCGTCGCGCCGCCCGCGCCTCTGGCTGCGCCTGTTATTCATTTTGCTGCTGCTCGCCGCGACCGCCGGCGTGCTCGCGTTTTTCAAGGTACAACAAATCCAGGCGCAGATCGCGCAGGGAAGTCAGGAGCCGCCCCCGATCAGCGTGACCGTCGCGCGCGCCGAGCCGGCCGAATGGCAGCGCCGGGTCAAGGCGATCGGTACGCTGGTTGCCTTTCAGGGCGTCGACATCACCACCGAGGTTTCGGGCATCGTCAAATCGATCGAGTTCAAATCCGGCGACGAGGTCGCCGCCGGCGCGCTGCTGGTCGCGCTCGACGCCAGCACCGAGCGCGCCAATCTCGAATCGGCGCGCGCGCAGTTCGATTCGGACAACAGCCAGTACCAGCGCCTGCTCAAACTCAAGGACCAATCGTTCGTGACCAAAAACGACATCGATACGCAGGCGTCGCTGGTCGACATCTCGCGCGCGCGGGTCGCGGTCGCGGAAACGGCACTCGCGAAAAAGCGGATTTACGCACCGTTTTCGGGCAAGCTCGGCATCAGCCAGGTCGACATCGGCGAGTATATCGCCCCCGGACAAAAAATCGTCACGCTGCTGTCGCTCGACCGGCTGTATCTCGACTTCACGCTGCCGGAAAGCAACTTCAACGACCTCGCGCCGGATCAGCCGATCGCGTTTCGGGTCCGGCCTTACCCCTCGCGTGAATTCGAAGCGCGCGTCGAAACCTGGAACCCCGAACTCGATGCCGACACGCGCAACATCCTCGTGCGCGCGTCGGTCGACAACGGCGAGCGCCTGCTCGCGCCGGGCATGTTCGCCGACATGGAACTCGAGTCGCGGCGTACGCTACCGGTGCTGACCGTGCCCGAGACCGCGATCTTCTACAATATTTACGGCGAAGCGGTCTATATCCTCGAAACGTCACCCGATGCCGACCCCGCCGCGCCGCCCGACTACCGCCTCGCCGCGCGCCAGGTCCGGGTCGTCTATCGCGACGATGGCGTTGCCGGTATCGTCGAAGGCCTCGCCGCCGGCGACCAGGTCGTGACTTCGGGGCAGCTGAAGCTGTTTCCGAGCCTGCGCGTCGCGATCGTCGACGACGTTCCCGAGTATTCGCAGTCCACGAACTAGCTGGTCATGTTCACCGACTATTTCATCAGGCGCCCGGTGCTGTCGCTGGTCATCAGCACGATGATCGTACTGCTCGGCGCGCAGGCGTTCTTCAACACCCAGGTGCGCCAGTACCCCGAACTCGAAACCTCGGTAATCTCGATCACGACCGCCTATCCCGGCGCCAGCGCCGAGCTGATCCAGGGTTTCATCAGCACGCCGGTCCAGCAGGTCGTATCCAGCACCGAGGGTATCGATTTCGTCCGCTCGAGCAGCTCCAACAGCGTGTCGCGGGTCGAGGTACACATGAAGCTCGGCGTCGACGCCGACATCGCGCTGACCGAGGTCAGCACCAAGGTGTCGTCGATCCGTGGCGAGCTGCCGGCGGAATCCGAAGATCCGGTCGTCGCCAAGGAATCGGCCGAAGGATTCGCGCTGGCCTACTACAGCTTCTACAGCGAATCTCTGTCCGATGTCGAGATCACTGATTACCTGCTGCGCACGGTGCAGCCGGCACTGTCGACGGTCAAGGGCGTCGCCGAGGCCGAAATTCTCGGCGGCAAGACCTACTCGATGCGCATCTGGATGGACCCGGTGCGGATGGCGGCGCAAAACGTATCGGCGGCCGACATCGTCAATGCAATCGGTGCCGAAAACTACCAGTCGGCCGCCGGGCAGACCCGTGGCCGGCTGGTGCAAACCGACGTCAACGCGGTGACCGACTCGGCCGATCCGGACGTTTTCCGCCGCTTCGTGATACGCGACGACGGCATCAACAAGGTCCGTCTCGGCGACGTCGCCGAGATCGAGCTCGGCGCCGAAAGTTACGATTCGCTGGTCATGTTCGACAACGTCCCGTCGATTTATATCGGCATCAACGGCACCACCGACGGCAACCCGTTGACGACGATCCAGCTGGTCAACGCCGAGCTCGCAAAGCTCGAGAAATCGTTCCCGCCGGGACTCAGAACCGCAATCGCTTACGATTCGACCGAGTTCATTCGCGCGTCGATCCAGGAGGTCATCGTCACGCTGCTGCAGGCTTCGATCATCGTCATCGTCGTCATCTTCCTGTCGCTGGGCTCGTTCCGCTCGACCCTGATCCCGTTAGTGACGATTCCGCTGTCGATCGTTGGCGTGCTGTTCTACATGCAGCTGATGGGCTATTCGATCAACCTGCTGACGCTGTTGGCGATGGTCATGGCGATCGGCCTGCTGGTCGACGACGCGATCCTGGTCGTCGAGAACATTTACCGCCACATCGGCGAGGGCCAGAAACCGCTGCAGGCAGCGCTCGCTGGCGCTCGCGAAATCGCCAAGCCGGTGGTAGCGACGACGATCGTGTTGTGCGTCGTCTACGCACCGATCGGCTTGCTCGGCGGCCTCACCGGCGTGTTGTTCAAGGAATTCGCTTTCACCCTGGTCGGGACCATCATCATTTCGACGATCATCGCCCTGACCCTGTCGCCGATGATGTGTTCGCGGGTACTGAAGCCGACGGTCGGCAACAATGCCTATGCGCGCTTCATCAATCGCCGCTTCGATCGCCTGCGCGCCGGCTACGAACGCGTACTGGCGTCGTCGCTGCAGACGCGCTCGGTGACCGTCGTCTTCGTCTTCGGCGTCGTCGTCATGCTCGTCCTGATGTTCCAGATGATCAACCACGAGCTCGCGCCCGAGGAAGACCAGGGCGTCATCTTCGTCTTTTCGCAGGCGCCCGACCACAGCAGCATCGACTACCTCAACAAGTACACCGCGCCGTATATCGATATTTTTCGCCGCTACGAATCCGAGTACGAATCCTCGTTCATGGCCAACGGTTTCGGCGGACCCACCGTCTCCTTTGCCGGGATGCTGCTCAAGCCCTGGGAGGATCGCAGCCTGTCTTCGATGCAGATGATCCCGCAAATCCAGCAATCGCTCGATCAGCAACCCGGCCTGCAAAGCTTCGCCTTCAACCCGCCGTCGCTGCCGGGCGCGAGCGGCAACACGCCGGTCGAATTCCTGCTCAAGACCCAGCAGGGCTACGATCAGCTCTACGGCACCGTGCAGCAGGTACTCGAGCGCGCCCGCGAAACCGGCAAGTTCTGGTTCATCAAGAGCGACTTCAATTTTTCCAAGCCCGAGATACGGGTTACGATCGATCGCGAACGCGCCGAATCGATGGGCATCTCGATGCGCGAAATCGGGCAAACCCTAGGCGCGATCCTCGCCGAGGGTTACGTCAGCCGCTTCAATCTCGCCGGGCGCAGCTACAAGATCATCCCGCAGGCGCGCCGCGACCAGCGCGAAAACGCCGAAATCGTCAGCCAGTACTACGTTTACACCGATACCGGCAAGCCGGTCAGCCTGTCATCGCTGGTCGATATCCAGTACACGTCGGTACCGCGCGAACTGGTTCAGTTTCAACAGCAAAACGCGGCCAAGATCGAGGCGGTGCCCGGGATTCCGCTCGGCGAGGCGCTCGAGCTTCTGCGCGACATCGCCGACGAGGTCGCACCGGCCGGTTACACCTACGACTACCAGGGCCAGTCGCGACAGCTCGTTCAGGAAGGGTCGGTGCTCGCGATCACCTTCGGATTCGCGATCGTCGTCGTGTTCCTGGTGCTTGCCGCGCAGTACGAAAGCCTGCGCGATCCGTTCATCATCCTGACGACGGTGCCGCTGGCGATGTTCGGCGCGCTGATCCCGATGTTTCTCGGCAACACGTCGATGAATATCTACAGCCAGGTCGGCCTGATTACGCTGATCGGCCTGGTCAGCAAGCACGGCATACTGATCGTCGAATTCGC
The DNA here is from genome assembly GCA_052030825.1 of Gammaproteobacteria bacterium. Classification (GTDB taxonomy): domain Bacteria; phylum Pseudomonadota; class Gammaproteobacteria. The sequence continues at coordinate 10,782 of JBPEYE010000239.1, read as the reverse complement.
CAACGAAATCCAGAAAAAAGAAGGCCTGTCCCCGGTCGAGGCCGTGATCAAGGCCGCGTCGATTCGCCTGCGGCCGATCCTGATGACGTCGTTCTCGACGATCATCGGCATCATGCCGCTGGTCATCGCTTCCGGCGCCGGCGCCGCCAGCCGCCAGGCGATCGGAATCACGATCGTCGCCGGGTTTGCGATCGGCACGCTGTTCACGCTGTTCGTGCTGCCGGTTATCTATACTTTCTTCGCCGCCGACCACCGGCCGCGGGACACCGCCACCGACGATTTGCGTGGCGCGCAGCTGGTCTGACTCGCGTCAGCCGGATTCAGCGGCGCGGACCGGCGCGCAGGCTTCGATCGCCAGCGGTCCTTCCGCCGGCGCTTCCCCGCGCAGGTAAGCCGATTCGCGCAGAATCCATTCGCGAAAAGACGCGACTTTCGGCACGCGCGCTTTCTGTGGCGTGGTCACGAGGTTATAGTGCATCTGCACCGGAAGGCGCTGGGCGAACGGCTGCACCAGGCGGCCTGCCTCGATTTCGGGTTCGGCCATGACGTTGGCAAGCAGCGCGACGCCCTGGCCGTCGAGCGCAGCCTGGAAAAGCAGGTCGGTCTGGTCGAAAAAAATACCGCGTGTCGCATCGACCTCGGCGGCGCCGACGGCCTTCAGCCACATCGCCCAGTCGGGAAAACCGGGATCGATTTCGTTGTAGCTGGTGTGCAGCAGCGTATAGTTGTTCAGGTCGGATACCCGCCGCAGGCCCTCTCCCCGACCGAGCAACTTCGGGCTGCAAACCGGAATCAGGTCGAACGAAAACAGGTAAATCGTTTCGAGATCGGGATAGACGCCGTCACCGAAGCGGATACCGACGTCGATGTCTTCGTGGAAAAAATCGACCAGTCGGTCCGACGTGTCGATCCGCACGTCGACCTGCGGGCATATTGCCTTGAATCGCTCGAGGCGCGGAATCAGCCATTTCGAAACGAACGACGGCGCCGACGTAATCGTCAGTGGTCCCTCGCTGTGCTGGCGGCGCAGCAGTTCGACGCCGTGTTCGAACTGCTCGAAGCCGCCGGCGATCGCCGGCAGGAACAGTTGGCCGCTGTCGGTCAGCACGATTTGCCGGTTCATGCGCTTGAACAACTTGACCTCGAGAAACTCCTCGAGCTGGCGGATCTGCTGGCTGATCGCGCCCGGCGTAACGTTCAGTTCATCGGCCGCGGCGCTGAAACTCAGCAGCCGTCCGGCAGCCTCGAAGGCGCGCAGCGATTTCAGTGGAGGCAATCTTTTCATGTTAGTTAATCTAAACTGATATGGAAAATATATCGTTTGTCTGAGGGCTATACAAGCTCTATATTACGCCCACTGAGTGATTTATCGATTAACTTTCAAGTGAGGAATACTAACATGAAATTACTTCAATTTGCAGTCGCATCGCTGGTCGATGCCAATACCGGCGGCAACTTCGCGCGCCACGTCAGCAGCATCGATACCGCCGCTGCCGAACGCGAAGCGCACGCGATCCGCGCCCGTTCCATCATCGCCGTCACCCGGTCGATCGGCGCATCGCTCAAGCGCAGCATCGCCGAATACCGCGAGCGCCGCGAAGCGAAGCGCGTACTCGACAGCCTGCTGCGCCTGTCCGACTACCACCTCGAGGACATCGGCCTGCATCGCGGCGACCTGATTGCGGTCAAGCTCGGCGCCACCACGCTCGATGCGCTCAACGCCAAACGCGAGGCCCGGCGCAACGTCACCGGCCACGCGTCGGTCTCGCGAGTCGACGAACGCAAGGTCGCCGCCAACGATAGCGAGCTGGTTGCGGCCAGATGCGCATGACCAGTGCCCCCTCGTCTGGCGGGGCCGGTTCACTCCTCGACCGGTTCCGCCAGCCTTTTTAACGCTTCCTTCTTCCACGATTCGACCAGGTATCGGGCAATCGAATCGCGACGCGGCAAGCAAAAATTATCGCCAGCGTCTCCCCATTCGCCGAAGTCGAGCAACTGCTCGGCCTCGAACCAGTAGGCTTCCTCGATCTCGTCGTTATCGATCCGGATTTCGGTCGTCCGCGCGCGCGCGCGAAACCCGAGCATGATCGATGACGGGAAGGGCCAGGGCTGCGACGCCTGGTATTCGATGGCTTCGACCTCGATGCCGCATTCTTCGTAGACTTCGCGCGCCACCGTCTCTTCGAGGCTTTCGAGCGGATCGACGAAGCCGGCCAGCGTTGACATCATGCGGCTCGGAAAGCGCGAATTGCGCGCCAGCAGGCAGCGCGGCCGCGCCGGGTCACTGCGATCTTCGACCAGCATGATCACCGCCGGGTCGGTGCGCGGAAAGTGCATTCGACCGCAGGCATCGTTGCCGCAACGGCGCATGTGGCCACCCTGCTCGCTGCGCGTCGGATGTCCGCAAACACCGCAATAGCGATGATGGCGGTTCCAGTACAACAGGCCGCGTGCGTAGGCGAGTTGCGCGGCCTGCTCGGCGTCGAGCAGCCAGCCGACATCGCGCAGGTCGACGAACTCGTTGACGCCGAGCAGATAGGGTTCGAGCTCGCGCTCGGACAGGCTGGAGGCGTCGACCGCGAACAACGGTCCGCTGCGGTCGAGACCGAGAAAAACCGTCTGTTCGAGATCGTCGACAAGCGCACCGACCTCGGCCTGCGGCAGGTGCAGGGCTTCGGGCGAATCCGCCGGCGAACCCGGCCGACGCATCAGGCTCTTGTCGTGACGCAAAAGCAAGACGCGGCAGTGTCGCCGCGTCCATTGCCGCCGCAACCAGCCGCTGTCCTTGCGCTTGTCGCTCGCGCGGTCGAGGCGCAGGTCGCGATAGTAGATCACGCCCGCATGATATCAGGAATTACGCGTCGACTCCCGGTACGAATCGATGGCTATATTGGGCGCCGAACTTTCCTTTGACCATTGACGCCGTCAGGACGGATTCTGCCGGCGGTAGTCCTGGATCGCCTGCTCCAGCTTGTCGTATTCGCGACAGCCGAAAAAGCATTCCTTGTCGAGAATTTCGAGCTGTTTCTCGGCCTTGTCGAGCTGCCCGAGTTGCAGGTAGAGTTCACCGAGATACTCGTTGGCGCCGCGATGATCGGGCTCGATTGCGAGCGCTCTTTGATAATACTCCATCGCCGCGTCGAATCGATCGAGCTTGCGATTGCTGAACGCCATCAGGTTCAGCAAGTCGGCGTCGTCCGGATCCCTGGCGAGCGCCTCGCCGAGTTTCGCAATTGCCTGTTCGAATTTCCCGTCGTCGATCAGCTGGGTGTAGGCCGACAGCTTGCCGCCGCCGTAGGAGCCGCCGCCGCCGCCGGCACCATCGGCAAACGCGGGCCCGGCGCCGATCACCAGCGCGCACAGCAGAATAATCGCTTTATACATTGTCTTCACCTCGTCTGTTTGAATCCTGTTTTCGCCCGGAGTTCCGTATCGCCGGGCGCGATCACCCCGGCCGCGCGCAACGCGTCGAGCGCCGTGGCGTCGAGTCCGAGCAGACCGCCGAGCACCTCGTCGTTGGCCGCGCCCAGCGCGCCACCGGGCCAGCGCGTGGCACCGGGCGTGCGCGCGAGCCGTGGCAGAATCGCCGGAATCTTCAGCGGCTCACCGTCGATCTCGACCGTCTCGAACAGCCCGCGAGCGTTGAAATGCGGATCGGCGAGCAGATCGGCAACATTGTAAATCGGGCCCGCCGGCACGCGCGCTGCGTCGAGCTTCTCCAGCAGGACCGCGGCATCGTGCGCGGCGCACCATTCGGCCAGCGCGGCGTCGATTTCGGCCTCGTGTTCGACCCGCCCGGGGTTGGTCGCGAGGCGCGGATCCTCGGCCATTTCGGGACGCTCGGCGGCGACCATCAGGCGGCGAAAAATCGAGTCACCGTTGCCGCCGATGACGATGTACTTGCCGTCGCCGCAGCGGTAGGTATTGGTCGGTACGATGCCGGTCACGGTGCTGCCCGACGGTTCGCGGATCACGCCGGCGCCATCGTATTCCGGCACCACCGCTTCCATCAGGTTGAACATCGATTCGACCAGCGCAACGTCGACCACCTGCCCCTCGCCGCTGCGTTGCTGTTCCAGCAGCGCCAGCGCGATGCCGAGCGCGGCATGGATGCCCGAAATCGTATCGCCGATCGACAGATTCGGTCGCACCGGCGCTTCGCCGGGATGACCGTTGACGTAGCGAAATCCGCTCATGCCCTCGCACACCGACGCAAAACCGGGTTTGCTCGCGTACGGGCCGTCCTGACCATACCCGGAAATACGCGCGTAAACGAGGCGCGGATTGCTGGCGCGGAAATCGTCGGGGCCGAGCCCCCATTGCTCGACCACGCCGGGACGGAAATTCTCGATCACGACGTCGGCCTGCTCGATCAGCCGACGCGCGAGCTCGACGCCCTTTTCGGTCTTGAGGTCGAGGGTGACCGATTTCTTGTTGCGCGCGAGCGAGCGCCACCACAGCGACGTATCGCCACGCATCTCGCGCCAGCGGCGGATCGGATCGCCGCCGTCGGGCGGCTCGACCTTGATCACCTCGGCGCCGAAATAGCCGAGCAGGCAGCCGGCGAAGGGTCCGGCCAATAGCTGGCCCAGTTCGATCACGCGGTAGCCGGCGAGCGGTCCGGTCGCGTTCATGGCGGATCTCCGGTTTCTCGATCTGGCGATGTTAATTTGAGTCGGGAGGATCGGGCAAGACCGGCGTCATTGCGAGCTGCGCAGCCGGGAGGCAATCTCCGCGAGATGGCGCAATACCAGCGAGATGGCCTGGAGGCGCCGCGACCATCGGCCTCGTTCCGAGTGCAGACCCGGATTCCGGTACCGGCCTCTTTGCACCAACCGGCGATTCCATTACCATTAGTCGTCACCTACGAGTTTGCAGTATGTCCCCCATCGTTCTCGCCGAGTCCGGCACCGAAAACAAGATTTTCGTGCTCGATACCAACGTGTTGATGCACGATCCGTCAGCCCTCTTCAAGTTCCAGGAACATCACGTTTTCCTGCCGATGACCGTGCTCGAGGAACTCGACAACGCCAAGCTCGGCGTCTCCGAGGTCGCGCGCAACGTGCGTCAGACCAACCGCTTCATCGACGAACTGCTGACCGCGCAACAGGCCGTTGTCATCGAGGAAGGCCTGGAGCTCAGCCAGTTCAAGCCCGCCGAGGAACCGTACAAGTGCAGCGGCCGCCTGTTCTTTCAGACCCAGGCGCACGGTTCGAACCTGCCCGAATCCCTGCCGGGAAACAAGAATGACAACTCGATTCTCGACACGATCATGTCGCTCAAGCAGGAAATTCGCGACCGCGAGATCATCCTGATTTCGAAGGACATCAACCTGCGGATCAAGGCTGCGATTCTCGGCATCCAGGCCGAGGATTACGCCAACGATCGCGTCGTCGAGGATCTCGATCTGCTGTTCAGCGGATCCCGCCAGCTGGCAGCTGATTTCTGGGAACGCCACGGCAAGCAGATCGAGAGCTGGCAGGACGAGGGCCGGGCCTACTACGAGATCGAAGAGGTCGGCGACGACGAGTGGCACCCGAACCAGTTCGTGTTCATCGAGCCGGATTTCGAGGCGATCGTTCGTCGCCGGCAGCACAACGGGTTCCTGTTCGAGGTCTGCACCAATTACTACGGCCAGCGCCATTCGGTCTGGGGCATTACCGCGCGCAACCGCGAGCAGAATTTCGCACTCAACCTGTTGATGGATCCGGAAATCGATTTCGTCACCCTGAGCGGCAGCGCCGGCACCGGCAAGACATTGCTGGCGCTCGCCGCCGGCCTCACCCAGACGCTCGATCAGGGGCTCTACAAGGAAATCATCATGACCCGGGTGACCATCCCGATCGGCGAGGACATCGGCTTCCTGCCCGGCACCGAGGAAGAAAAAATGACGCCGTGGATGGGTGCGCTGATGGACAACATGGAGGTCCTGACCGGCAACGAGCAAAAAAGCTCATGGGAACAGGCAGCGACCAACGACCTGCTGCGCAACCGGATCAAGATTCGCTCGCTGAATTTCATGCGCGGTCGCACATTTCAAAACAAGTACATCATCATCGACGAAGCGCAAAACCTGACGTCGAAACAGATGAAGACCCTGGTCACGCGCAGCGGCAGCGGCACCAAGATTGTCTGCATCGGCAATCTGAAGCAGATCGATACGCCGTACCTGACCGAAACCACGTCCGGCCTGACCTACGTCGTCGACCGTTTCAAGCACTGGCAGCACAGCGGCCACGTTACGCTGATGAGCGTCGAGCGTTCGCGCCTTGCCGACTATGCTTCGGAGAACCTCTGAGCGCGTGCTAACGGTGACAAACCGATTTTTGCGCAGCAAAATCGCTCTGTCCACCTCGAAGTCAGCGAATGCAGCCTTAATCTTGCATAATGTCGGTGACTTCACCCATGCTCTGCCGACGCCCGCGATTAAATCTGGTTACAGCAACCTATCTGGCGCAGCGCCTGTGCTGCATTCGCTGTGGCGAGGGGGGCAGAGCAAAAATTGCTCAGCTGAATTTGGGGGCCGCAGGATCGTGTCGCAATTTTTGGTCTGTCCCCGATTTTGCACGAACGAGGTATCGATCGTGAACAAAGCTGAGTGGGTGCCGGACTAGGTTTCTTCGAGCGTGATGCCGGTGGTGTCGGGCGGTGGCGGATCGGGTTCTTTCTTGCTTTCGGACAGGTCGGCGCCGACCGGCGCCACGTCGAGACCGGAAATATCGATCTGCGGCTCCTCGGCGACGGCGTAGGCGGATTGCAGTTCGCTGCCGACCGGTGCGATGTCGGCAGCCAGATCCTCGATCTGGTCGGGGGTTATGCCGAGCGGATCGGTCTGCGGCGGCGGCGGCACCTCGCCGTGATCGCCGGCCTCGTACTCGGCGGAGACCGGCGCCGTAGCGGCCGGCGCGGCGGCGGGCGCGGGATCAGCTGGCGCGGATTCGACCGGCGTGGCGCCGCCCATCGGGCGGACTTCGCAAACCGCGCCGGCGCGATTGAGCGCGGTCCGATACTTGGCCGCGGTGGCCTGGTCGATGTTCTTCTTGATGACGATGCGCTTGCCCGAGAACAGCGTCGCGAGCTTGTCGCCGTCGGCATTGAACATCTTGCCGACCCTGGCCTTGACCTCGTCGAGGTCGGCGCCATCGGCGATTTCGCCGTTGAATGCCACCTCGAATAATTGATCGCTCATGTGATTATTTCCCCATAGCGCTGCACTATACTATAGACCAGAAATCGACCCCCGGAGCCATGAACAAACCCGAAGGCAGCGCCCGTCTCACCCCGCGCGGGCAAATGGACATCCTGTCACAACTCGAGGTCGGCCAGCTCAAGCGCGGCAGCGAGGCGGACGGCCTTTACCAGACGTTCCGCCGCTGCGCGCTCGCCGTGCTCAACGTCGACAGCGACACCGACGACGCGCTCGAGGTGCTCGAGCAGTATCGCGATTTCGACATTCGCGTCGTGCAACAGGCGCGCGGCATCAAGCTCGAAATCGAGAACGCGCCGTCGAGCGCCTTCGTCGACGGCGAGGTCATCAAGGGTATCCAGGATCAGCTGTTCGCGGTGCTGCGCGACGTTTCCTACGTCAAGAACAAGATCGAATCGAACCAGATCTTCGACGTCGAAACCAGCGAGGGCATCACCAACGTCGTCTTTCACATCCTGCGCAACGCGCGCGTGCTCGTACCCGAGGTCGAGCCCAACCTCGTCGTCTGCTGGGGCGGACATTCCATTGCCCGCGAGGAGTACGACTATTGCAAGGAAGTCGGCTACCAGCTCGGCCTGCGCGGGCTCAATATCTGCACCGGCTGCGGTCCCGGCGCGATGAAGGCGCCGATGAAGGGCGCCGCGATCGGCCACAACAAGCAGCGCATCGCGCGCGGCCGCTTCGTCGGCCTGACCGAACCCGGCATCATCGCCGCCGAATCGCCGAACCCGATCGTCAACGAGCTGGTGATCCTGCCCGATATCGAAAAACGCCTCGAGGCTTTCGTGCGCCTCGGCCACGGCTTCCTCGTGTTTCCCGGCGGCGTCGGCACCGCCGAGGAAATTCTTTACCTGCTCGGCATTCTGCTGAATCCCGAAAACCGGCGCATCCCGTTTCCGCTGATCATGACCGGGCCGGCCGGCTCACGCGAGTACTTCGAGCGCATCCACGAATTCATCGCGCTCGCGCTCGGCCGCGACGCGCAGGAGTATTACACGATCATCGTCGACGACCCGATCAAGGCGGCGCGCGAAATCGAGGCCGGGCTCGAAACCGTGCGCAATTTTCGGCGCGAGCATTCCGACGCCTATTACTTCAACTGGTTGCTGAATATCGACCTGCCGTTTCAACAACCCTTCGAACCGATTCACGACCGGGTTGCGGGGCTACGGCTCACCCGCGATCAGCCGGCTCACCTGCTCGCCGCCGACCTGCGGCGCGCGTTCTCGGCGATCGTCAGCGGTAACGTCAAGGCCGACGGAATCCGCCGAATCGAGGAGTTCGGTCCGTTCGAGATCAGCGGCGAGCCCGAGATCATGCAGTCGCTGGACGCGCTGCTCCACGATTTCGTCCGCCAACAGCGCATGAAAGTGCCGGGCAAGCGCTACGAGCCTTGTTATCGGTTGCAGAAAGCATGACAATCGAGCGCTTCAGGAGTCCGCCGGAGTTGCAACCATGAGTGCCGTCAAGGCGATCGCGATCAAACACAAGCCCCGCGCCGAGATGCAGCTGGTCGACGACGCGGAGGTCAGCGTCGAGCGCGGAATTAGCGGCGATTTTCGCGGCCCGCAACGCGGCCGCCAGGTGACCTTGCTGAGCGAACCCGTCTGGCAGCAGGTTTGCCGCGAGCTCGACACCGACCTGCCATGGACCACGCGGCGCGCCAACCTGCTCGTCGACGATGTCGCCTTCGACGCCTCGTTCGTCGGCAAGACCGTGCGCATCGGCGAGGTCGAACTCGTCGTCACCGAGGAAACCGACCCCTGCTCGCGAATGGACGAGCAACACCCGGGACTGACCGAGGCGCTGACCCCCGAGTGGCGCGGCGGTATCTGCTGCGATGTCGTCAAGCCGGGCGCGATCCGCGTCGGCGACGATGTCGAATTCGCATGAGTCGATCCGCGATTTGGTCGCGCTGAAGCCGGCGATCGTTACCGCCGGGCAGCCCGAAGCCGCGTGGCGCGAGTTGCTCGCGCTCGATGCCGGCGGGCGCGGCCTCAGCCCCTGCTGAATCGCCGCGCGTCGCGCAACAGGCGGCGCTCGGCGCGGATCCCGTGGATGCAGTAGGCGCCGACCGACAACAGAACCAGCAGACTGCCGCCGAGGGTCCAGGCGCTCGGCGTCTCGCCGACGTCGATCCAGACCCAGATGGGACTCAGGATCGACTCGGTCAGCGCGTAAAACGCGATTTCCGACGCGAGGATGTAACGCGACGCGATCGTGAAACAATAAAATCCGATCCCGAACTGCAGGCTGCCCATCGCGATCGAGATCAGCAGGTCGTGGGTCGAGATCGAGAGCGAATCGGCCACCAGGCCCGACACGCCGCCCATCACGAGACCGCCGAGGCAGGTCGCCGGCAGCATGTCGACATCCCGCCGCGCGCGCAGGATCAGCAGGAACACGACGAACGACGCAACCACGCCAAGGGCGGCGACGTTACCGAGCCAGCGACCCGCGAGCAGCCCGTCGGCGAACATCAGGCCGATGCCGAGCAGCGACACGAGCATCGCCAGAACGCCAAAGCGCGAGGTGCGTTCGCCGAGTACCAGCCAGCCGACGAATGCCGTCGCCAGCGGGGCCGCGCCGATGATGAACACCGCGTTGGCAACCGTCGTCAACAACAGCGCGAACACGTAGCAAATCGAACCGAGACCGAGCACGGTACCGGCAAGCACCCCGGGCGCGCCGATGGCGCGGAAGGCGGCGCCGATGTTCGCGCGATAGCGAAGCAACAGCAGCAGGAACAGGGTGATCGAGAAGGCGAAGCCTCGATAGAACAGGATTTGCCAGCCGGTCGCGGCTTCGACGTTGCGCAGCAGGATGCCCGAGGTACTCAGGAACACGCCGCCGACGACGACCAGCGTGACGCCGAGGCCGAAGTGACGCGTATCGAGTATCGATTTTTCCGGCATGCGCAATCGCTTACCGCATCGCGTCGATTCGCAGTTTCATCGGACGACGCCCGGACCCGTTCGCCGCGGCATCGGGCTTGAGCGGGAAAGTCCCCTTTTTCGCCAGCGGCGAAACCCGGATACTTCGCCGTGGATCATCTCGGCTAGGGCAGCTTGATGACCGCCCGTCCGCGCAACTTGCCGTCGAGTATGTCTTTCGCCGCCTGCGGCAGGGTTTCGAAATCGAGTTCGGAGGTCAGGCCGTCGAGCAGCTCGAGATCGAGATCGCGCGCGAGGCGCGACCAGGCTTCGCGGCGCCGGGCCTGCGGCGCCATCACCGAATCGATACCGTAGAGGGTCACGCCGCGGAGGATGAATGGCGCCACCGACGCCGGCAGGTTCATCGACTCGGCGAGACCGCAGGCCGCGACCGCGCCACCATATCGGGTCTGGCTCAGCACGTTGGCGAGCGTGTTGCCGCCGGCGACGTCGATCGCGCCGCTCCAGAGTTCCTTCGCCAGCGGCCGCGCGGGTTCGGCGAAGCGGGACCGCTCGATCACTTCGGCCGCGCCCAGCCCGACGAGAAAATCCTTTTCCTCGGGTCGCCCGGTGCTCGCGATTACGCGGTAGCCGAGCTTGCCGAGGATCGCGACCGCGATGCTGCCGACGCCGCCGGCGGCG
>JBPEYE010000238.1:0-6658 GCA_052030825.1 Gammaproteobacteria bacterium | reverse complement strand
TGCGGAAAAACCATGACCAGGACCAGTGCCAGCGTCATGACCATGACAAAAGGAATAATCGACCGGTAGATATCCCACAGGGATATCTCGGGAGGCGCCATCGCTCGCATCAGGAACAGATTGTACCCGAACGGCGGCGTCATGTAGGCGATCTGGCAGGTGATCGTGTAGAGCACGCCGTACCAGATCGGGTCGAAACCGAGCGCCTTGACCAGCGGCACGTAGAGCGGCGCGACGATGACCAGCATCGCGGTATCGTCGAGGAACATGCCCATCACCAGGTAGGACAGCTGCATCATGATGAGCACTTCCCACGGCGTCAGGTGCCAGTTGGTGATGAACAGGGTTTCGATCGCGCGCGCCGCGCCGATGCCGTCGAACACCGCACCGAAGCCGAGCGCGGCGAGGATGACCCACATGAACATGCAGGAAATCGCCAGCGTCTTGCGCATGGTCTCCTCCATGACCTTGCGGTTCAGCCGCTTGCGCACCGCCGCGGCGATCGTTGCCGCGGTGGCGCCGACCGCCGAGGATTCGACCAGGCTGGTGATGCCCATGACGAACAGGCCGGTCATGAAAAAGAAAATCAGGAAGGGCGTGATCCCGGCGCGCAACAGCTTTAGCTTTTCGGCCAGCGGCATGTCGCGGTCTTCCGGCGGCACCGTGGGGCCGAGGTGCGGTTGCAGCCGGCAGCGAATGACGATGTAGATGATGAACAACGCCGCCATCATCAGGCCGGGAATCGCGCCGGCGAGCCACAGCTGGCTGACCGGCTGGCGGGCGATCATGCCGTAGAGCACGAGCACCACGCTCGGCGGCACGAGGATGCCGAGCGAGCTGCCGGCCTGCACGACCCCGGTGATCATGATCTTGTCGTAGCCCCGTTTGAGCATTTCCGGCAGCGCGATGGTCGCGCCGATCGCCATGCCGGCGACGCTCAGCCCGTTCATCGCCGAAATGACCACCATCAGGCCGATGGTGCCGACCGCGAGCCCGCCGCGCAGCCCGCCGAACCAGACGTGGAACATGCGGTAGAGGTCGTCGGCGATGCCGGACTCCGACAGGATGTAACCCATGTAGATGAACAGCGGCAGCGTCAGCAGCGGATACCAGTTGAACAGCTTGAAGGCCGCGTTGAACGGCATCTCGATCGCGCCTTCGCCCCACAGCAGCAGCGCGGCGACGGCCGACACGAAGCCGATCACGGCGAACACGCGCTGGCCGGTGAGCAGCATCAGCATCATCGAAATGAACATCAGGATTGCGATCATTTCGTGGCTCATGACAGCTCGACTCCTCGCGACTTGGCGAGATCCTTGAAGAAGGTCGAGATCGCCTGCAACAGCATCAGCGCGATGCCGATGCACATGATGATCTTGATCGGCACCATCGACGGGTTCCACAGCGAAAACTTGCGCTCGTTGTACTCGATCGCGTACATCGTGCTGGAGATGGCGCCGATCAACAGGCAAACCAGGTAAAAGACGACCGCGATGGCGGTGAAACTGTCGATCCGGGCCTGGTTCTTGCGCGAAAACATCGAGTAGACCAGGTCCATGCGCACGTGGCTGTCGAGCTGCATCGAGTAGGGACCGCCGACGATGTAATAAGCGGTGATCGTGAACTGCGCCATTTCGACGCACCAGGACAGCGGGATGTTGATGATGTTGCGGGTCACCGCGTCGAGCAGCAGCACGCCGATCATGAGGAAGATCAGGAACATCGCGAGGCGCCCTACCTTGGTCGAAAAGTAGTCCACCCACTTGACGTAGCTGACGATTACTTTGGGCATTTGCCTCAGTTCCTCCTGCTCCCCGATTATTGTTGTGTCGAACTTGCCCGCGATCCGCTGGGTCTATCCTACCGATCGCCGGCGGCCGGGCTATGGACCTCCACCCGGGCCTGTTTCAAGGCGCTCGCCAGGGTTGCCGCCGGCGGCTGTTCGCAAACCAGTGCGCCGATTCCGTCGAGCGGCGCGACGATATGCGGCGCGCCGACGCCGAACTTCGACGAGTCGGCCAGCACGACCCCGAGCCGCGCCTGGCGCAGCATGGCCCTCCCCACGAGGGCTTCTTCGAGGTCGTAGTCCATGACGCCATTGTCGGCATTTATCGCGCCGACGGTCAAGATCGCCTTGTTGGCGTTGAAGCGTTGCAGCTGCTCGACCGCCATGATACCGCAGGTTTGCCGGTTGTCCTCGCGATAGTTGCCGCCCAGCAGGATGACCTGCGCGCTGGCGTTGCCGCTGGCGACGACGCGCGCGATCGCGGTCGAATTGGTAATCACCGTCAAATCGTCGATCTGCGCCAGCTCCTCGGCGAACACCAGCGTCGTCGAGCCGGTGTCGATCATCAGCGTCTCCCCCGGGATCACCAGCTCGAGCGCCTTGCGCGCCAGTTGCCGCTTCGCCAGGCCGTTGGTCTGCAGGCGCTCGCGGAACGGGCTTTCGCTGACGAATCGCGGCGGAATCGCGCCGCCGTGCACCTTCTCGATCTTGCCGCGACGATCCAGCGTGACCAGATCGCGGCGAATGGTTTCGACCGAGGTGGAGAACATTTTCGCCAGTTCCTCGACCCTGGCCTTGCCGTGGATGCGGACGGTATCGATGATTTGTGCTTGTCTTTCCTGCGGCCGCATCGGCGCATGGTAGCACAGGGAAAACTCGCTAAACAATGACTGTTTAGTCAATTTTAACGAGTCATTACGCAGATTTGGCCAAAATTTTGACTGAAAAAGCCAGTTTCAGTCTATAAAATTGACTGTACAGGCATCGCGCCCTATACTCGTTTCTACCCGCGCGGGGCCGCCGCCGGGCCCGTCTTCCTGGACATTCCCTGATGCCGGAATACAGCGTTTCCGAATCCTTGCCCGCCACGGTCTTCGATGTCGTGATCGCGGGCGCGGGCGTCGTCGGCTGCGCGATCGCGCGGCGTTTCACCCTCGAGGGCGCGCGCGTGCTGGTGGTGGAAAAGGCTGCCGACATTCTCGACGGCGCGAGTAAAGGCAACAGCGCGATCCTGCACACCGGCTTCGATGCGCCCGAAAACTCGGTCGAACACGACTGCATCGTCGACGGTTATCACGAGTACCTGCGCATTCGCGAAAAACTGAACCTGCCGCTGCTCGATTGCGGCGCGCTGGTGCTGGCCTGGAACGACGCCGAAGCCGAGCGTCTGCAAGCGGTGCTCGACCAGGCGCACCGCAACGGCATCGTCGATGCCTGCATGCTCGATGCGAAACAGGTCACTGCTCGCGAGCCCGAGGTGTCCGATGCCGTGTGCGCGGCAGTCAGGGTGCCGGGCGAATTCGTCATCGACCCGTGGAGCGCGCCCTTTGCCTACTTGCTACAGGCGCTGCGAAACGGCGCCGCGCTGGCGCGTCACTGCGAATTGCTCAACGGCGAGTTCGACGGGCGCGAATGGCTGCTCGACAGCAACCGCGGCAAGATTCGCTGCCGTTATCTGGTCAACTGCGCGGGCCTGTTCGGCGACCGGCTGGATTTGGCGTTGTTGGGTGAATCCGCGTTCGAGATTCACCCGCGCAAGGGTCAGTTCGTCGTTTACGACAAGGCTGCCCGCGGGTTGATCGACTCGATTTTATTGCCGGTCCCGACCGCAATCACCAAGGGCGTAGTGGTTTGCCCGACGATTTTCGGCAACCTGCTGGTGGGACCGACGGCCGAGGAGCAGGATAGCCGAACCCGTGCCGACGTCACGCGTGAGCAACTCGAGGCGCTGGTCGCTCGCGGCAACGAAATCCTGCCGCGCCTGCGAGACCAGTCGATTACCGCGACCTATGCCGGAATAAGGCCTGCGACCGACGCCAAGGAATACCAGATCAAACATTATCGCGAGCGCCGTTACCTCTGCGTTGGCGGCATTCGGTCCACCGGCCTCAGCGCCGCGCTGGGAATCGCCAGGCGAGTATATGATTCCTATGCCGAGTCGGTCGGCTCGCACCCCGCCCTCGAGAATCCGCAATGGCCGCAAGTGGCCCATCTCGCCGAATGCGGTGTGCGAGACTGGCAGCGACCCGGAAACGAGGGCATTGTTTGCCATTGCGAACTGGTCACCCGGCGCGAGGTTCGCGCCGCGTTGTCGGGTCCGCTGGCAGCCCGTTCGCTGGCCGGTTTAAAGCGCCGCACCCGGGTGACCATGGGGCGCTGCCAGGGCTTTTACTGCAGCGCGGAACTCAGCGAGTTGACCGCCGGTTGCCTCGACGAACCGCTGGCCGAGCCCGACAGGTGATCGAATACCACTATCGCGTCGCGATCGTCGGCGCCGGTCCCAGCGGACTCGCGCTCGCGACCGAGCTGCGCCGGCTCGGCGTCGACGGCGTGACCGTACTCGAACGCGAGGATCAGGCCGGCGGTATCCCTCGCCACTGCGGCCATTCGCCATTCGGGATGCGCGAGTTTCACCGGGTGCTTTCCGGTCCTGCTTACGCGCGGCGACTCGAACGCGAAGCACGCCAGGCCGGCGTCGAGCTGCGACTGTCAACGACGGTAGCCGCGCTCGATGCTGACGCACGGCTGACCGTGTCAACGGCCGCCGGTATCGAGCGGGTAAATGCCGAGCGCGTGGTTCTGTGTACCGGTAACCGGGAAACGCCTCGATCGGCGCGGCTGGTTTCCGGTTCGCGCCCGCTCGGCGTGCTGACCACGGGCGCACTGCAGGCGATGACATATCTCAAGCACCGGATTCCATTTCGGCGGCCGGTCATTGTCGGCACCGAATTGGTGGCCTTTTCGGCGTTGTTGACTTGCCGGCACTTCGGCATCCGCCCAGCGGCGATTATCGAAGCCGGGGAGGGGACGACCGCCGGCTGGCCCGCGCGATTCCTACCGCCGCTGCTTGGGACTCGCTTGCTGACTCGCACCGAGCTCCTGGCGATCCATGGAGAGCAGCGCGTGGAAGCGGTCGAGATCAGCACGGATGGCGCGTCGCCACTGCGCCTGGCTTGCGATGGGGTTCTGTTCTGCGGGCGCTTCGTGGCCGAGACGGGGCTGTTCGCCAACAGCCATCTGGAGCTTGCCTGCCACGGTAAGGTCCCGGCCGTCGACCAGTACGGCCGATGCTCGGATCACCGGGTCTTCGCCTGCGGTAATCTGCTGCACCCGGTGGATACGGCCGGCTGGTGCTGGGCCGAGGGGCGGCGGCTCGCAGGTCGGGTCGCCGCGAGCCTCGCCGGTGAGCTGCGGTTGCCGCAGGCGACGCTCGAAATTGCGCTGTCGAGTCCGGCGCTAAGGTACGTCACGCCGCAACGCATCGCGATCGATGACGGGACGGTCGCCGGCGACGAGAACGGCTTGCAAATACGTTTCGACGTCGAGCAGCGCGGCAGGCTAGTATTGCGTTCGCGAGACCGGCACCTGGCCGAACGCCGGGTCGCCGCGCGGCGCGAGCAACGAGTTTTGCTGCCGCTGCCCCGCAAGTGGCGCGGCGACGAAAATCCTGCGCTCGATTTCGACAGGACCTAGGAGACGGGCAATGCCAGTGCTGGCCATCGACCAGGGCACGACGAGTACCCGCGCGCTTCGCGTCGACGATGACGGCGCAGTGGCTATCGTCGCCGCGCGCAAGCACCAGCAATTTTACCCGCAGCCGGGCTGGGTCGAGCACGATCCGGAAGAGCTCATTGCGTCGATTCTCGATTGTATCGACGCGGCCACCGACGTCGATACGCTCGGCATCGACAACCAGGGCGAAAGTTGCCTCGCCTGGAACGCGGATACGCGCGAGGCGGTTAGCCCGGTCATCGTCTGGCAGGACAACCGCACGCAAGCCGTGATCGAGCGGCTGATGCGGGACGGCCACGAGGCGCGCGTGCTGGAACTGTCGGGTCTGCCGCTGGACTCTTACTTCTCGGCGAGCAAGCTCGCGTGGATACTGAAGAACAATAACGAGGCGGCGCGACTGCAGCGCCGCGGCAAGTTGCGTCTGGGCACCACGGACGCCTTCTTCCTGCACCGCTTGACCGGCTGCTGCGTAACCGACATCACCACGGCATCGCGGACGTCGCTGCTCAATCTGCAAAGTGGCAACTGGGACGAGGAATTGTGCGCGCTGTTCGGGGTGCCGCTCGATGCACTGCCAACGGTGGTACCGACTACCGGCGAGTTCGGCCGCGCCAAATGTCGGCGTGGCAATATCCCCGTAACAGCCAGCGTCGTCGACCAGCAGGCGTCGCTCTACGGGCACGGTTGCCGCGTTCCCGGCGACGCCAAAATCACGTTCGGAACCGGGGCCTTCGCCATGACCGTAACGGGGGAAAAGCCGTTGCGTTCGCCGGAGCAAGGACTGTTGCCGACCGTTGCCTGGCAAATGCAGGGACGAAAACCCGTTTACGCGCTTGATGGCGGCGTCTATTGCGCCGGGTCGGCGGTCGAGTGGGCGCGCAAGCTGGGCCTGTTCGAATCCTACGATGAAATCTGCGCGTTCGAGCGCGCACCCGCGATCGAGCGTGACCTTGCCTTTGTGCCCGCATTGTCGGGACTGGCCTGTCCGCATTGGGATCGCCGTGCGGCTGGCATTTGGGTGGGTCTGTCGCTGGATACCGATCGGTGTGATCTGGTACAGGCATTGCTCGAGGGCATTGCTTTTCGTTCGGTCGAAGTGGTGCGCGCGATGGGCGAATTCGTCGATGTTGGCGATGGCGT
>JBPEYE010000237.1:0-3376 GCA_052030825.1 Gammaproteobacteria bacterium | reverse complement strand
TCGTCGTTGACCAGTTCCTGGCACTCGTAGTAGATCTCGCGCCGTTTGCTGGTGTCGAGCTCGGAGCGTGCCTGGACCACCAGCTTGTTGAACTTGTCGGCCGCGGGCGTATCCTTCCAGGCGGTGTCGTTCCACTTGCTGTCCGCGACGTAGGCCGCGGTAAACATCCAGTCTTCGGTCGGTCGCCCGCCCCAGTAGCAGGCGCACCAGGCTTTTTTGTTCCAGACGTTGGACCAGTAGCCGTCCTTCGGCTCGCGCACCACGTTGACGTTGATGCCCGCGGCGGCGGCCGAATCCTTGATCAGCAGCGCGGCGTCGACCGCGCCGGAGAACGCGGCTTCGGAGGTGCCGAGGTCGAGCTTGACCCCTTCCATGCCGGCCTTCTTCAGGTGGAACTTGGCCTTGTCGGGATCGTACCTGCGTTGCGGCATCACACCGTTGTGATACGGGTTGGCGGTCGAAATCGGGTGATCGTTACCCATCGCGCCGTGGCCGAGCAGGATCTTTTTGACCAGCCCTTCGCGGTCGGTGGCGAGCTTGACCGCCATGCGCAGGTCGTAGTTGTCGAACGGCGGCTGGTCGAGGCGCATCGGGAAGGTGTAGTGCAAGGTACCGGTAACCTCGAGAATTTTCAGCGTCGGGTTGCGTCCGAGCAGGTGCACGGTCTTCGGGTCGACCCGATTGATCGCGTGAACTTCCTGGTTCATGACCGCGTTTTGCCGCGCGGTCGTATCGATCAGCGCGATCAGCTCGACCTCGTCGAAATGCGCGGCCCCGGCCTTGAAGTAATTGGGATTGCGCTTGTAGGTCGCGCGCACGCCCGGTTCGAAGCGCTCGATGACGTAACCGCCGGTACCGAATCCGGCCTCCCAGTCCATCTCGCCGTTGTTCTCCGGCAAGATCGCGAAGTGATAATCGCTCAGGATGAACGGGAAATCGGCGTTGCCGGCATTGAGCGTGAAAGTGACCTCGTTGGGTCCGGTCTTTTTCATGTCGACCACCGGCTCGAGCAGCGATTTACCGGCCGATTTCGTGTCTTCGCCACGATGATGATTCAGCGACGCGATCACGTCTTCCGGCGTCATCGACTTTCCATTGTGGAATTCGACGCCCCGGCGCAGCTTGATTACCCAGGTCTTGGCATCCTTGCTGGCTTCGAAGCTTTCCGCCAACTCGGGCGCGATCTGGCCATTGTTGTCGACTTCGAACAGGTGGTTGGCGTAGGTATAGACCAGGTTTTGCATGAAGCCGTTTTCGTGCGTACCGGGGTCGAGCGTGTCCGTAGTCGAGCCGTGCGCGGTGCCCATGACGAAGCGGCCGCCTTTCTTCGGCGTCGCCGCGTGCACCGCCTGCGATAGCAGAG
Organism: Gammaproteobacteria bacterium; assembly: GCA_052030825.1. GTDB lineage: Bacteria > Pseudomonadota > Gammaproteobacteria. Next base: position 2,013 of record JBPEYE010000237.1, on the reverse strand, counting down.
TCGTTGCAAAAGGCGCCGCGAGACCCAGCGCACCGGCGCGCCGGATGAATTCGCGCCGATCCAGCTTGCCCGCTCTGGCCGCCTTTTCGAGATCTTTGATGTCCACCATGATGTCACTCCTCGGGTTACATATTATGTTTTGGTTGCCGCGCCGCGCGTCTTGGTGGTGATCGTCGCGGCTTGGTCATTTGGCCGCCAGTTGTAACACGATTCGGCGTAAATTGCCATTTGCGGCGTCGCGTTCCGCAGCCGAATCAGCGTGTGGCCAACTCGTGCTTGCGCCGCGCGACATAGTCGCGCAGCGCCTCGTCGATCGACGGATCGATGGTCGGTTGCTCGTAGTCGACAAGCAGGCGTTTCCAGATGTTGTTGGCGCGGACGTCGCTGGTCATCGCGCCGGCCTCGAGCCAGGTCTCGTAATTGTTCCAGTCCGACAGCAACGGCGTATAGAAGGCATCTTCGTAGCGCGACAACGTATGCGGGCTGCCGAAGAAATGCCCGCCCGGCCCGACGTCGGCAATCGCGTCGAGCGCCAGCGCGTCGGCATCGACGGCGAACGGCTCGAGGCTTGCCGCAACCATTTGCAGCACTTCGGCGTCGATGATCAGTTTTTCGAGCGACGCGGTCAGGCCGCCGTGGAGCCAGCCGGCGGCGTGCTTGACCATGCTCGCCTGGGCGCTGACCGCGCCCCATAGCGACAGGCAGCTTTCGTAGGCGGCCTGCGCGTCGGGGGCATTGGCCGCGGTGACGTTGCTCGAGCGCAATGGCAAGCCGAGGCGGCGCGCGAGCTGGCCCGATGCCTGCGCCGCCTGCAGGTACTCGGGCGTGCCGAAGGCCGGCGAACCGGTCTTCATATCGACGTTGGACGTGAACGCACCGTACAGTACCGGTGCGCCGGGGCGCACGATTTGCGTCAGCGCGATGCCGGTCATCGCTTCCGCGTGCTGCAGCGCGAGGCTACCGGCGAGCGTCACCGGCGCCATTGCGCCGGCCAGCGTGAACGGCGTGACCGCGACCGCCTGGCCGTGTTCGGCCATCGCGATGAGGCCCTCGGCCATCGGAATATCGAGCTGCAGCGGCGTGTTGGTATTGATGATCCCGCACAGCGCCGGCGTTTCGATCATCTGGTCGATCGTCAGGCCCAGGCTGATCGCGGCCATTTCGATCGCGTCGAGCGCCTGCGCCCGGCCCATCGTCCACGGCACCCAGTTCTTGTCCAGCAGCGTGCACTCGGCGTAGAACAGGTCGAGGTGCCGGCTCGGCGCCGGCAAGTCCATCGCCTCGAAACCGCCGCCGCCTTCCTGGTGCAGAATATCGAGGCTTTGCACGAGGCGAATGAAATCGCACTGTTCGGCGTAGCTGCCGTTGCGCCGGCCGTGGTCGAGATCCATGACGTAGGCGGGCCCGCCGACCGACGTGAAGCACGCGTGACCGTTGCCGAGGCGCAGGGTTTTGTCGGGATTGCGCGCGCGTAACGTGAATTCCGACGGCGCGCTTGCGACTAATGATTCGAGTAGCGCCGGTTCGAAACGGACGCGCTGCGACTCGGCGTCGACGTCGCAGCCCGCACGGGCGAATATCTCCCGTGCGCTGGCGGACAGCACGACCATGCCGATATCGCGCAGAATCCGAATTCCGGCGTCGTGTATCTCCTCGATTTGCTCGGGCGACAGCAGTTCGAACGGCGGATGCCGGTAACGCAGCGGCCGCCAGGGCGGCTGCGGCAGGCGACCGGGTTCGCGCGCCCTGCGCGCGTCACGGCGACGGTTTCGCCGCGTCATGACCGTCCCTCCAGTGGCAGGGATTGCAGTCGGACGCGCTCGCGGCGCGGTGCGAGCATCGCCGGATCCTCGCCGAATTCACGCGCGAAGCGGTGTCCCGCGTAGACCGCGTCGGCGATGCTCGACGGCACCCGGCAATCGCCAATGCGGGTGGCGTTGCCGTCGAGTTCGCGGTAAAGCGTATCGTCGGGCTCGCGACCGGTGACGAGCAGCAGCGATGAGTAATCGTCGC
>JBPEYE010000236.1:0-2292 GCA_052030825.1 Gammaproteobacteria bacterium | reverse complement strand
CCGGCGAAGCGCAGGCCGCTGTCGCCGAGCTCGATTTCGCCGGAGACCCGCATCGGGTAGTAGCCGTCGAGAAAGCGGCGCATGAACGGACCGCTGCTCAAGCGAAAGCTGCCGTCGTCGTTGGGCATCAGCGACAGGCTTTCGGCGTCGATGCACAGGCGCGCGTTCTTGCCGACGTCGACGAGTTGCACGCTGTGCGCCTCGACCCAGGCGCGACCGATATTGCGCGACTCGGTGACGGCGATGTTACGCACGTGCCCGTTGCGAAAAAGAACCTGCGCACGCGTAATCTCGTCGAGCTGCGTGTGACACTGGCGAAGCCGCACCCAGCCGTCGACGAGACTCGAGGATCCGACGATCACGCCGTTGTGGTGGTGGTGAACGGCCTCGGCGGGCGGCCGTTCGAGGAATCGAAGTTCGCCGTCGCTGACTTCATCGGTGTCGGGGTCGAAGTCGTCCCAGGTCCAGTCGGGAAAATCCTCGTCGTCGTGCTCGTCGGCGAAAATCGGCGTGAACGCGAGCAGCAGGGCAAGCAGCACGATCTTCGGGTAGCGGTGACTGCGGTGCGGCATGGCGACCTTCAGCCTTCGGTCGCGAGATATTCGAGCGCCGCGTCGACGCCGCCGCGCGCGAACGGGATTCCCGAAGCCATCAATCCCATCTCGACGCCGGCGAGCGTGCCGGCGAGCATCAGGTCGTTGAAATCGCCGAGATGACCGATCCGAAAAACCTTGCCCGCGACCTTGCCGAGACCGGTGCCGAGCGACATGTTGAAACGCTCCAGTATCAGCTTACGCAGCGCATCGGCGTCGTGGCCGTCGGGCACGAGTATCGCGGTCAGCGAGTCGCTGTATTCTTCCGGCTCCAGGCACAGGATTTCCAGCCCCCAGGCACGCGCCGCGCGCCGCGTCGCCTCGCCGTGCCGCCGGTGCCGGGTGAAGACGTTATCGAGACCTTCCTCGTCGAGCATGCGCAACGCTTCGCGCAGTCCGTAGAGCAGGTTGGTCGCCGGTGTGTACGGAAAGTAACCGCTCGCGTTGTGGTCGAGCATCGGCTGCCAGCGCCAGAACGCGGCCGGCAGTTGCGAGGTCTTGCTCGCGTCGAGCGCCTTTGCGCTGATTGCGTTGAAACTCAAACCGGGGGGAAGCATCAATCCCTTCTGCGACCCGGCCACGGTGACGTCGACGCGCCATTCGTCGTGGCGATAATCGATCGATCCGAGCGACGAGATCACGTCGACCATGAACAGCGCCGGGTGGCCGGCGGCGTCGATCGCGGCGCGAATCTCGCCGATGCGGCTGGCGCAACCGGTCGACGTCTCGTTGTGTACGACCATCACCGATTTGATCGCGTGGCTGCCGTCGGCGGACAGCCGGGCCTCGACCTCGGACGGATCGACGCCATGGCGCCAGTCACCCGGCACGAATTCGACCTCGAGGCCGAGGTCGGTGGCGATGCCACGCCACAGGGTCGCGAACTGGCCGGTTTCGAACATCAACACGCGGTCGCCGGGCGACAGCGTGTTGGCGAGCGCGGCTTCCCAGGCGCCGGTGCCCGAGGCCGGGTAAATCACGACGTCGCCATCGGTTCTGAAAACCCGCTTCAGGCCCGCGAGTACCTCGAGCGTCAGCGCGGCGAATTCGGGCCCGCGATGGTCGATCGTCGGCCTGTCTATCGCCCGCAATACGCGATCGGGGACGTTGGTCGGGCCTGGTATCTGCAGAAAGTGGCGTCCCGGGTAGTAGGTCATTTGTGCTCCGATTGTATTTCCCCATGGCCGGGTCTCGAACCGTTGCGTCGGCCATGGCCGAATCGGTCCGCACCCGCGGTTGAGATGAACTTGTATCATTGATACTGTCGCGTGTACATACGCTCGCGCCCCGCCGGGGCCCGGAACCAGCGCCCGAATGGATACTGCCGTCAAACCTTCACCCGTCGCCAGCGCCGCGGTTGCGCGCATCGGCGACAGCGCGCTCGCCGCGCGGCTCGCGCGCGAACTCGATGGCGAGGTATTGTTCGATGCCTTCAGTCGCGGCCGCTACAGTACCGACGCGTCGATCTACCAGATCGAACCGGTCGGCGTCGTGGTGCCGAAATCGGCCGAAGATATCGTTCGCGCGATCGAAATTGCCGCCGACGAAGGCATCCCGGTACTGCCACGCGGCGGCGGCACGTCGCAGATCGGGCAAACGGTCGGTTGCGCGCTGGTGGTCGATACGACTCGCCACCTGAATCGGGTGATTTCCGTCGATACCGCCGCGCGCCGCTTCCCGGATCTGCTGCGCCGGGTGG
>JBPEYE010000235.1:0-6313 GCA_052030825.1 Gammaproteobacteria bacterium | reverse complement strand
ACGGTCAGGTCGGAGTCGACCTCGATGTGCGCGTCGATGTAGCCGAGCCCGCCCATCGAGCGCGAGCGCAGGTTGTGGATGCCGGTGACGCTGTCGTATTGCATCATCGCGCGGCGAATGTCGTCGGTCAGATCGACGTCGAGCCCGGTATCGACGAGTTCGGCGAGCGCGCGCCAGCCGAGGCGAAATCCCATCAGCAGGATCATCGCGCCGACGACGATCGCGGCGAGCGCGTCCATGTGCGGCACGCCGAGCAGTTGCGCGCTGATGCCGATGAGCACGATCACCGACGACAGCACGTCGGAGCGATGATGCCAGGCGTTGGATTCGAGCAGCTGCGAATGGATTTGCCGCGCCGCGCGCACGGTGTAGCGATAGAGCCCTTCCTTGCTGGCGATCGCGAGCAGCGCGAACACGACCGTGATCGGTTCGGGGCCGACGCCGGCCGGCGCGAACATGCTGTCGACGCCGCGCACGCCGATGCCGATCCCGACCAGGCACAGCATGCCGCCGAGCAGGAAGGATGCGACCGTCTCGATCCGCCCGTGGCCGTAGGGATGATCCTCGTCGGCGTCCTTGGCGGCGCGCTTCGACGCGAACAGCACGATGAAATCGGTGCTCAGGTCGGCGAGCGTGTGCAGGCCGTCGGCGAACAGCGCCTGCGACTTGCCGAGCAGACCGAAGACGATTTGCAGCGTCGCGAGCACGCAGTTGACCGCGGCGCCGACCAGCGTCACCCGCCGCGTCGTGCGGTAGCGCGCGTCAGTCGTCATCTTCGCCTTTTTGCACCAGGAACACGAACTCGACCTCGCGCTCGTCGATCGCGAGCACGCGATGACCGAACAGCTTGCACCAGGCCGGGATATCGCGCAGCGAACCGGGATCGGTTGCGGTGATGCGCACGCGCGTACCGGTCGGCTGCTGCTGGATGCAGTTTTGCAACCGGATCACCGGCAGCGGGCAGAACAGGCGCCGAGCGTCGAGCTCGATCGGATCGTTCATCCGATAATCCAGTCCCGCGGGATTTGCCCGGCATCGAGCGGCTTGACCGAGACCAGGCGCGTGCGCTGCTCGCGGTCGCTGAAACGCAATTCGACCGCGTCGGCGTCGCGGCCCTGGCTGAAGCGGGCGGTAATCGCACAGGCGAGTTCGAGATCGGCGTCGTCGAGCGGTTCGCCCTCGATCAGCGCCAGCGGGCCGGCGTGGCTGACGGTCTTGATGCTCTGGAACTGGCGCTTGTAGCCTTCGAGGAAATTATTCTCGCCTTCCTCGCGCGCGATGATCAGCTTGAACGCGGCGCTCGGGCGGATGTGGCGCCCGACCTTGAGCAGCATGATGTCGTCGAGCTCGTACGCGCGCCGGCCGCGGTTATCCCACAGGTCGCGGAGCTTGACCGAGTAGGCCTGGTCGGTCAGAAAGCAGCAGCCGCCGGCCGGCTGCGCGTAATCGGTGATGCCGAGCTCGCGCGCCAGCGCCATCTGCGGCTTGCGCGAGCGTCCGTGAAAATTCTTGAGTTGCTCGCGATCGATCCAGCCCTCGCGTTCGGGCTTGGTCGGCGGCAGGTTTTGCGCGCACAGCGGCCGCAGCAGCAAATCGTCGGCGCCGGACTCGCGCGCGATGACCGGCATCGTGCCCTTGCGTTGCGACATCGGTCGCTGGCCGACGACCTCGCCGGTGACGATGAAATCGAAATCGTGCTCGCGAATCCAGGCTAGCGCCTTGTGCACCATGAAGACCTTGCAATCGAGACAGGGATTGAGGTTGGCGCCGTAGCCGTGCTTCGGGTTGATGACGACGTCCTTGTACTCGTCGACGACGTCGAGGAGATGCAGCTTGATGCCGAGCTGTTCGGCGACCCACAGCGCGTTGTTGCGTTTTTCGCGTCGACGGTCGCGCTTGCGAATCGCGTGCGTATGCCCTTCGACGCAAAAGCCGGTAAAGAAATTGATCCCGTGAACCTCGACGCCCTGACGCTGGATCAGTGCCGCCGCCAGCATCGAATCGAGGCCGCCGGAAATCAACGCCAGCGCTTTCCTCGTCATGGATTGAGTGACCCTGCCGGAAAAAAGCGGATTATAACAATAACCGGCGGCGCCGATAACTCGGCGCCGCCGGTGGGGGTCAGCCGCGCGAACCGCGGGCGCTTACCAGCACTTGGTCGGGTCGTTACCGGTCCCGGCCTTGATGCCGGCGTTGGTCAGCGTCATCGTCGCGCAGTCGTCGTCGGCGACCTGCGAGCCGATCGGTGTCGCCTCGAGGGTGAAGGTCGTGTCGTTCAGCACCGTGGTGTCGATGCTGTAATAACCGTTCTCGGTGTTCATCGGCAGCACGACATTGCAGTTGCCGTTGGTGTAAGTGCCGTACAGCGCACGGCATTTCTCCAGCGACGCCGCGGTCCGGTTGAGCTCCGACCGCGCCTCGGTCCGGTTGGACGAAATGACGTTACTGCGGTAGGAGTTCAGCGCGACCGCGGCGATGATGCCGACGATCGCGACGACGACCAGCAACTCGATCAGGCTGAAGCCGCGTTCGCGTGCAGTTTTCAGTTCATTCATCGGTATTACGACTCGTCCGGGGTTTCGTAGAAAATGAAATCGACAAAATTCTGGTTGCCGATCACCCTGCCTTTGAAATAGACATGATCACCTTTTTCGAAGTCCGAGAACTTGCGCCGTTTCGAATCATTGCTGCTCAACTTGGCGTCGGGCGCGATCCGGTACTCGGTTCCGCCAACGGTGAACGTGTTGACACTGAGTGCCGAAATATTGCCCGCGGCTTCGAAGGACTCCAGCGCTCCCGTGGCGGACCACGGGAGCATCAGGGTTGCGATCACCAGGGATCGGGCGAATAAGGTGGTTAAAGATTTCATTGAATCAACTCCTGCCACGAGAAGCGGCCTCTGGGGATTTCCTTGAGCTTGACGACCTTGGTCGGGGTTTCCGCCGTGTAAGCGATGTCTTCGATGAAGACCGGCTCGGGCAGATAACCTTCCTGCCGGATGCCGGCGACGACCGCGGTCGTGACACCGTTACTGGCCCGGTCGTTATCGTCGATCACGCCGTCGTTGTTGACGTCGAAGGACGGATCGTCGGGCGAGCCGCCGTTGATGATGTTGACCGCCATGCGGTAACCGTAGCCGCCGACCGAGCACGGGTCGCTGACCGGCACGAAGGTGTTGAAGAACACCAGTCCGCCGCGGACGACCGAGGTCTCGACGACCCGCTCGCCGCTGTCCGGCAGCTCGAAGTACCAGCCGTACTGGCCACCGGCGTAGTCCACGGCGTTTTGCGACAGTACGCGGGCCGGATCGCCGTTCGGGTCGACGAAGCCGTTCTCGTAGGTTTGCTCTTCGAGGTGGGTGGGGGCATCGAGGTTGTCGTCGCCCCGGTCCCAGACGCCGTAGAAGTGATTGAGATCGTTGTTGGTCTTGTCGGCGTTGGTCAGGTACTGGCCCGAGCCGAAAAAGACCATGACGTTGGGATCGTTGAAACCGTCGTCCGATATGGTCGGGTGCTTCGCCAGCGACGGTTTCGCCGTAATCGGTAAGTTGCCGATCGTCGTGAACAGCGGCTGCGTGCTCGCCGTATCCCAGTTGGCGGCATTCGCGTCGCTCATGTCGAAGGCCCACATCTGGCCGAACAGGTCACCGGCCCAGACGCGGTCGATGGTGCCGTTGCCGTCGAGGTCGGCGAGTGCCGGTGACGACAGGCCGTTGCGGTTGGCCGGCGAGCCGGAACCGGTGGTAATCTCGATGACGTCGCCCGGGTCGGTCCAGTCGCCGTCGAGGCCACCCTCGATGTCGACGATGAACAGCTTGGATTCGCCGTCGCCGGTGTCGTTGTAGCCGTTGCCGAATACCGCGACCCAGCGGCCGTTGTTGGCCAGGCCGATGACCGGCCGGCTGAAGGTGTGGCCGAGGTCCGGATCGTCGGCGTTGGTGAACTCCCACAGCGCGAGCTTGGCCGCGTTGGCTTCGCTGTACTGCGTCGGGTCGTTGACGTTGAGCGCGAAAATGCCGCGCCCGCCGCCACGCAGGCCGCCGACGAGAATCGTCTGCCACTTGGTGCCGCTGCCGAGATCGGCATAGACGTCCGACAGCGACGGCGTCAGGTCGACGTAATACTTGTGCTTGTAGTTCGGATCGGTCAGGTAGTGCAAACCGTCGCTGGTATTCGTCGAGTAGAGCACGTCGGGTATGAAAGCGACGACTTCCCGGCCATCGGCCTCGGCGAAGCCGTGCAGCATGCCGTAGTTCGAGCCGGTGTAGACGACACCGTCGCGAGTTGACGCGGGCCCGTTCTTGAAATCCGAGTAGCGCTGACCGGGTGCGGTCGGGAACGGCGCCTTGTCGGGCCAGTTCAGGCTCGGCGCGCCGACGAAAACCGGGCCGGCGTGAACGATGTCGCCGAGGATCGAGACGCGTTCGCGCAGGAACAGACCGGTGCCCTCGTTGGAGCGGTCGCCGCGCAGGTAGGCGAGGCGCGCCTGCGCGACCGCGTCGGTGTCGGTGCCGCCGGTCGGGCTGGTTCGCAGATCGTCCCTTTGCGCGGTCGTCAGGTTGGTCCACTGAAAGGGCGTGCCAATCGTGCCGTTGTAGGTCAGGACGACGCGCGGGTCGGCGACCAGGTTGCGATTGTTGAGCTCTTCCTGGGCGCGCCATTCGGGCGTCGGGCTGAGTTCGCCGGTATTCAGGTCGGCGATCTTGAACGCCTGGATGTCGCCCTGCCAGCGGTTGGTGTTGAACTGCGCGAGGTATACCACCGACTGGGTCGTCAGTTTCGCCGAGTTGATCGATACGGCCGCCGCGGTCGCGGTGCGCTCGGCGATATCGGCGATCGCGGTGCTGAGCGCGTCTTGCAACTCGTCCGGGTTCTGCGCGCTGAGGTGCAGTCCCCGACCGTTGTAAGCCGCGTGCCACATGTCGTCGACTTTCTCGGCGTTGCCGTCGTCGGGATCGGGCCAGCTGAAGCCGACGGCGAGCGGATCATCGACCGTCGGGTCGAGCGTGCCGGTAATGCCGAACGCGATCGTATAGGTCACGAGATGCTGGTGATCGGCCTCGTCGACGCCGACCTGGGTCGGTACCCGGTCGGCGAGATCGCCGCGCAAGTCGCGCTCGTAGTCGCGCATCGCGACGTCGGCGAGCGTATTGCTCCACGCGTCGGCGTAGTTGCCGCCGTCGTTCGACTGTGTCGCGTTGCCGTCGAAGGGCGAGTCGTCGTCGCCGGTGCCACCATTATTGTCGCGATTGCCGACACTCGGGTTACCGCCGTTCCAGAAACCGTCGCCCATCAGAATGTTGAAATTCTGCTGGCATTCGCCGCCGAGCGCGGCCGACAGGATCGGCGCATCACCGCCGGTATCGTCGAAGTAGTTTCCGACGTCGCGCAGCGCCCGCCGCATCGGCGTGCCCTGTGCCGGGATGTCGTAATCGTAAAAGGATTCGAGCAGCGTGCGCTTGTTGGCCGGGTCGCCCATGGATTTGACATGAATTTCGTCACCGCCCGAATCTTCCAGAATCCCGTCGTTGTAAAGGCGCATTGCCATGCGCGACGCGTCGGTATTGTTGATCGTCGAGCCGATGATCGCCTTGGTCGCGTTGATTCGCGAGCGATAGTACTGGAACCAGTTGGCGAAATTCTGCATTTCGGGCGTGCCCGCGGGGATCTCGACCTGGGTTCTAGGGTCGGTTTGCTCGAGGACGCCGTCGCCATCGTCATTCCAGATGAAATAGGTCGGGATGTAGAAGTCATTGGTACTCAGTTCGACGGTCGGATCGGGATTGCCATCGGCATCGTCGTCCCGGAAAAAGTACCTTTGCGTCAGGTCCACGCTTTCGCCGCTGGGATCGAACGGATCCTTGAGCGCGGCGGTCGGATTGGCGTCGGTGAACATCGGCGAACCGTCGCCTTTGGTACCGGGCCACGGCGTGTAGGTAACGTTCGGATTGTAGTAGTTCAGGTTCGCCAGGTGGTTGCGCACGACCCAGGCCCGATCCCACTCGGCGTGCGTGCCGTTGGCCGGCGGCAAGACGTAGCGATCGCCGTACAGGCGCGAAAACGTGGGCGTATAGTATGCCCGTTGCCGTCCGTTGATCCACGGCAAACCGCTCGACGTGGCCACGCCGGCGACGCCGTTCTGATACATCGGGTTCCAGTCCATGCTGCCGGAGTCGTCGATCGTGAAGTAAATGTTGGGTTCGACGATCGTCGACAGGAACAGCGGCGCGGTCGCCAGCGGTCCGGGCGCGGCGAAGGCCGACTGGATCGTGGCCAGGCTGAACAGCGCGGTGGTCGCGATGACGGCCGAGGCC
>JBPEYE010000234.1:0-7312 GCA_052030825.1 Gammaproteobacteria bacterium | reverse complement strand
CGCGCGATCCAGGTCGACTGGGAAACCGAATCGGCCGCGATCGTGACCTGGGACGGCGTCGACGGCATCGACGAGAAACTCGAGCGCAAGACGGTCACGACCGGCTGCGGCCAGGGCACGATGTTCGGCGACCTGATGGCCGACGTCGACGAAGTCAAAATGCAGGCGCCGGCGCTGAAGCAGTCTTCGATCTACGCGTTGCTGAACGAACTCAGCGAATACAACGAAATCTACAAGAACGCCGGCGCGGTGCACGGCTGCGCGCTGTGCAGCGAGGCGGGCGGCATCGAGCTGTTCATCGAGGACGTCGGCCGCCACAACGCGGTCGACGCGATCGCCGGCTACATGTGGCTGCACGGCCTCGACGGCCACGACAAGCTGTTCTATACCACCGGCCGGCTGACGTCGGAGATGGTGATCAAGGTCGCGCTGATGGAAATCCCGGTGCTGCTGTCGCGCTCGGGGATCACCGCGATGGGCCTCGAAATCGCGCAGCAGGTCGGCGTCACGCTGATCGCGCGCGCCAAGGGCAAGCATTTTCTCGTCTACCACGGCGGCGAGACGATCGACTACGACGCCAGGCCGCCGGCGCGCCCCAGATCGGTCAAACGCGACACGCGCCACCAGGCCGATTGATGGCCGCGACCCCGCTCGGGGAACTGCTCGACACCCTGCCGCAGGTCGGCCGGCTCGAATGGATCGGCCTGCGCCCCGCGCGCGGCGCACCGATGGCAAGCGTCGATTCGGTCGAGCTGGTCGTCGGCCAGGGCCTCGACGGCGACCGCTTCGCCGCGCGCAGCGACGACAATCCGCGCCAGGTCACGCTGATCCAGCACGAGCATCTGCCGGCGGTTGCGGCGCTGGTCGGACTCGACGCGCTTCCACCGGAGCTGCTGCGGCGCAATCTCGTCGTCTCCGGCATCAATCTGCTCGCCTTGAAGGACCGACGCTTTCACATCGGCGCCGCGCTGCTCGAATACAGCGGCCCGTGCCATCCCTGCAGCCAGATGGAACGCGCGCTCGGCGCGGGCGGCTACAACGCGATGCGCGGCCACGGCGGCATCACCGCGCGCGTCATCGCGGGCGGCGCAATCCACGTTGGCGACCCCGTCACCGTCACATCCGCCGGTTAACTTCCACCCGCAGCAGTGTCTCCCCGCTTCGGACCGTAACCCGAGTGGACCAGCATCGCGATCACGGCCCCGACGAAAGCGAGCGCCGAATCCTTTTGCGCGTCCCACTCGTCGCCCTGGGTGCCGAGATAGGCGCTGCCGAGCTCGGGGCTGACGATCATCGCGGTGATCCCCTCGATGACTTCGTACAGCGCGCTCAGCGCGAGGATACAGGCGATCGCGAGAACAGCGGACCAGCCCCGCGTGGCGCCGGATTCGCGCAATAACAGTTCGCGGATCGGGTAAGCCAGCAACAGTCCGAAAGTGAAATGCACGAAACGGTCGTAGTGATTGCGTTCGAGCTCGAACCACGACTGCACCCAGAAACCCGCCGGCGTCTCGGCATAGGTGTAGTGCGCGCCGACGAGGTGCAGCGTGATGAAAACCGCATAAAGCCCGTACGACAGGTTGGAGAACACGAAGCGCCGATAGGTGCCGATCAACAGCGCGGCAAAGACAAACACCAGCAAGTTCTCGAGCAACCAGTCGCGCGGGTACAGCGGCCTGAACGCCGTCACGATCCAGACGACCAGCAGCCAGATCACGATAAACTGCAATACGCGGTTACTGCGAAAGGGTTTGATAAGCGTTGCCAGTTCTCCGACCCGGCGACTCGCGTCGCGCAGTCTCCGCTCGAGTGCTTATGCCTACCGTCACACAATTGCCGGCAGGCTGACCTGACCTGAATCAAGTGTCGCAATCCGGGAAACCGACGATCCGCGCGCCGCGCAGGCCGGCACCGATTTATAGCAGGGAACAACCAACGGAATTCGACGGCGCGCCGGGTTTTCACCGATTTTTCACAGCCCGGCGGTATAAAGGCCTCCCGGGCCGTAAGGTCCGCATGGCGAAGATTCCGCAACGACCGATGAGCGAGTACGCACTCTACCTGGCAACCGTGCTGCTGGTGGTGATTTCGATCGTCGCGTCGCGAGTGACCTTCGATACGCCCGATCAGCGCACTTTCCAGCACGCCACCATCGAACACGCGAGCAGCGACGGCTTTTACCCGAAGTAAAGACTTCGGGTGCGTTTAGCGTCTGAACGGAATGATTCGGCGGTAGCGCGATGCCGCGCGGCCTGATGTTACTTTTCGCGCAATCGCGGCATCAGCTCGACGAGGTTGCACGGGCGCGTGCGGTAGTCCAGCTGCGCGTGGATCAGTTGCGTCCACGCATCCTTGCAGGCACCGGCCGAACCCGGCAGGCAGAAGACGTAGGTGCCGTTGGCGACGCCGGCGAGCGCACGCGACTGCAGCGTCGACGTGCCGATATTGGCGTAGGAGAGATTGCGAAACATTTCGCCGAAACCGGCGATTACCTTGTCGAGCAGCGGCTCGACCGCCTCGGGGGTGCCGTCGCGGCCGGTCACGCCGGTGCCGCCGGTGGTCAACACGACGCGGACGTCGTCGTCGGCGATCCAGCGCGAAACGACTTCACGAATGCGGTACTTGTCGTCGGGCACGAGCGTTTTTTCGGCGAGTCGATGACCGCTCTCGGTCAGCAGCGACACCAGCAGCGCACCCGACTTGTCGCTCGCCTCGTCACGCGAATCCGACACCGTCAGCACGGCGATGTCGAGCGGGATAAACTCGCGACTTTCACTCATGCGGCGCGTATCAGTACTTGATTTCGCCGTCGATTTCGAGCGGTCCGTCGAACAGGTCGCACTCGAGCGTGGCCTTGACCCGGACCGGGTCGCCGCCGAGTTTGCCGTCCTCGCTGGCCTGATCGAGCGCCTTTTCGATTTCGCGTTGCGAGGTGATGCCGACCTTCTTCAGAAACTTGCGAATCGACATGTTCAGGGCTTCTTCGTCCATCGTTATTCTCCGCGGTTGCACGACGCGTCGATTCTACCCGTTTTACTGCCCGCTCCCAACGAGTAATCGACGCCCGACGGCACCGCTTGATACAATGCGCGCCTGCCGTCAGAACGGATGTGGGCATGGCCTTACGGCGAAAATTCCTGTTGCTTGTCGCGCTCGGCGCGGTCGCGCTCGCGACCGTCGCCGACGCGCGTGCGCTGCGTTTCGCGACCACGACGACGACCGCGAATTCCGGTCTGATGGACTACCTGCTGCCGCATTTCACCGCCGCGACCGGCATCGACGTCCACGTCATCGTCGTCGGTACCGGTACCGCGTTACGCCTCGGCCGCGACGGCGAGGTCGACGTCGTCATGGCGCACGCGCGCGCCGCCGAGGATGCGTTCGTCGCTGCCGGCCACGGGGTCGACCGCGCCGCGGTCATGTTCAACGATTTCATTCTCGTTGGTCCGCCCGGCGACCCGGCCGGCATTGCCGCCAGCGCGACGGTCGCCGATGCGTTGCGAAGTATCCACGCCGGCGGACACCGGTTCGTCTCGCGCGGCGACGATTCCGGCACCCACCGCCGCGAACTCGATCTGTGGCAACGGGCCGGGCGTGCGCCCGAACCGGCGTGGTACCGCGAGGTCGGCCAGGGCATGGGGCGCGCACTGCAGATCGCCAGCGAACTCGAAGCCTACACGCTGACCGATCGCGGCACCTGGCTCGCCTACCGCGGCCACCTCGAGCTCGTGCTGCTGTTCGCCGGCGGCCCGGAGCTGTTCAATCCCTACGGGATCATCGCGGTGAACCCGGCGCGCCATCCCGACGTCGACCATGCCGGCGCGCGCGCGCTGATCGGCTGGATAACGTCGGCGGCCGCGCAGCGGCTGATCGGCGCCTACACGGTCGACGGCGAGCCGCTGTTCATGCCGAATGCCGGCGGTGAGAGCTGACGATGGACCTGCTCGTTGCCAGCACGCTCGAGGCCTTCCGCCTGCTGTTTTCCGGCGATCCGGAAATCTGGGAAATCGTCGGTATCTCGTTTCGCGTGTCGACGCTGGCGATCGCCGCGGCGATCCCGCCGGCGCTGGCGATCGCGTTCTGCCTCGCCTACGGCGATTTCTTCGGTCGCCGCGCGCTGATTTCGCTGTTCAACACCTTCCTGTCGATTCCGGCGGTGGTAATCGGGCTGACGCTGTTCATCGTGCTGTCGCGCCAGGGCCCGCTCGGCGACTGGAAGCTGTTGTTCACCCAGTCGGCGATGGTCATCGGCCAGTTCCTGCTGTGCCTGCCGATTCTCGTCTGCATGACCCACGTCGCGCTACAGGCCGCCGACCGCGCCGCCTGGGAGACCGCGCGCACGCTCGGCGCGAGCCGGGTGTACGCGTTTTTCACCGTGCTTTACGAGATCCGTTTCGGACTGATGGCGGCGTTGCTCGCCGGTTACGGCCGCATCATCGCCGAGGTCGGCGCGTCGATGATGCTCGGCGGCAACATCGCGCACTACACGCGCAACATCCCGACCGCGATCGCGCTCGAAACCAGTAAGGGCGCGTTCGCCGAGGGCATCGCGCTCGGCGCGGTGCTGCTGTTCCTCGCGCTGGTGTTGAACGGCCTGTTGCAGTACGTGCAGGGCAAGGGCAGTATTCACCCATGATCGATCCGTTTCGCTTCGAATTCCGCGACCTGCACAAGCGCTTCGGCAAGACCGTCGTGCTCGCCGGTGCCGAGCTTGCGCTGGCAAGCCACGATTGCACCGTCCTGACCGGCGAAAACGGCGCCGGCAAGACGACGCTGCTGCGCATCATCGCCGGGCTCGAGAAGCCTGGCCGCGGCGACATCTCGATCGACGGCGCGCCGGCCGAAGCGTGGCGGCGCCAGCGCCAGCGCCTGTTACGCTCGGTCATGTACCTGCATCAGCAACCCTACATGCTCGCTGGCAGCCTCAAGCGCAATCTCGAATACGCCGCGCGGTTGTCGCCGGCGGTGATCGATGCCGAAGCCGCGGTCGGGCGCGCGCTCGCGTGGTCGGGACTCGAATCGCTGGCAGAACAGTCGGCGGCGAGCCTGTCGGGGGGGCAACAGCAGCGCGTCGCGCTCGCGCGCGCGCGGCTGCGCGAGCCGCAGATCCTGCTGCTCGACGAACCGACCGCGAATCTCGACCAGGAAAGCCGTGCGCGCACGCTGCAGATGCTCGCGGGTTTTCGCGATGCCGGCACCGCGCTGGTGATCGTGACCCACGATCCGGCGATCTTCGACGAGCTCGCGACCGCCCATGGGTGCGTCGATGGCGGGCGCGTCCAGCCCGCCGACAAGACGCCGACGGCCAAGGTCGTCGATCTCGGCGCGGTGCGGCAAACGCGACCCCGATGACCCTCGCGCTCGACTCGATTACCGCGGTGATACTCGCCGGCGGCCAGGGCCGCCGCATGGGTGGCGAGGACAAGGGTTTGCTCGAGTTCAACGGGCGGCCGCTGGTCGCGCTGTTGATCGAACAACTCGAACGCCAGGCGGTCGATATCGTCATCAACGCCAACCGTAACCAGGCGCGCTACGTTGAATTCGGCTACCCGGTCATCAGCGACGAACTCTCCGATTACCAGGGGCCACTGGCCGGCATCGCCAGCGCGATGGCCGCGGTCGCGAACGAATACATCCTGACTCTGCCCTGCGACGGCCCGCGACTCGCCGAGGACTACGTCGCCCGCTTCGTCGGCGCCCAGTCGCAGCAGGGCGCACCGATCCTGGTGGCCTTCGACGGCGAACGCCTGCAGCCGGTGCACGCACTGATCCGCACCGACCTGCGTCCGAGCCTCGAGGAATTTCTTGCCGCCGGCGAGCGCAAGATCGACCGCTGGTACGCGTTGCACGACTTTGCCGAAGTCGATTTCAGCGACTGCGCCGAGATGTTTCGCAACATCAATTCGCCCGCCGACCGCGCGCAATTGCAACGGGCGATGCCGTGAAGACCGCGCTGCCGATACTCGGTTTTTGCGCCTGGAGCGGCACCGGCAAGACCACGCTGCTGCGCCAGCTGATCCCGCTGCTCGACGCGCGCGGGCTCAGGGTTTCGGCGATCAAGCACGCCCATCACCATTTCGATCTCGACCAGCCCGGCAAGGACAGCTTCGAGCTGCGCAAGGCCGGCGCCGCGCAAACCGTGGTCTGTACGCGCACGCGGATGGCGATGATCACCGAGTTCGGCAAGCCCGACGAAGAACCGCCGCTCGCGGCGATCGTCGCGTCGCTCGACCCGGCGCGCGCCGACCTGGTGCTGGTGGAAGGTTACAAGGACGTCGTTTTCCCGAAGATCGAACTGCACCGCGAGGCGCTGGAAAAGCCCTACCTCTACGAACAGGACGATTCCGTCATCGCGCTGGCTTGCGACCACCCGCCGCCACCGAACCTGCCGATCCCGGCACTCGACCTCAACGACATCGACGACATCGCGCGTTTCATTTGCGAAGACTTTCTTCCCCGCCGCTGAGACTTCGCCCAGCGCAGGTTATCGTTCAGAGCGAATACCTGTTGGGCTGGTGAATTGACCAGAACGTCGCTTTGAACCCATGGGCGTCCATGCGTTCGCCAGGCGACATCAATCAGCCCTTTGCTCGAGCTGCGCGAGGCGCGCGCGCAGCTGCTCGAGTTCCTCGAGCAGTTCGAGCGCGAGCGCGACGCCCGGCGTGTTGACGCCGAGATCCCGCTTGAGCCGCTGCGCGCGCCGTACCCGGCGAATGCTGACACTGCGAAAACGCCAGCGCGCCGGGTCGCGGCCGCGAGGCTCGACGATTCCCTCGTCGACAAATTCGAAGATGCGTTCGGCCGGCAGCTGGCAGACGCGGCAGAGTTCGGCCAGCGTCAGCTCGATCGATTCGTCGAGCAGTTCGCCGCGCAGCAGGGACCGGGTTCGCTTTTTCGCCATGGTCTAAACCCCCATACTTTTGCGCGGATTGAAATCGAAGGCGTCGCGAAAATCGGCATACGCGCGCCTGGCCTCGTCGCTGTCGGCCTGCGGCAGCGCGATCTGCAATACGACGTACAAATCGCCGGGCTGCTTCGAAGGGATGCCGCGGCCCTTGAGTCGCAACCTGCGGCCGCCGGCCGAGTTCGGCGGAATCTTGAGATCGACCCGGCCTGCCGGCGTCGGCAGCTTGATCGTCGCGCCGAGCGCGGCTTCCCACGGCGCCACCGGCAGATCGACGTAAACGTCCTTGCCGTCGACGCGGTAGAACGGGTGCGGGCGAAACGCGACTTCGAGGAACAGATCGCCGGCTTCGCCCTTGCCGTAGCCGGCGCCACCCTGCTTCGCCAGCCGAATGTGCTGGCCTTCGCG
>JBPEYE010000233.1:0-7989 GCA_052030825.1 Gammaproteobacteria bacterium | reverse complement strand
CGCTCGACGCGGTGCGCAAACTATCGCAATCCTGAAACCCGGAGACCCGACATGAAACGTAAATCCTTCAATACCAAACTGGTCGCGCTGGCGCTGGTCGGCGCGACCGCGGCCGGCATCGCCGCTTACCCGCTGCTGCGGCCGGCGCTCGCGACCACCGCGACACAGACCCAGACCGGTACCCAGGCCGCGGTGCAAAATCACCGCATCGAGGTCGTCTTCATCCTCGATACGACCAGTAGCATGAGCGGCCTGATCCAGGCGGCCAAGGAAAAGATCTGGTCGATCGCGACCACCATGGCGTCGGCCGAGCAACAGCCCGACGTCCGGATGGGACTGGTTGCGTATCGCGACCGCGGCGACGCTTACGTGACCCGCGTGTTCGACCTGTCGACCGATCTCGACTCGATGTACGCACAGCTGATGGACTTTCGCGCCGAGGGCGGTGGCGACGGCCCCGAAAGCGTCAACCAGGCGCTCTACGACGCGATCAACAAGATTTCGTGGAGTCCCGACGACGGCGTCTACCGGGTCGCGTTCCTGGTCGGCGACGCCCCGCCGCACATGGACTACGTCAACGACGTCAAGTACCCGGTCACGCTCGCCGAGGCGCGCCGCCGCGGTATCGTCGTCAACACGATCCAGAGCGGCGAATGGCAGCTGACCCGCCCGACGTGGCGCGATATCGCCGCGCTCGGTGCCGGCGAGTATTTTCACGTCGAGGACTCGGGTAATGCGGTCGCGGTCGCGACGCCGTTCGACGAACGCCTGTCGAAACTCGCCGAGCAACTCGAGGAAACCCGCCTGTTCTACGGCGATGCCGAAGATCGCCTGGCGCAGCAACGCAAGCTCGAGGCCGGCGCCAAACTGCGCGAAAAGGCGTCGACCGAGGCGCTCGCGCGGCGCTCGACCTACAACGCGACCAAGGCCGGCAAGAAGAATCTGCTCGGCGACAGCGAGCTGGTCGACGCGATCACCTCCGGTCGCGTCGAGCTCGACGACATCGATCGCGACAACCTGCCGGCGAGCATTGCGCCGCTGGCGCCCGCCGAGCAATTGGAAGTCATCCGCCAAAAGGCCGACGAACGCGCGCGACTGGAGCAGGAAATCGAGTCGCTGTCCGAATATCGTAATGCCTACATCAAGGAGCGCGTCGACGCTGCCGGCGGCGCCGAGGATTCGCTCGACGAGAAAATTTACCGCGCGGTCAAGGACCAGGCGGCTTCGGTCGGCCTGTCCTACGAGGCCGAGAGCGCGACCTACTAGCGCCGAATTCCTCAAGCCCGGAGCGCCGCTCCGCCGATTGGGCCCGCCGTCGCGGGCCCTTTTTTATGACGAAGCCTGCGCGCGGTCGCGCAGCAGCACGTAGAGCTCGTGGACAAGGCGCTCGTTGGTCTGGATTTCGAGCCACTTGTCTTTTGACACGCGTCGCTTGACCAGCTCGCGCACGACCTTGAGCGTAAACGAATCGCTTTCCAGGTTCGGGTCGGGATGACCCTTGCTGATGTTCTGAATGGTTCGGCTCAGAATGAACGAGGTCGACTCGTCGGCATCCTCGAACAGCTGCGTGCGCAGCCGGTTGTCGGCGAGCATTGCCTCGGTGGCGCGACGCTGGCCGCGCAGCTGCAGGATCATTACCGCGAGCAGGCAGATGATGAAAAACGCAAGCAGGGGCAGAACGAGTTCCATGGTTTCGTGTCGATGTCAGGCCTGATGTTAGTCACAGGATTCTAGCAGTCGCGCGCAGCGCGGCGAGCGAATTGGAAAAATGTCGCAAAGCGGACGATCGGCCTATAACCAAATGAGTAATTACGCGCCGCGCCAATTCGATTATATTGACGCCACTCCAAACCAGGGTACCCGTTGTGACGATTCGAACCTGCCTGTCGCGTTACGCGCTGGTTGCGCTGGTGCTGGCACTGGTCGGTGCCGGCGCCCCGGCCAATGACGATCCGACCCGCGGGCGTCTGTTCGGGGGCATCAAGCACGATATGCCCGCGTGGTTCAAGCCCAGTTTTCTCGAAATCGCCACCGACGCCGGCGAAGCCGGTGGGGCCGGCAAGCACCTGATACTATTCTTTCACCTCGATGAGTGCCCGTATTGCGACCGCATGCTCGAGGAGTCGTTCAAGCCGGCGCCGCAGGCGCAATATGTTCGGCAGCATTTCGACGCAATCGCAATCAACGTGCGCGGCGATCGTGAAGTCGCGTTCAACGACGAGATCACGGTCAGCGAAAAGCAGCTCGCCGAGGTGCTCAAGGTTCACGGAACTCCGGCCATCCTGTTTCTCGACGGCGCCAACCGAACCGTCGCCCGGGTCGACGGTTACCGCGCGCCCGAGCGTTTTCGCGAGGTGCTCGATTACGTCGCCAGCGGTGCCTACCGCAACGCGTCGCTCGCCGATTACCTCGAGGCGCGCCTCGACCAGCGGGTTTACCGCCTGCGCGACCACGAGCTGTTCACCGAGCTGCGCGACCTGTCGACCATCGACGGGCCGCTGATGGTGGTGCTCGAGGACGGCAGCTGTTACGACTGTGCCGAGTTTCACGACGGCCTGCTCGCGCATCCGGACGTGCGCAGTGAAATCGCGCCGTTTACCGTCGTGCGACTAGACGCGGCGTCGGATACGCCGATCGTCGGCGTCGCCGGTAACGCGACGACGCCGCGCGAACTGGCGCGGCATTTCGATATGATCTATCGCCCCGGGGTGTTGCTGTTCGATGACGGCGCGCTGATCGCCCGCGTCGACAGCCTGCTCTACCCGTTTCACTTCAAGGAAACGCTGCGCTACGTCGCCGGCGGCTTCTATCGACAAACCGATCGACGCAGCTATTCGCGCCAGCGCCGCGAGGCACTGCTCGACGCCGGCATCGACATCGACTTCGGCCGCGCGAAACTGCCCGCGGCCGATTAGCAGACTCAAACCGACCGGTGTCGGTCGATACCCGCGACGGGTCGCAGCGGCCCGCGTCCGGCGTACCAGCGCCGCAACTCGTCGAGCTGATCTTGCGCGCCATCGAGCAGTAATTCGGCCTGATCGGCCAGCGCAATCGCGAGCGGCGCCGCCGCCGGTGCCGATGCCGACATCGATTGCAGTATCCCGGACGTGACGACCCGATCGTGCCAGTCGCCGAGTTGCTGTTCGAGCTGCTGGATGCGGGCGATCTCGGCGAGATCCGCATCGGGGTCCGGACAGTACTGGAACGCGTCAAGCGTGTGCCGATAGCGCTTGAGCCGGATACGCTTGCGGTGCCAGCGGCGCGTTGTCATCGCCTTGCCGGAATCGAGCACGCGTCGCAGCAACGACGCAAGCACGCTTTCCCGACGTTGCAGTATCCGGGTTTCGCTGACGCCGCTCCCGCGCACTGTCGGCAGGCGGATCGCGACGATCGACCGCGCCGCCGCCCACGCGACCATCGCCGCGTGGGCCTCGCCGATTCGCGCGTCGACCGTGGCGATGACCTCGGAGGCCGGAGTCGAATCGCTCGCCGCGACGAGTACCAGCCCCCGCGCGATCTGCAGGTCGCGCACGCGGCCGCAGGCCTTGAACAGGCCGCGGTAGCGGGCGAGCACCGCGTCGGCGTCGAATGCCGGCTCGGCGTCCTGCAGGAACGCATAGAGCGCGGTCACGCGCTTGATGCCGACGCGAAAATCGTGAATCGCAACTTCGTCCGGCGCCGCCAGCGCCACCTTCAGGTTACGGTTGATCCCGCGAATCAGGCCGCCGCGGTATTTTTCGAGACACCTCATGCCGATCGCACCGTCGCTCACCCGGGAAAACATGATGCCACGCCGCGATAAAAAATGAAGCCGTGCAGCGCCGTGCAAAACCTTCGCCGCGCGCCCATAATGCGGCGCATCGACCATCCACCGCTGCGAGGAGGCCCGTATGCCCCGGATCCCGATCGTCGATCGCGATGCCATCGATACCGATACCCGCGCGCTGCTCGAAGCGATCAGCGGCGCGCAGCGCTGGAACGTTTTCGAAGGCATCGCCAACCATCCGCCGACGCTGCGCGCGATGAACGCCCTGCGCACGGCGGTCGACGCCGGCCTGGACACGCGCGAGCAGGAGGTCCTCGCGATCGAAATCGCGCGCTACAACGGCTGTGGCTATTGCCTGCCGGCGCACCGTTACGTCTGCCGCGAGATCGGCATGGACGCGGACGACATCGAAGCGCTGACGCGCGGCGAGTTGCTCGAGCACGCCCCCGACCTGCGGTTGCTGCAGCAATTCGTCCGCGCCATTCTCGAGTGCAAGGGACATCTCGGTGACGACGCCTTTGCCGAATTCCAGGGGCGCGGGCTCGATGCTGAAAAAATGATCGTCATCCTGGCCGAGATTGCGCTCTACACGCTGCTGAACTATTACAACCGGCTGGCCGGCTCCGAAATCGAACCCGAGGTGCAACCGCACGCCCCGGCCACCGCCGCGTGGGTGACGCCACCCGACCGCTAGGACGCTATTGCTTCGGCGGGCTGTCGCCGAAGTGAACCCGTCCCTGGTCGTCAACCCAGCGGTGCACCTCGGTCGGTTCGGACGGTACCGCCTCGCCGCCGACCGCCGGCGTATTGGCCGTTTGCGCGGCGGCATCGGCGAAGACGATATTGGCGAGTTCGAGCAGCCGGGCGTTACCGAGCAGGTCGAGCGAGTTGCCGGACTGCAGGCTGGCCTGGAACTCGGGGTCGTTCAGTATTTCCTGCACCCGGGGGTCGTTTTGCACCGCGCGCACCCGAAGCCAGGTATCGGTGACGCGCTCGGCGAGC
Source organism: Gammaproteobacteria bacterium (assembly GCA_052030825.1). Taxonomy (GTDB): domain Bacteria; phylum Pseudomonadota; class Gammaproteobacteria. The sequence goes on along the minus strand of JBPEYE010000233.1, from coordinate 3,221 downwards.
GCCGCCTCGAATGCCGCCGGATCGACGTTCGCATCGACGCCGAGACCGGTCGGGCCGGCCAGCGCACGTAAATCCTCGTTTTGCGCGAGGCGCCGGAACGCCGGCAACCTCCGCACCAGTTCCGGTTTGCCGCTGTCGAGCACGACGCGATTGCGCGGGTCCGCGAGCAGGGCTCCGAATTCGGCGCTCTCGCTCAGGCGCCGCGCGCGATGCGCGGTATCCGCCGGCGCTTCCATCAGCGCCGCGCCAAGACCCGCGATCTCGGCATCGTCAGCGACCAGGTTGACCGCCGCGTAGGTCGCGCCGCCGACGACGCGCCGGGTTACCGACTCGACCAGGCTCGTATCGGCGCGATCGGCCTGCCGGCCGTCGCCATTAAGGTCCCTGACGAATGCGTAAACCCAGACCGCGGTGACGGCGAGGATCACGCCGACCAGCAAGCCGATCGCCGACCCGCCCCAGGCCGACGCCGTTGACGGGCGCGCCTCCGCCGCCAGCAGTTTACCGACCAGGTTGAACAGCAGGCTGCTGCCGAGACCGGCACCGACGAACAGCAGCACCGCGGCGGCCGCGAGCGCGACCAGTCCGTCGAGCGGCGTCATCGCGTCGAGCCACACGCCGACGCGCGCGGACAGCAGGATCGCGGCGGCGTAGCCGGCGATCAGGCTCAGGATGCGTGCCGCCGAGCGCAGCATGCCGAGCCGGTAGCCACGCCACGCGCACAACAGCAAGACGCCGATAAACAGGATCAGGGACCAGTCCATGTCGAGGGCCGATAACCAGAGTATCGACAAGTATAGGACGTTCGCGGCAAGCCGGGATTCAGGCCGGGTCGGTGGTATGCCCGGTTGCGGCGCGATCGCGCGCCGCGGTCGCGGCGTCAGGCGACGGCGGGGTCCGCCTGCTCGCCGTTGGCGACAATGCCGAGCCGGTCGAACAGCGCCCGGTCGCGGTTCTGCTCCGGGTTGGGCGTCGTCAGCAGCGTGTCACCGTAAAAGATCGAGTTGGCGCCGGCGGCAAAGCACAGCGCCTGCAATTCGTCGCTCATCTGGGTGCGGCCAGCCGACAGGCGCACGACCGAGCGCGGCATCAGGATGCGCGCGACCGCGATCGTGCGCGCGAACTCGATGCCGTCGAGGACCTCGCTGCCGAAAAGCGGCGTTCCCTCGACCTGTACCAGCAGGTTGATCGGCACGCTCTCGGGATGCGCCGGCAGGTTGGCGAGCTGTCGCAGCAGGCCGACGCGGTCGCGCTCGGTCTCGCCCATGCCGATGATGCCGCCGCAGCAAACGTTGATGCCTTCTTCGCGCAGGTGCTCGAGGGTGTCGAGTCGATCCTGGTAAGTGCGCGTGGTGATGATTTCGCGATAGTACTCGGGCGAGGTGTCGAGATTGTGGTTGTAATAATCGAGACCGGCGGCCTTGAGGCGCCGCGTCTGCTCGCGCGTCAGCATGCCGAGGGTGACGCAGGTTTCGAGCCCGAGCTCGCGTACCGCGCCGATCATCTCGATGACCTTGTCGAGATTCCGGTCGGTGGGATTGCGCCAGGCCGCGCCCATGCAGAATCGCGATGCGCCGTTCGCCTTCGCCGCGCGCGCCGCGTCGCGCACCTCGTCGAGCGACAACAGCTTCTCGCGCTCGAGGCCGGTGTCGTACTTCGCGCTTTGCGGGCAATAGGCGCAGTCTTCCGGGCAGGCGCCGGTCTTGATGCTCAGCAGCGTGCTGACCTGCACCGCGTTCGGGTCGAAGTGCGCGCGATGAATCGACTGCGCGCGGAACAGCAGGTCGTTGAACGGCAGCGCAAAAAGCGCTTTAATCTCGTCGAGCGTCCAGTCGTGTCGGACGCCTTGCTCGGAGTCGGTCATGGAGAAGGCCGGCCGCAAGGGGAACGCCAAGTCTATTGCAAGACAGGGAATAGTCAATGTCACTGCCTGCCCTGCGGCGCCGCGTCGCCGCCACTCTCGATCGCCTGCTCGCGCCGGGCGCCTGCGCCGCCTGCGGCGGCGGGATCGACGGCGCGGGATTGTTGTGCGCCGACTGCACGCAACGCTTGCCGCGCATTACCGCGCCCTGCGGTGCCTGCGGCGAGCCGCGCGCCGGAACCGGCCTGGTCTGCGCTCGCTGCCTCGGCAACCCGCCGCGCTGGCAGCGGCTCGTCGCGCCGTTTGCCTACCGCGGGCTCGCGCGCCAGTACCTGCTGCAGCTCAAGTTTCAGGAAGCGACCTGGTGTGGGCGGGCGCTCTGCGACGCCGCAATCGACGCGTTCCGCGCCGCCGAGATTCTCCCCGAGGCGCTGCTGCCGGTGCCGTTGCACCGTTCGCGCCTGTTCGAGCGCGGTTTCAACCAGGCCGAGTTCGTCGCCCGCCGTCTCGCCGACGGGCTGGAAATCGAAATGGATCGGCGCGCCCTGACCCGCCGCCGCAAAACCGAACCGCAGTCGGGTTTGAGCGCTGCGCGGCGACGCGATAACGTGCGCGGCGCGTTCGCGTATCGGCCGCGGCGCGATTATCGCCACGTCGCGGTCGTCGACGACATCGTCACGACCGGCTCGACGGCCGCCGAAATCGCCAGGCTGCTGCATCGTGCCGGCGTCGACCACGTCGAAATCTGGGCCCTCGCCCGCACCGTCCATCGCTGACTCGCCCAATAACGCCGCGTCATCGCGAGGAGGCGCCAGCCGACGTAGCAATCCGCCGCGGGCATCCCGAGCGCAGCGAGGGATCTCTCGAATCTTGCCGTCATCGCGAGCAGGCGCCAGCCGACGAGGCAATCTCCACAACCTTCCTGTTCCCGGGAGATTGCTTCGCGGCTGCGCAGCTCGCATTGACGGAGAATATTTGCCGGGCGGCGGGCGGTCAGGGGTGGAAGCTGATTTCCTGCTGGCTGATCTTCTGCTGCCAGATTTGCGGGCCGGTCTGGTGCACCGATTCGCCGGTATGATCGACCGCGACCGTGACCGGCATGTCGTCGAGCTCGAATTCGTAGATCGCCTCCATGCCGAGATCTTCGAAGGCGACGACCTCGGCGCCCTTGATCGCCTGGGCGACGAGGTAGGCCGCACCACCGACCGCCATCAGGTAGACCGATTCGAACTCGCGAATCGCTTCGATCGCCGCCGGGCCACGCTCGGCCTTGCCGATCATGCCCAGCAGGCCGGTCTTTTCGAGCATCGTGCGGGTGAACTTGTCCATCCGCGTCGCCGTCGTCGGTCCGGCCGGGCCG
>JBPEYE010000232.1:0-4870 GCA_052030825.1 Gammaproteobacteria bacterium | reverse complement strand
CGGCGCAACATCAAGCCGCTGGTGCGCCAGGGTCTCGTCGACAAGGTGCACGGCGGCATCGTGCTGTCGCAGCAGCAAGAGCCCGAGCCGCCGTTCGAAAAACGCATGCACGAGCAGGTCGAAGCCAAGCAGGCGATCTCGGCGCTGGTGGCGGACATTATCCGCGACGGCGATTCGATCATGCTCGACACCGGCTCGACGACGGCCTACGTCGCGCGCGCGCTCGGCGATCATCGCGAGCTGTCGGTGGTCACCAACTGCACCGAAATCGCGCGTACGCTGGCGCGCGAACCGAGCAACCGCGTGCACCTGTGCGGTGGCGCGCTGCGCCCCGACGACTGGGCGACTTTCGGCTCGGCGGCGATCGAGTTCGTGCGCCAGTTCCACGTCAACTATGCAATCCTGTCGATCGGCGGCATCACCGAGAGCGGCAGCTTCATGGATTACCACCTCGAGGAAGCGGAGTTCTCGCGCGCGGTCATCGCGCAGGCGAAACAGACGATCGTCGTCGCCGACCATACCAAGTTCGGCAATCCGAACTTCATCCAGGTCTGCGACTTCGACGCGATCGACCTCGTCGTCGTCGACCGCCCGCCGCCGGCGAGCATCGCCGCGCGGATGCGCGACGCCGGCGTCGACGTGATCTATCCCGATTCGCGCAACGCCGCGGTCGGCGCGGAGTGAGCCTATGCGAAGCCGCAATGACGCGGTTACTTCGTCATCCCGGCGAATGCCTGCGCGGCCCGGCCGGGATCCATCCTTCCGGCCGCACCCGTCTCGGCCGGGAAGCGCGCGGCGCTTTGCGCACCTACTATCGGGAAAGACTTCTGGATGGATTGCGGCTCGAGGCCGCAATGACAAAAAATTTTCCGTTATCCCGTTAGCGCTCGTCATCCCGGCGCAGGCCGGGATCCATCCCGCGGATTCCGCTTGCTTCACCCGGGCGCAGCCCGGCCGCAATCATCGCGGTTCGCGGGATGGATTGCGACTCGAGGCCGCAATGACGAAGTTAGGGCAGCACCCCCGCTCGAGGCCGTAACGACCAAACCTGGGTATCGGCGCGGCGGCGCTACTTTTCGTCGATGGCGCGCAGGTGGCGGTCGAAGTCGGCCGTGCCCATCAGCGCCTGGCAGCGTTCGAAACGCCCGACCGCGTAGGCCCAGAAGTCCTCGGCCGGGTTGTCGTCGGCGTGCTGGATCAGGCCCCACAGCGTCCACAGCAGGTCGCACATCGCCTTGTAAATCACCATGCGGCCGACCTCCGCCGGTCGCGGCTCGCCGCCGCACCAGGCTTCGATCAATTCGGCGTCCTGCGCCGCGTCGAATCCGCCCTCGACCGACAGGTCGCCGACATCCCATAGCGGATCGTTCATCCCCGAGTATTCCCAGTCGACGACCCACATGCGCTCTCCCGTGTCGAGAAAATTTTCGCATAGCGGATCGCAGTGGCACGGCGCGAGTTTCACCGGGTTACGCTCGAGCGCGGCGCGCACCGGCTGCGCCGCGTCGACGACATCGTGATAGCCGGCCGGCAGCTCGGCCCGGCGCTCGGCGAGGATCTTCAGGTAATCGTCGATCATCGCGAACAGCTCGAAGCGAAATTCGAACGGTTCGTGCCAGTCGTGCATTTTTCTGAGCGCCCGGCCGGCGCGTGCCGGCGACCCGGGGCGCTCGGCGAACGCGGCCGGCGTCATCGTGACGCTATCGTCGATGAATCGCGTCAGCAGGATGCCGCTCGCCGGGTCGGCGTGGATGACCTCGGCCGACACGCCGGCCCGCGCCGCGACCCGTGCGTTGTGCATCTCGACTTCGCGGTCGATGTAATCCTCGGTGCCCTTGCCCGGGATGCGCAGCACGTACCGGCCGTCGCCGGTGTCGACACGATAAACCAGGTTGGTCAGGCCGCCAAGACGCTCGTAGGCGTAATCGGCGGGCGCGAGGCCCTCGAATCCGGAAATCGCGGTCAATGCCGCGTGCAATGAGTCTTTGTCGTCGCTCACGCGTCTTCTCCTCAGTCTCCGACAGCCGGCGGCCGGACCGCGCGGCACAACCCCCAGCGGTGATCGCCCGAACGCGCGCGCTCGAGCTTGGCGCGCCAGCTCGCCGCGTGTGTCTCGCGCGCGGCCGCGTCGAGGTCCAGTTCGCCGATGCGCCCGAGTTCGCGCTCGAGAATCGAAACGAAGCGCGCCGTCCAGTCTTCGGCGCGAACCGCATCGAAACCGGCCGCACGCAGCAGATCGGCATAGTCGTCGATCGTCTGCAGATGATACCCCCGGGCGTCGACGTAGGCCGTGAATTCGTCGCTCCAGGGTTCGGGACCACCGCAATAATCGGTGAACAACAGCTGGCCGCCGGGTCGCAGGGCTCGCGACAACACGTCGAACAGACGTGGTTTGTCGGCAATATGCAAAAACACGTCGCGGCTGTAGACCGCGTCGTAGACGCCATCGGCGTCGAGCTCGAGGCAATCGCCGCAACGCAATTCGACGCGATCGCCAAGACCGTAGGCGGCGAGTTTTTCCGCGGCGATCGCGAGCATGTTGCGCGACAAATCGATGCCGTCGACGACGAATCCGAATTCGCGCGCCATCACGAACGCGCTGCCGCCGAGCCCGCAGCCGACATCGAGCACACGCGCACCGGGCGCGAGATCGAGGTTCGCGATCAGTTCGCGCGCAAGCTCGACGCCCCCGGGGCTGACGAAGTCGCGGCCGTAGATCTGTTCGTAGTGCAGGATCGATTCGCGCCGATATTGGGTCGAATCGAGCGTTGCCTGCGTGGATTCGCTCATCGTTGACTGCGTTGCGGTTGACAGCGTAAAAGTATGCCGCCCGATTCTCTGCCAGATACCGCGCGAATGCAAAACCGCGGCGCGTGCCCGGGGGCCACCGAATTCCCCGAAATAGCGCCGAATAATCTGGTAATATGCGCCTTTTTTTGCAGTCGAAGTCCCATGCTCAGCGTCATTTCACCGGCCAAAACCCTCGATTTCGAAACCCCGACCACGACCGCGGAATTCAGCCAGCCCGCGCACCTGACCCAGTCACGCCAGCTCATCCGCCGCCTGCGCGAGTTGTCGTCCGCCGAGATCGGCAAGCTGATGCAGGTCAGCGACGAACTCGCCGAACTCAATCACGCGCGTTTTCGCCGCTGGAAGACGCCGTTCAAGCCGGACAACGCGCGCCAGGCGCTGTTCGCGTTCAAGGGCGACGTCTACCTCGGCCTCGATGCCTACTCGATGGATGCCGACGCCATCGCCTTCGCCCAGGACCACCTGCGCATCCTCTCCGGGCTCTATGGCCTGCTGCGTCCGCTCGACCTGATGCAACCCTACCGGCTCGAGATGGGCACGCGCCTCGAAACCGACGCCGGCAGCAATTTATACCAGTTCTGGGACGGACGCCTCACCGCGGCGCTCAAGAAAGCGCTAAAACAATCGGAGTCGAACACGCTGATCAACCTCGCGTCCAACGAGTACTTCAAGGCGGTCAAGCCAAAGGCACTCGGCGCGCGCATCGTCACACCGGCGTTTCGCGACTATCGCAACGGCCAGTACCGCTTCATTCAGTACTTTGCCAAGAAGGCACGCGGCGCGATGGCGCGTTTCGTCATCGACGAGCGCATCGACGACCCCGAGGGACTCAAGGATTTCAACCGCGACGGATATGCCTACAATGCCGAACTCTCGAACACCGACGAGTGGGTCTTCACGCGTCGCGCCTGATCCACAGCCGCGGCGGGTCTAGCCAATGGTCGAGCTGAGCCCCGTCGCCCACCGCATCCAGCTGGTCTCCGGCGTGCTCGCCGGGCTCGCGGTGATGACGATTCTGATCATCTCGCCGGGCCTCGACCGCAGCGCGTTGACGGCCGTGGAGAAAATCGAGCGCCGCGGGTACATCGACGTGCTGACCCTCAACAGCGCGACGACCTACTACCAGGACGTCGACGGACCCAACGGTTTCGAATACCAGCTCGCGACCTGGTTCGCCGATTCGATCGGCGTCAAGGCGCGTATCAAGACGGTGCCGAGCTTTGCCGAACTCTACACCGAGCTGCTGTTCGACAGCGGCGAACTGGTCGCCGCCGGGTTGTCGGAAGGCGAATCCGTCTACAGCCGCTCGGTTGCCTACGGCCCACGCTACTACGAGGTCACCAACCAGGTGATCTACCGCAAGTTTCGCGCCGACCGGCCGCGCGCGGTCGGTGATCTGGTCGGTGGCCGGCTCAAGGTCATCGCCGGTACCGACCAGGCGCGACTGCTGCACGAATTGCAGCAAGAACATCCCGGGCTGACATGGATCGAAGCCGACGACATCGGCGCCGAGGAATTGATCGAACAGGTCGACACCGGCGAGGTCGACTATGCGATCGTGGCCTCGCACGATCTTGCCCTGCAGCGGCGCTTTTTCCCCGAACTGCGGATTGCGTTCGAACTCGGCCAACCGCGGCAATTGCGCTGGGCCTACAACCCGGGGGCCGACGACAGCCTCGCGCGCGCGCTCGACGCCTTCTTCACCGAGATCGATGCCGATGGCCGGCTCGATCAGCTCGTCCACCGCCACTACAGCCACGTGGCGCGCTTCAATTATTCCGACACGCGCACCTTCGCCAAGCGTATCGAGACGCATTTGCCGCGCTACGAGGCAATGTTCCGCGAGGCCGCCGCCGAAGTCGATCTCGACTGGCGCCTGCTGGCCGCGATCGGGTACCAGGAATCGCTGTGGAACGCACGCGCGCGCTCGCCGACCGGCGTGCGCGGCCTGATGATGCTGACCCTGACGACGGCGAAGCAGATGAAAGTCAAGAACCGGCTCGATCCGGGGCAGAGTATTCGCGGCGGCGCGCGTTACTTCGCGCGCGTCCGCAAGCGC
>JBPEYE010000231.1:0-1856 GCA_052030825.1 Gammaproteobacteria bacterium | reverse complement strand
CCGCCGCGCTGCACTTCAGCCCGCGGTAAGCGCCGTAACGCAGCAGGCAACCGTCGTAGCCCTCGGTCAGGGCGATGCCGTCTTCGGCACTCCACGGGCACAGGAACAATTCCGGCACGATGCGCTGCACGCGCAGGCCGAATCCCTGCGCGAGCGCGCGGCAGGTATCCATGATTTCGCGCTCGACCACCGCGATCGCGATCGGGTTTTGCCCCGGGTCGCCGAGCGCGAAATGCTGTGACTCGATGTCCTGCGCGAGCTGGTCCTCGACCTGGTACTCGACCGCGGCCAGCACCTGCCGACCGGCTTTCTCGGGCAACTCGACCCGCGTCAGGTAGACGCACTGCTGCGGCACGATCAGGATTGCCGGCAACGGGTTCTGCTTCGCCGCCTCGGCGAGATCGCCGGCGCCGGCGTAATGCCAGACGAGCGGCGCGGCGCTTGCGTCGTCGTGCCGCGCCCAGCGGAAATCCGCGAGGTCGGCGTTGGCGAAATGAACCAGCAGCCGCTCCATCAGAACAGCCCCAGCGTGCGATTCAGGATCACGGTCTTGCCCTCGGCGTCGCGGTAGATCAGCGACCTCAGGTTGAGGATCTGCTCGCCCTGCACGACCTGGCCGTGGGCACGAAAATATCGCGTGTCGGTCGACAGTCCCTCGACCTCGATTGGCAGCTGCAGGCGTTCGATGAAATCCTCGACGCCGTCGTAGGCGTCATCCTCGCGCTCCTCGATGAAGCGGGTCACGTCGAGGTTTTCGCCGAGGCTCTCGAACACGGTAGCCGACATCGTGTTGACGTTCATCGTGGCGCTGGCGGGCAAGGCGGTGACATGAGCCTTGAGTTTATCGTAAATCTCGGGCGTTACCTGGTGGACCAGCAATAATTCGCTGACATCGGCCATTTCCCGGTTGGCGACGCGGTAGCTGTCATAGCCCTCCTCCATGCCGTCGGGATAGCGGATCTCGAAGTCGGTATCGATCCAGTCCATCAGCGCGGGGATGAAGCGCTTGTCGACGCCGAGGTTGTCGCACAGGCGTTCGAAGCGCTCGAGGGCAACTTCCGAGCCCGGCAGCGAATTGAGATTGAACCTGGCCTGCTCGTCTTCCATGTAACCGGTGAGGTAGCCGCCCTCGATCGGCAGGCCGGGGATACCCTTGGCCCAGTATTCGTCGAGGCTGTCGATGTCGGATTCCTCGCGGTCCTCGGCGAGGTAGACCCGCGCCCAGTCCTCGAGGCCGACGGCGTAGAGGCTGGCGCGATCCATCAGTTGGATGTGCGCGGTTTTGCGAATCGTGAACTTCTCCTCGTGCACGATTTCGACCGCGATCGCGGTCGCGATGACGACGATCAGCACCGACAGCAGCAAGGCCACGCCGCGCTGGCGCCGCGGGCTAGAGTACGCCATCGGGCACCTCCAGCAGGCGATTGATCGCGCCGATATCGGGTAACTCGAGGCTCAGCTGCAGCAGGATCGGGTAACCGCCCGACGGGTTGGCGTCCGGCGGCCAGCGGCGGATCGGCTGGCCGAGCGCGTTCTGAAACAGAATCTCCAGGCGCTCGACGTCGTCGAGCATGACCATCCGGATCGGCGTCTCGCCGATGCCCTGGTCGAGCGAGCGCCAGTAGTAACGCACCAGGCGTTCGTCCTCGACGCGGTACTGCACGCGCTGCAGGGTGCTGCGGCGGGCGCCGAGCAGGTTGCTCCAGCCGCTGCGTGTGAACGTGATCGCATCGTCGGCGATGACGATGTTCGATTCTTCGTCGCCGTACTGGTTGCGAATCTTGCGCGGCGAGACCTGGGTCCAATCGCGGACGAAGTAGACCACCGCGAACTGGATGTCCGACAGGCGGTCATTG
>JBPEYE010000230.1:0-10684 GCA_052030825.1 Gammaproteobacteria bacterium | reverse complement strand
TCTGGGCCGACTGCGGCATCGATTCCGAGTGGCGTCCGCTGCGATCGGTGTTGCTGCATTGCCCGGGGGCCGAACTCGAAGCCGCGAGCGCCGACCCCGAGGCGGCGCAGATGCTGGCGCCGGTCGACCTCGGGCGGGCGCGCGAAGAACACGCGGCGATGGCCGAAGCCTACCGCGGCGCCGGCGTCGTCGTTCACGAAGTCGCACCCGACGGCCCCTGCGAACCCAACCTGATGTTCTGCGCCGACCTGTTCGTGATGACGCCGCAGGGAGCGATCCTCGCGCGGCCGGCGTCGACCGTGCGCGCCGGCGAGGAACGCCGCATCGCGCAGCGCCTGGCCGCGCTCGGTGTACCCATTCTGAAAACCCTCACTGGCGGCGCGCTCTTCGAAGGCGCCGACCTGATGTGGCTCGATCACGAAACCGCGATGATCGGCCGCGGCCTGCGCACCAACGATGCCGCGATCGAACAGATTCGCGGCCTGCTCGCCGAACTCGGCGCCACCGTGATCGCGGTCGACATACCCTTCGGCCTGATGCATTTCATGAGCCTGTTGCGCATCGTCGACCGCGACCTCGCAATTTGCTGGCCGCGGCGCACCCCCTACCGCACCGTGCGCGCGCTCGAGACGCGCGGTTACCGGGTCGCGTTCCCGCCGTTCGACGACGACCCGCAAAGCTATCGCGGAATCAATTTCGTGACCCTCGCGCCGCGTAAAATCCTGATGGTCGCCGGTCTGCCGCGGGTACAGGGCTACTTCGAGGATCTCGGCATCGAGTGCCTGACGACGCCGACCGACGAGCTGACCCGCGCCGCCGGTAACGTCGGCTGCCTGAGCGGCATTGTCGCGCGCGCGCGCGCCGGAGTGCGGGAGCCCTCTTGAAGGGGTTACCGCCAAGCGGCGGGCGGCGCTTGCCGACGCTGGCAGTGGTCCTGCTGGCGATGGCGCTGCTGCCGTCGACCGCCACCGCGGCGCACCGCGGCGAGGGATTCTGGAGCCTGCAGCTCGAGAACGACCTGTGGGGTGACAACAGCGATCGTTTTTACACCAGCGGCTGGCAGCTCAGTTTCTCGTCGTCGGCGCGACCGCCGAGCGCGCTGCTCCGATTTGCCGATTCGATGCCGTTTTATCGCACGGGCGACACCGGTTTCTTCGGTTACCACATCGGGCAACAGGTTTTCACGCCGGAAGACATCGAAACCCCCGAGCTGGTCGAGGACGACCGGCCCTACGCCGGTTTTCTCTACGCCGAAACCTTTATCGGCCACCGCTACCTCGACGCGGGCGACTACGAGCAGATCAACGGCCTGATTCTGACAATCGGACTGGTCGGCCCGGCATCGCTCGCCGAGGAAACCCAGGAACTGATCCACGAATTGACCGGTTCCGACGATCCACGCGGCTGGGACAACCAGCTCGAAAACGAACTCGGCCTCAGCGCGACCTATATCCACAAATGGCGGTATCTGTTCGCCCTCGATGGTCCGCGCCAGAGCGAATTCAGCCTGCACGCGAATCTTCGCCTCGGCAACGTCTACACCTATGCCGCGGCGGGCTTCATGGCGCGCTGGGGTACGCATCTCAAGGACGACGTCGGACCGCCGTCGATCAAGCCCGGCTTTCCCGGCCTCCCGGCTTTCAACCCGCAGCTCCACGACTGCTGGTATCTGTTCGGCGGCATCGAGTTGCGCGCGGTCGCCCACAATATTTTCCTCGACGGTAACACCATCGTCGACAGCCACAGCGTCGACAAGCGCCCGCTGGTCGGCGACCTGCAGCTCGGCATCGCGCTGCAATGGGACGAGGTTCGCATCGCCTTCAGCCAGATGCTGCGCAGCCGCGAATTCGACGGCCAGCCCGATCGCGAACAGTACGGCGCGATTAATTTCACTTTGTACCTCGAATAATGCAAACTGGCGCCCGGACCGAACGCTGGACTGATCGTTGAATTCCGAAATCGAAGCACGCGCCGCGCGGCTCCTGCACTGCGACATCCGGCGCGTCTTGCAGGGACGCCGCGTCGGGCTCGAAAAAGAGAGCCTGCGGGTCGCCGCCGACGGCGGTATCGCGCAAACGCCCCATCCGCCCGGTCTCGGTTCGGCATTGACGCACCCGTGGATCACGACCGACTATTCCGAGGCGTTGCTCGAGCTGGTGACGCCGCCGTTTCACCGCTTCGGCGAGACCCTCGCGTTTCTCGACGACACCCAGCGTTTCGTCTACGCCCAGCTCGACAACGAGATCCTCTGGGCGACGAGCATGCCCTGCGTCGTCGCCGGCGACGACAGCATTCCGCTCGCGCAGTACGGCACGTCGAACGCGGCGCAGATGAAGACCGCTTACCGTCGCGGGCTCGGGCATCGTTACGGCCGCATGATGCAGGCAATCGCCGGCGTGCATTTCAACTATTCCTATCCCGAGGAATTCTGGCATCTCTACCAGGATCTGCTCGGCGATGACCGCGACCCGCAAACCTTCATTTCCGAGTCCTACCTCGGAATGGTTCGCAACCTGCTGCGCTGCGGCTGGCTGGTGCCCTACCTGTTCGGCGCGTCGCCGGCAATCTGCGCGTCGTTTCTCGGAGCGTCGCCGACATCGCTCGAAAAATGGTTCGATTACTCCTACTACGCGCCCTACGCCACGTCGCTGCGCATGGGCGACATCGGTTACCAGAACAGCAAGGAAGACGAGGCCGGTATCGATGTCGACTACAACAGCCTCACCGGCTACGTCGACAGCCTCACCGATGCGATCACGACGCCCTACCCCGAGTACCAGGCGATCGGCCTGGTGCGCGATGGCGAGTGGCAGCAGCTCAACGAGAACATTTTGCAGATCGAAAACGAGTACTACTCCAGCGTTCGGCCGAAACAGATTCTCCAGGGCGAGGAAAAGCCGACGCTGGCGCTGAAAAAGCGCGGCGTCGCCTACCTCGAAATCCGCTCGCTCGACGTCAACGCCTACGAACCGCTCGGCATCAGCGAGGAACAGATGCGCTTTCTCGAATCCTTTCTGCTGTTCAGCCTGCTTTCACCGAGCGCGCCCTACACCGGCAACGAACTCGCCGACATCCGCCACAACCTCAATCTCGTCGCCGAGCGCGGGCGCGACCCCGAGCTGCGCCTGGTTCGCGACGGCAAACCGGTGCCGCTGCGCGACTGGGCGCGCGACATTTTCGACGCGATGCAGGCCGGCTGCGATCTGCTCGACCAGGACAACGAAATCCATCATTACTGCGACGCGCTGCAGCGCCAGCGCGCCAAGATCGCGAATCCCGAGCTGACGCCGTCGGCGCGCATGCTCGCCGAGATGGCGGAGAACAAGGAAGAGTTCTATCACTTCGCGCTGCGCAAGTCGCACGAGCACCAGCAGTGGTTCCTCGAGCGCCCGCTGGAAGCCGAAAAGCAGGCCATGTACGAGACCGCCGCGCGCGAATCGATCGCTCGCCAGCGCGAAATCGAAGCCTCCGACTCGGTGCCGTTCGCAACCTTCCTCGAACAGTACTTCGCCCAGGCCTGAAAGCGCTCAGGTCAGAAAATCGTCCTGCCAGACGCGATAGTCGGCGTTACGGGTCAAGTCGGCGATCAGCTCGGGGCTTGCGATTGCGGTCAACTGGTCCGGCGGCGTGCCGTCGCGCAGCGCCGCGAGCGTCGCATACATCGCCTGCACCGCGGCCATGAACGGCTGGTGTCCCTGCAGGCTGATGCGCACGCCGCACTCGGCGAGATAGTCCGGATCCTTCAGCTCGGCACCCGAACCGCCGAGCATGATCGGCGCATCGATGCGTGCCGCGATCGCCTCGAGTTCGTCGCGCGTTTGCACGCCGACGAACATGATGCCGTCGACACCGGCGTCGAGGTAGGCGCCGGCGCGGGCGATCGCGTCGTCGACGCCGGTGACGCCGACCGTGCTGGTGCGCCCGAGCACGATCAGCTCGGGATCCTGGCGCCCGGCAAGCGCCGCCTTCATCTTGCCGACGCCTTCGTCGATCGAAACGAACTCGGTGCGCTCGCTGCCGAAGCGGCGCGGCAACAACGTATCCTCGATCGTCAGGCAGGCAACCCCCGCGGTTTCGAGCTCCTCGACGCAGCGCTTGACGTTGAGCGCATTGCCGTAACCGTGGTCGGCGTCGACGATTAGCGGCAGTTCGCCGGCGCGGCAGATGCGTTGCGCCTGCGCGGCGAATTCGGACAGCGTGAGCACGATCAGGTCGGGCGCGCCGAGCACCGTCAGCGACGCGATCGAACCGGCGAACATGCCGGCCTCGAAGCCGAGATTCTCGGCCGCGCGCGCCGACAGCGGGTCGAAAACCGAACCGGGTTGGATACAGCGACGACCTTGCAGGACGTTGCGCAGCTTCTGCCGGCGAGGTATGAGATTCATAGCGGGATTCCGGGTTCGGGCGAGAGCGCCAGTATGCACCAAATCCCGCCCGCATCGTAGCCGCCCGACGCGATCGAAGGGCGCGGGCAGGCCCGGGCCGATTCAGCCCTGTTCGCTGCGTCCCAGGACCGGTAGCTGCCGGGTTTTGTGGCCGTACATCAGCCGGTCGGCCTGTTCGAGCATCTCCTCGACCGAAAAGTACCGTCCGGGGCGTGGACTGACGATGCCCTCGGAAAACCCGATCTCGTACCCGCGTTTCGACTCCCGATTGTAAAAATCGATTTGCGCGCGAAAGCGAGCGACGATTTCGGCGGCATGCTGACCGGGCGTGTTGGTCAGCAACACCGCGAATTCATCGCCGCCGAGCCGCGCGCAGACGTCGGAATCGCGGAACGTCTTGCGCATCAGGTAGGCGAACGCGACCAGCGCTCGATCACCCTCGGCGTGACCGAAGCGATCGTTGATCGGTTTGAACTCGTTGAGGTCGAAATACACCAGCGAGACCGGCGCATTATGGCGCGCACACAAACTGAGGCTGTTTTGCGCCAGCGTCATGAATCCACGGCGGTTGGAAATCCGGGTCAGTTCGTCGATCGTCGCCAGCTGGATGGCATTGATCTCGCTTTCGGCCATCTCGCCGAGGTCGCGCAGTAACTGACGACCTTCGCCGTCGAGGACACGGGGCACGCGATCGATCACGCACAGCGTGCCGATCTTGCTGCCCGACATGTAGCGCAACGGTACCCCCGCGTAGAAACGGATCCGGGGCGGCCCGGTAACGAGCGGATTGTCGGCAAATCGCAGATCCTCGCGCGCGTTTTCGACGACGAAGAGATCGTCGCCGAGAATGGCATGTCCGCAAAAGGAAACGTCGCGTGGCGTCTCCAACACGTCGAGACCGATTATCGATTTGAACCACTGGCGGTTCTCGTCGACCAGGCTGACCAACGCGATCGGAACGTCGAACACTTTACTGGCAACGCGGGTCAGGCGATCGAAACGTTCTTCCGGCGCGGTATCGAGTACGCGCAGCGACCGCAGGTCTTCCAACCGCTCGTTTTCATCCGCGGGAATTTCGGGCTTTTTCACGAATCAGTCCTGGCCGTGATACGGCGACGGGTGCCACTGCGGAATATATCGGCAGCAACGCGATTTACTTAACGCCCGGAATAACGATCAGCATCATCGCCCGGGTTTCGGCGCCGCTCAACGCATGCCGAGGCGAACCGGTTCGGAAGGCGGCGGATAGGCTTTGTCGAGCGCGGCCAGATCGGCCGCGTCGAGCCGGATTTCGAGCGCACCGAGATTTTCGCGAATCCGCTCGAGTTGCGACGACTTCGGGATGACGACGGTGTCCGGCATTTGCAGCAGCCACGCCAGCGCGACCTGTGCCGGCGTCGCATCGTGCCGCGCCGCAACGTCGGCGAGCGCCGCCGAGCGCAGCATGCCGCTCGCCTGGTCGAGCGGTGAATACGCCATCAGCGGCACGCCACGCTCGCGGCACCAGCCGGCGACCTGCCATTCGACTTCGCGGTGCGCAAGGTTGTAGAACACCTGGTTGCAGCCGAGCAGCGCCTGATCCGCAGCCGGAATCGATTCGAGATCGTCCCGGTTGAAATTACTGACGCCGTAGTCCCGGATTTTGCCCGCGGCCTGCAACTCGTGCAGGCCCGCGAAGGTTTGCTCGAGCGGCACGCTGCCCGGCCAGTGCAGCAGGTAGAGGTCGATCGAGTCGCAATCGAGGCGCCGCAGGCTGCGGTCGCAGGCCTCGACGACGCCGCTGCGACCGGCATTGTGCGGGTAGAACTTGCTGACGAGGTAAACGTCGTCGCGACGACCGCGAATCGCCTCGCCGATGACCTTTTCGGCACCGCCCTCGCCGTACATCTCGGCGGTATCGAGCAGTCGAATGCCGAGGTCGAGCGCGGCGCGGATGACGTCGGCTTCGCGCGCGAAGCGCTCGCGGTGTTCGCCCATGCGCCAGGTACCGAGGCCGAACACCGGCATTTCGCGCCCCGACGGCAGTTTCACGCCGCGCATGTCCGTCGCGTTCCTCGGCGATCGAATCCTGCCCTATAGCGCGCCGGACTCGCGCAGCGATCGCGCCATGCCCTCGATGTTGAGATCGCGCCACTGCTCGTACGAAGCCCAGTCCTTGTATTTGTCGAGATCGAGGCCCTTTTTCATATCGTCAACCGAAACCCCGGCGCGCAAGCCCTCGAGCACCGCGGCGCGCAGCTCGCGCAGGTAGCGCAGACCGGAGGCGACGTCGGCCTTGTCGCCGACCGGCCCGTGGCCGCCGACGAATACGTCGAAATCGAGCGTGTTGACGACCTTGACCTGCTCGATCCAGTGGTCGACGTTGGCGCCCGGGAAGTCGCGGTAGAACAGGCGCCTGGCGCTGACCGCGTCGACGACGAAGGCGACGTTGTTCGGGCGCACGACCATTGCGATCAGGTCCGTACCGTGACCGGGACCGAGATAAGTCAGCTCGAAGGTCTTGTCGCCGACGACCAGGCTCATTTCCTCGCTGAAGCGAATCGTCGGGCGCACGCCATCGATCGCGTCGGGCGCGTTGGCGTGCGCGATCACGTTGGGCACATCGCCATAGGCCTTACCGCCGGAAGCGTGGTCGCCGTGGCTGTGGCTGTAGATCAGGTGGGTGATCGGCTGCGACGTCAACTTGCCGATCTCGCCCTTGAGCCAGCCGGCGGCATCGGCATTGATCGGATCGGTGACGACGACGCCGGCGCCGGTGACAACGACGATGTTGACGTGAAAGCGGTTGCGAAACCGGTACAGGCCGTCGCCGAGCGGCGTGATTTCGCGCTCGCCGTCCTGCGCGACGACCGGCGCGGGCGGCAGGTAACACAGCATGGCAATCAGTAACAGGTATCTCATGGTCCTCCTCCTTGCGCAGCGCTTGCGGCTACGGTTGGCCGGCTCGCCTGCATCGACATGGGTAAATTACGCATCATCCACAACAGTAACAGCAATCCGGGCAGCGCGACCAGCGTCGAGATCAGGAAAAAATCGAACCAGCCGGTCAGCTCGACGACCCAGCCGCTCGACGCCGACAGCAGCGTGCGACCGAAGGCCATAAACGACGTGAACAGCGCAAACTGCGTGCCGGTATACGACGTGTTGCACAGCACCGAGAGATAAGCGACGAACGCCGACGAACCCATGCCGCCGGACAGGTTCTCGATGCCGATCGTGAAGTACAGGAACTGCACGTCGTGGCCGGCGACCGACTGCGCCGCGTACATCAGGTTCGACAGCATTTGTAGAATTCCGCAGCCGAGCAGGCTCGGCATGATGTCGTAGCGCTTGACGATCAGCCCGCCCAGGAATACGCCGACAACGGTCATGATCACGCCGAAAACCTTGCTGACGGTCGCGACCTCGGACTTGGTGAATCCCATCTCGTAATAAAACGGGTAGGCCATGACGCCGGCGTAGGCGTCGCCGAACTTGTACAGCAGGATGAAGCCGAGAATGATCAACGCGGTCGTGAGGTTATTGCGCTGGAAAAACTCGATGAACGGATCGACCACCATCGCGCGCAGTCCGCCGCCGCTGTCGGCGACCGCGAGTTCCGGCCGGCGACGCTCGGGGTCCGGCGCCAGGATCGCCGCAAGCATACCGATGCCGACCAGCAAGGCCATCACCAGGTAGGCGAGCGGCCAGTCGATCGCGTCGGCGAGAAACAGCGCGCCGGCGCCGGCGACGATCGCGCCGAGGCGGTAGCCGGCCTGGGTCATCGCCGCGCCCGCGCCCTGCTCGTCCGGGTCGAGGATCTCGATCCGGTAGGCGTCGATGACGATGTCCTGGCTGGCCGAAAAGAATGCCACCGCGAGTGCGCAGACCGCGGTCACCAGCGGCGTCGTCTCGGGCGACGAGAACGCGAGCACAATGATTGCGAGCGCGAGCGCGACCTGGATCAGGAGCATCCACGAACGGCGCCGGCCGAACACGCGTGTCAATACCGGCAGCGGCACGCGATCGATGAACGGCGCCCAGACGAACTTGAAGTTGTACGGCGTACCGACCAGCGCGAACAGACCGATCGCGGCGAGCGCGACGCCGGCCTCGGCCAGCCAGAACGACAGCGTCGCGCTCGACAGCGCCAGCGGCAGGCCGCTGGCAAACCCCATGACGAAGACGATTAGCAGGCGCGGCTGCAGGTACAAGGCCAGCGCCGAGACCGCCGCGGGCGGCTTCGAGGAAAGTCGGGTCTGGCGACTCATCGGCAAGCTTGCATTCGACAGGTGTAGTCGGTGATTCGATCGGCATCCGGACGACGACCCGGAGGGTAACAGAATTATCCGGGGCGCGCTGCCGCGTTTGGCCCGGCTTTATTCTATACCCGGTGACGGATTGCGATTATAGTGGCCGCCAATGAAACTCGTCGAAGCGCGACTCCGCCTCGTGACCGGATTGATTCTCGCCGGTTACGTCGTGCAGCACCTGGTCAATCATGCGTTCGGCATCGTTTCGATCGAAGCGGCCGAGGCTTACCGAAAAACCGTCGGCGCGGTCTACCAGACGCTGCCCGGCCTGATT
Organism: Gammaproteobacteria bacterium; assembly: GCA_052030825.1. GTDB lineage: Bacteria > Pseudomonadota > Gammaproteobacteria. The sequence continues at coordinate 1,733 of JBPEYE010000230.1, read as the reverse complement.
CTGCTTTACGGCTCGCTGACCTTCCACGCGGCGATCGCGTTGCGCGCGCTCTACCGCCGCTCGAGCCTGCGCATGACGGCCTGGCAGTGGGCGCAAATGCTGCTCGGCTTGTCGATCCTGCCGCTGCTCGCCGGCCACGCGATCGGCAACCGCGGTTTCGACCTGCTCGGAAACATCGACCCCAATTACTACTACGTCATGACTTCGGTCTTGTTGAAGCCCGAATTCATCCTCAAGATCGGTTTGCTCGTCGCGGTGGTCTGGTTTCACCTGGTGATCGGCCTGCACTACTGGCTGCGGATCAGACAGGGCTATCGGCGATATTTCTACTTCGGCTACGCCGCCGCGTTGCTGATTCCGGTGCTCGCCTACGCCGGCGCATTCAGCATGCTCAAGCAGGCGGCCACGTGGATCGACGATCCGGCTCGGCTCGACGAAATCTACGCCGCGAGCAGCGCGATGGCGCGCGAAGACGTCGAGTTCCTGCGCGCGCTCGAATCGCAGGCCTGGATCGGTATGGCCGCGCTGCTGCTGGCGGTCTTGATTGCGCGCCAGCTGCGCATCTGGTGGCAGGCGCGCGCCGGCGCCTACACGATCATTCACCCGGACGAAGATGAAATACGCGCGCTCGCCGGCGTGTCGCTGCTCGAAGCCCTGCGCAACGCGGGCGTACCCCACGCGTCGGTCTGCGGCGGGCGCGCGCGCTGCACCACCTGCCGGGTGCGGGTCGGCGACGGCGCCGAGCAGCTGCACCCGCCCAACGAGCTCGAGGCCAGTGCGCTCGCGCGCATCGGCGCACCCGGCGACGTGCGCCTCGCCTGCCAGCTCCATCCGCGCGCCGACCTCGTGATCACGCCGCTGATCGAGCCGGGGCAAACGCTCGGCAAAACCCTGCGCCATGCCGGCGGGGTACAGGGTCACGAGGAATACGTCGTCGCGATGTTCGTCGACATGCGCAACTCGACCCGCCTCGGCGAGCGCGTGCTCGCCTACGACGTGGTCTTCATCCTCAACCGCTTCTTTACCGAGCTTTCGGCGGCGCTGAAGGCGTCGCATGGCCACTACGCGCAGTTCGCCGGTGACGGCCTGATGGCGCTCTACGGCCTCGACCCCGGCCGCAAGGCGAATGCCTGTGGCGATGCGCTCGCCGGCGCAGGCGACATGTTCGAACGCGTCGGCCGGCTCAACGCGCAATTGCAGGGCGAGTTCGGCGAGGCGATCAGCATGGGTATCGGCATCCACGGCGGCGACGCGATCGTCGGCACGATGGGTCCGCCGCGCACGCCGCTGCTGACCGCGGTCGGTGACAACATCAATATCGCCGCGCGCCTCGAGGCGCAGACCAAGACCCTCGGCTGCGATCTGATCGTGTCGCTCGAGACGCTCGAACGCGAGGGCATCGCCTGCCCGCCCGACCGCGTGGTCGAAGTCGACGTGCGCGGCCGCGACAACCGCGTACGCGTCTGCCTGTTTCGACAGGACGATCTGCCGGGCTCGGATTCGTGAAGGGCTTTGGTTATCATTGACGCCGCAACACGCGGGAGTATCGATGCAACAACGCCAACTCGGACCTTTCACCGTCTCCGCGATCGGCTTCGGTTGCATGAACGTGTCGTCGGGTTACGGCCCGCGGCTCGACGACGCCGAGGCTGGCATGTTGCTGAACGCCGCGCTCGATCACGGCCATACCTTTCTCGACACCGCGTCGCTGTACGGCAATGGTCATAACGAAA
>JBPEYE010000023.1:0-19659 GCA_052030825.1 Gammaproteobacteria bacterium | reverse complement strand
GCCCGGCATCGAGTACGCCATCACCTCGGACGGTTTTTTCGCCCTCGAAGCGCAACCGCGACGCGTTGCCATCGCCGGTTCGGGCTATATCGCGGTCGAACTCGCCGGCGTCCTCAACGCGCTCGGCAGCGAGGTCACGATGTTCCTGCGCAAGCGCCACGTACTGCGCGAATTCGACGGCCTCTTGCGCAGCGTGCTGTTCGAGGAACTGGGTAAATGCGGTATCGCGCTCCGGACCGAATGCGAGATTACGCGGATCAAGCTACGCGACGACGCCCGCTTCGATCTCGAGGATAATCAGGGCACCGGGCTCGACGGCGTCGACCAGGTAATCTTCGCGATCGGACGCTACCCCGACAGCGCGTCGCTGGGCCTCGAGCGGGCCGGCGTCGAGGTCGACGAACGGGGCTTCGTCGTCACCGATACCTACCAGTGCACGAGCCAGCCGCACATCTTCGCCCTCGGCGACGTCACCGGCCGGGCGCCGCTGACGCCGGTCGCGATCGCCGCCGGCCGGCGTCTCGCCGACCGCCTCTACGGCGGCCACCCGGAACGTCATCTCGATTACCAGTGGATTCCGACGGTCGTATTCAGTCACCCGCCGGTCGGCACGATCGGTAAGACCGAGGACGAGGCGCGCGCCGAATTCGGCGACCGGGTGAGCGTCTATGAAACGCGCTTTACCGCCATGTACAACGCAATCAGCGGCATCGAGGTCCCGACCGCGATGAAACTCGTCTGCGTCGACGAGGAAGAACGCATCGTCGGCTGCCACATGATCGGCCCCGGAGTCGACGAGATGCTGCAGGGGTTCGCGGTCGCGATCTCGATGGGCGCGTGCAAACGCGACTTCGACGATACGGTCGCCATTCATCCGACCAGCGCCGAGGAACTCGTGACCTTGCGCTAGTCCGAGGATTTCGTCGTCTCAGGTCTTGCGTGCGATCAGCTGGAACTGGCGCGCGGTCAGCTTGTAGGGCTCACGCTCGGTAAACTCCATTTCCAGTCGCTTTAACTTGCGGTAGGTTGCCGAGTCTTCCTTCAGCTCGTTGGTGCCCCAGTAATTGTAGAGGCAGCGGATTCCATAGTGGGCCTCGAGCGCAAAGCCGTGATCGGCGAGCCAGGCGATGACGTCATCGGGTCGATACTCATGCACGTTGATGTCGAATACCGCGTTATGCTGACTCATCTGGTCGAGCTGGGCATAGGCCTTGTCGAGGTCGCCGTCGAGAAACGCCGCCTGATAGGGCAACGAGTACTGGTTGGTCGAAATCAATGACAGCAGGCCACCCGGTTTCAGAACCTTGGCGATGATTTCGATCAGCGCGCTGGCCTCGTCGACGAACTGGATGACGTTGTGGCAAAGCACGAGATCGAAGGTTTCGGGCGCAAATTTCTTGCGGATCGTGAACAGGTCCATCGGGTGGGTGCGCAGGCGCTCGGTGACGCCGGCGAGCGCGGCATTGGAACGCGCGTCTTTCAGCATTTCCTGCGAGATGTCGACCAGGTCGACAACATGGTTCATGCGTGCGAGCTTGAGGCTGTCGGTGCCATTGCCGCCACCGGCATCGAGCACCCGCAGCGGCGGCGATTCGACCGGTACGTGTTTTTTCAGGTTATGTTCGACCAGCTCGTAGCCGAAGCGATTCCACGGCGTGCACTGGTCGGCTTTCCATTTCGGCAGGCTGGTCTCGAACGAATCCTTGCGCGCCGCAAGCCGCAACGCTTTCCTGAGATTGACGTTTCCGGTATAGAGCGCCTTGCCGATGATAACCCCGACCAGTCCCTCGCGGTTGAAGCAATCGCGCACATCGTGCATCGTGCCGATGCCGCCGCCGACGACGATCCGCAGCCCGGAGAGGCGCGCGAGATCGGCCGAGCTGTCGAGGTCGGCGCCGGTCATCGAACCGTCGACGTGAATACTGGTGTGGATCGCGGTGGTCACGCCGAGTTGGCGCATCTGTATTGCGAGTGCCGTCGCCTGGATGCTGCCACCGGCCCGCCAGCCGTGCGTCTTGATTTCGCCGGCCGCGTCGGCGTCGAGCGCGAGTACGATCGCGTCGCCGCCATAGGCGGCGATGGCGTCGGCAACCATTTGCGGGTTTTCGACCGCGGTGGTGCCGACGATGACCCGCTTGATGCCGGATTTCATCGCCCAGTGCACGTCGTCGAGACTGCGAATGCCGCCACCGAACTGGATCGCGACGTCGAGGCCGGCGATTTTTTCGATCAGGCTCCAGTTGTGGGTCGCCTCCTCGTCGAAGGCCGCGTCGAGATTGACGACGTGCAGCCACTCGGCACCCTGCTCGATCCACTGTTCGGCGCAGGCGATCGGATCGGAATGAAAGACGACCGGATTGTCGAGATCGCCCTGGGTAAAACGGACGACCTCGCCGTTGCGTAAATGAATGGCTGGAAATATAGTAAATTTATCTGTTTTCATATAGTTACAGGAACTATTTGAAGTAAATTCACCTCATACCGAGCACGTCTCGCATCGCGTAGAGTCCCGGATCCTGGCCTGTGACCCAGCGGCAGGCTCGCAGCGCGCCGCGGGCAAAGGTCATGCGGCTCGTAGCCTTGTGGCCGATTTCGATGCGCTCGCCCTCGTCGGCAAAGATGACGCTGTGTTCGCCGACGATGTCGCCGGCGCGGATCGTCGCAAAGCCGATCGTCTCTCTCGCGCGCGCGCCGGTTTGTCCCTCGCGGCCGTAAACCGCGCACTGCTCGAGATCTCGGCCGAGCGTGTCGGCGATGACGCGTCCCATCGCCAGTGCGGTTCCCGACGGCGCATCGACCTTGTGGCGGTGATGCGCCTCGACGATCTCGATATCGACCGCATCGCCGAGCACCGTCGCGGCGGTCGCGAGCAGTTGCAGGCAAAGATTGACGCCGACGCTCATGTTCGGCGCATAGACGATCGCGATTTGATCGCCGGCGGCGCGCATCGCGGCTTCGAGGTCGGCACCACCACCCGTCGTGCCGACGACCAGGCGCTTGCGGTGCCGGCGGCAGAACTCGACATGATTGACGGTCGCGCTCGGGTGGGTGAAATCGATCAGCACGTCGAATGCGTCGGGATCGAGCGCGTCGACGATCGTGACGCCACGCTCGCCGACGCCGGCCAGCAGGCCGGCATCGCTGCCGAGCGCGGCGCTGTCCGCGCGTTCCAGCGCCTGGGTCAGCTCGAGATCTTCGGCCTCGTCGCAGGCAATGGTGAGGTTGCGCCCCATACGCCCCGCCGCCCCGGCGATGGCGATCCGGATCACGACCGGGACCTCAGGGTTTCATGTCTTCGAAGAATTTCTTGACGTTGTCGAGCCATGAGTTTTCGTTCGGGCTGTGCTTGTTCGCCGATTTACCCATGGATGCACCCAGTTTTTCAAGCAATTCTTTTTGTTCGCCGTTCAGATTGACCGGCGTTTCGACGACGACACGGCAAATCAGATCGCCGACGGCGCCGCCTCGAACCGGCTTGACGCCCTTGCCGCGCATGCGAAACAGCTTGTTGGTCTGCGTGCCGGCGGGAATCTTCAGGTTCAGGCGGCCGTTCAGGCTCGGTACCTCGAGCTCGCCGCCGAGCGCCGCGGTGACGATGTTGATCGGAACCTCGCAATAGAGGTCGGCGTGATCGCGCTGGAAGATCGGGTGCGACTTGACGTGGATCTGCACGAACAGGTCGCCGGCGGGCGCGCCCGCTTCGCCGGCCTCGCCCTCGCCCGACAGGCGAATCCGGTCGCCGGTATCGACGCCAGCCGGCACCTCGACCGACAGCGATTTGTGATCCCGCACCCGACCGGCGCCGTGGCAGTTGCTACACGGATCCTTGATCGTCGTGCCCTTGCCGCGACAGTTCGGGCAGGTTTGCTGCACCGAGAAAAAACCCTGCTGCATGCGCACCTGGCCGTGACCGCCGCAGGTTTCGCAGGTCTCGGGCGAGGTGCCCGGTTTCGCGCCGCTGCCGGCGCAAGCCGTGCAATGTTTCAGAGTCGGTACGCGGATCTTCACCGTGGCGCCGGCAACGGCATCCTCGAGACTCAACTCGAGGTTGTACTGCAGATCGGCGCCCTTGCGCACCCGCGAACGGCCGCCGCCGCCGAAAATGTCGCCGAAGATGTCGCTGAAGGCATCGGCGAAACCGCCCTGGAAGCCGCCACCGGCCGCCTGCTCGACGCCGGCATGGCCGAACTGGTCGTAAGTTGCGCGCTTGTTCGGATCGGAGAGGACATCGAAGGCTTCGCGGGCCTCCTTGAAGCGACTCTCGGCCTCGGCGTCGTCGGGATTGCGGTCGGGGTGGTACTTCATCGCCAGCCGGCGGAAGGCTTTCTTGATCTCCGCGTCGGAAGCGGAGCGGGATACGCCGAGGATTTCGTAGTAATCGCGTTCTGCCATGGACTCGCCCCGTTAAACAACAAAAACCTGGCGTGTCGGGACACGCCAGGTTCGTTTCGACCGACCGATAGTACTACTTCTTGTCGTCTTTGACTTCCTCGAACTCGGCATCGACGACGTCGTCGTTCGAATCCGCCTGCGACGACGCGTTGGCGTCGACCGGTTCCGGCCCGTCGTCGGCGTCCGCGCCGGCCGAGTAGGCTTTCTCGGTGAGCTTGGCCGAGGCCTCGGCAAGCGCCTGGGTCTTGGCCTCGATCTCGCTCTTGTCACTGCCCTCGAGGGCTTTCTTCAGATCGTCGATCGCGGTCTGGACGCTTTGTTTATCGTCGTCGTCGATCTTGTCGGCCAGATCCTTGAGCGTCTTTTCGGCGCCGTGAATCATCGCGTCGGCCTGGTTGCGGGTTTCGACGAACTCGCGATGCTTGCGGTCCTCGTCGGCATGCGCCTCGGCATCCTTGATCATCGCCTCGACTTCGTCCTCGGAGAGACCACTCGAAGCCTTGATCACGATCTTCTGTTCCTTGCCGGTGGCCTTGTCCTTGGCGGACACGTTGAGAATGCCGTTGGCATCGATGTCGAAAGTCACTTCGATCTGCGGTACGCCGCGCGGCGCCGGCGGAATGTCGGTCAGGTCGAAGCGACCGAGCGACTTGTTCGCCGTGGCGACATCGCGCTCGCCCTGCAGCACGTGCACCGTAACCGCGGTCTGATTGTCTTCGGCGGTCGAAAAGGTTTGCGACGCCTTGGTCGGGATCGTCGTGTTCTTTTCGATCAGCTTGGTCATCACGCCACCGAGCGTCTCGATGCCGAGCGACAGCGGCGTCACGTCGAGCAGCAGGACGTTCTTGACGTCGCCACCGAGCACGCCGGCCTGGATCGCGGCGCCGCAGGCGACCGCTTCGTCCGGGTTGATGTCGCGGCGCGGATCGCGGCCAAAGAAGTTCTTGACCACGTCCTGGACTTTCGGCATGCGCGTCTGGCCGCCGACGAGGATGACGTCATTGATGTCGGAAACCGACACGCCGGCATCGTCGAGCGCGGTCTTGACCGGATCGATCGTGCGCGCGATCAGGTCGTCGACCAGCGATTCGAGCTTGGCGCGCGTGATCTTGAGGTTCAGGTGTTTCGGCCCCGACGAATCGGCCGTGATGTACGGCAGGTTGACGTCGGTTTGCTGGCTTGACGACAGCTCGATCTTGGCTTTTTCGGCGGCTTCTTTCAGCCGCTGCATCGCCAGCGGGTCGCCGCGCAGGTCCATGCCCTGGTCTTTCTTGAAGGCGTCGGCCAGGTAATCGATCAGGCGCTTGTCGAAATCCTCGCCGCCGAGAAATGTATCGCCGTTGGTCGACAGCACCTCGAACTGGTGCTCGCCATCGACTTCGGCGACCTCGATGATCGAGATGTCGAAGGTGCCGCCACCGAGGTCGTAAACCGCGATCTTCTTGTCGCCGGTTGCCTTGTCCATGCCGTAGGCGAGTGCCGCCGCGGTCGGCTCGTTGATGATGCGCTTGACCTCGAGACCCGCGATCTTGCCGGCGTCCTTGGTTGCCTGACGTTGCGAGTCGTTGAAGTAGGCGGGTACGGTAATGACCGCTTCGGTGATTTCCTCGCCGAGATAATCCTCGGCGGTTTTCTTCATTTTTTGCAGGACGCGAGCGGAGATTTCCGGCGGTGCCATCTTCTTGCCCTTGGCCTCGACCCAGGCGTCGCCGTTATCCGCCTTGACGATCTTGTAGGGCACCAGATCGATGTCTTTCTGTACCTCTTTTTCGTCGTAGCGACGGCCGATCAGGCGCTTGATCGCGAACAGCGTGTTCTCCGGGTTGGTGACCGCCTGGCGTTTCGCCGGCTGGCCGACCAGGATCTCGTCGTCCGACGTGAATGCGACGATCGAAGGCGTCGTACGATCGCCCTCGGCGTTTTCGATGACCTTGGGTTTGCCACCCTCCATGACCGCCACGCAGGAGTTCGTGGTACCGAGGTCAATGCCAATGATTCTTCCCATGCTCGTGCTCCAGGACACTTATTCAGTAAAACTTACACGCCATGTAGGGCTATATTCGATGCTTTCAAGGCGAATGACACAAAAAATGTAATGTTTATTTCGCGACGACGACCATCGCCGGCCGGACCAGCCGGTCATTCAGCGCAAACCCCTTTTGCATGACCTCGACGACGGTATTCGACGCGGCATCCGCGGATTCGATCATGCTCATTGCCTGGTGGCGCTCCGGATCGAATTTTTCGCCGAGAGGATCGATCGTTTCGAGACCCTGTTTCTCGAGCAGCTGCAGCAGCATCGACATCGTCATTTCGGAACCCTCGCGAATGCTCTCGAGGGTTGCATTGTCGGCGCGCGCCGCGGCCATCCCCATTTCCATGCTGTCGATGACCGGCAGCAGATTCTCGATGAAACTCTTCAGCGCATACTTGTGCGCGTTTTCGATATCGCGCTCGGCGCGCTTGCGATTGTTGTCGATCTCGGCGCGCAACCGCATCATCTGGTCCCAGTAATCCTTGATCGTCTCCTGGGCCTTGGCCAGCTGCGCCTCGACCGAATCGGTCTCGGGTTCGACGGCGGCTTCGGGCACGACGTCTTCGAGTTCGGGTTCCGCGTCGGCCTCGGTCGCGAGGGCGTGTTCTTCGTCCGGGTCGACCTTGGATTGTTCTGACGACATCAGCGGCTCCGTGTTCTTTCAGTCAAGTGTTTCGATCGGCGAGCGCCGGTCTGCGCCGGCTGCCCGCCCGGTGGACGTGAATGTAGGGCTTCAATTCTGCGTATTCAAGGCCGAAGTCAACAATTTGGCGGTGATATCCACCACCGGGATGACCCGCTGGTAATCGATCCGCGTCGGTCCGACGACGCCGAGTACACCGACAATGTCGCCCTTGACGTGGTAAGGCGCGCCGACCACGCTGCAGCTACTCAGTACCGAGTAACCCGACTCGCTGCCGATGAATATTTCGACGCCTTCTGCGGTGGTGCAACCGTCGAGCAACTTGAGCAGATCGGTTTTTTCATTGAATACATTAAAAAGGTCGCGCAACTTGTTGATATCGCTGAGTTCCGCATACTGTAGCAGGTTTGCCTCGCCGCTGGTCACGAGGTCGTGCGCGTTGATCTCACAGACTTCCTGCATCGCGTCGAGCACCTTTTGCGTGATTTCGTCGACGTCGCTGCGTACCTCGGCGAGTTCCTCGAGCAAGCGTTCGCGCGCACTCTCGAAACTGCGCCCCAGCACGTATCGGGACAGCTTTTGCGCCGCCTGCTGCAGCTCGAGATCGGTATAGTCGCGATCGACGTGGATGACCTTGTTGTGCACCTCGTCCTGGTTGATGACGAGGATCACGAGCACCCGGCGTTCGCTCAGCCGCATGAACTCGATGTGACGGACCTCGGCCGGCGCCGTGTGGGTCAGGCTGACGATACCGGCCAGATGGGTGATTTGCGACAGGATCTCACTGGCGCTGTGGATCAGGTCGGTCGACGTCTTGTCGACGTCCAGGCTCCGCGAAATCGTCTGCTGGGCCGAGGTGGCCAGGTTGTCGATTTCGAGCAGGCTGTCGATGAACAGGCGGTAGCCGGCCTGCGTCGGCACGCGCCCCGCGGAGGTGTGCGGCGATTCGACCAGCCCCATCTCCTCGAGCCGTGCCATGATGTTGCGCACGGTCGCCGGGCTCACGTCGAGACCGGACAGGCGCACCAGGTTTTTCGAGCCCACCGGCTGGCCGTCGCGGGTATACGAATTGATCAAATGCCGCAACAAATGGCGAGCGCGTTCGTCAAGTTCGTATTTTTCGGCCATCGGGTCTGATATATTCTGAACCAGCGCTAGTTTAACCCTAAACGGATCGCAGTAAAGTACGACCCTCGCCGCGACGCCGGCGCCACGGTCCGTAGCAAGATAATGTCGATAAAATTCAATTCAATAGGGCTGGTCGTGCGCCGGGACATGGAGACGCGGCAGGACGAGATCATGCAGGTCGTCGAACTGCTGTCACGCCATGCGACCGTGGTCGTGCATTGTCTCGATTTCGACGAACCGACGGTGAAATTCGAAACCGTGTCGATGAACGAACTGGTCGCGCGCGCCGATCTCGTCATATCGCTCGGTGGCGACGGCACGCTGCTGACCTCGGCGCGGGCGCTGGTCGGCAAGAACACGCCGCTGCTCGGAATCAACATGGGACGGCTCGGGTTTCTCGCCGATGTCTCCTTCGCCGGCTTCGAGCCCTATGTCGAAGCCGTGATTCGGGGGCGTTACACGGTCGAAAAGCGTTTTTTCATTCAGGGGGAGTTCTACGAGCACGACCAGCTGATCGCGACCAACATCGCGCTCAACGACATCATATTCCACAGCTACGAAACCACCAGCATGATCGAGTACGAGATCTCGAGCGGCGGCGACCTGATTCATATCCAGCGTTCCGACGGCGTCATCGTGACGACCCCGACCGGGTCGACCGCTTACGCGCTGTCCGGCGGCGGCCCGATCATGCATCCGTCGCTGGAAACGCTCGCGATCGTGCCGATTTGTCCGCACACGCTCAGCAACCGTCCAATCGTGCTGCCCGCCGACCAGCCGATCGATCTGCGCCTGGGCCAGGGCTCGCTCGATGCCAAACTCAGTTTCGACGGGCATTCGGCGAAAATGGTCAAGGATTACCACCGGGTTCACATCACCCGCTACCCGCAGCCGGTGACCTTGCTGCACCCGGACGATTACGATTACTTCGAGGTACTGCGTAAAAAGCTCTACTGGAGCACCAATTACTAGTGCTGGAATCGCTGACCATCCGTAATTTCGCGATCATCGATGCGGTCGAGCTCGAATTCGACCGCGGCCTGACCGCGCTGACCGGCGAAACCGGCGCCGGCAAGTCGATTCTGCTCGACGCGATCAAACTGATTGCGGGCGACCGCGCCGACAGCGATTCGATTCGCAGCGGCTGCGATCGCGCCGAAATCAGTGCCCGTTTCGACCTGGCCGATGTCGCGTCGGCGCGCGACTGGCTTGCCGCCAACGAGATGCTCGACGGTGATGACTGCGTGATTCGGCGGGTGCTGACCGCCGGCGGTCGCAGCAAGGCGTTCATCAACGGCGCCGGCGCGACCCTGACCCAGCTGCGGGCCCTTTGCGATCGGCTGATCGACATTCACGGCCAGCATGAACATCAATCGCTGCAACAGGCTCGGGTGCAGCGCGAGCTGCTCGACGGATTCGTCGGCGAAGCCGAGCTGCGCGCGGCGGTGCGCCGCGATTACGAAGCCTGCCGCGATCTCGAACAGCGCCTCGAGCAGGCCCGCAGCGGCGCGCACGAACGCGAACAGCGCATCGATCTTTTGAGGCTTTACTGCGACGAGCTCGTCACCCTCGGCGCGACCGCCGGGGAGGCCGAGGCCTTGCAGCGTGAATTTCGGCGGCTGGCGAACGCCGGCGCCCTGCTCGACAAGACCGCGGCAATCGTCGACCGGCTGTACGAAAACGATGAGCTGAACCTGCAGGCGGTGCTATCGCAGTGCGTTGCCGATCTTGCCGAACTACGACAAAGCGACGCGAGCCTCGCAACCAGCCACGAGCTGATCGACGCCGCGGCCATCCAGCTCGACGAGGCGGCGGCCGAATTGCGGCGTTATCGCGATACGATCGAGGTCGACGACGACCGTCTCGAGCAGGTCAATGAGCGCATCGCGGCGCTGCAATCGCTCGCGCGCAAGCATCGCGTCGACGTCGACGCGTTACCGCAACTGGGCGAGCGTCTCGCGCAGGAACTGGCGACGCTCGAAAGCGATGCCTTCGATCTCGATGCGATTACCGCGGAACTCGAGCGCGCCCGCGGCGCCTACCGCGAAAACGCCGAAAAACTGTCGCGCCGACGCGCGCGGACCGCGGCTCGACTCTCTCGAGAGATCACCGCGGTGATGCAGGAACTGGGCATGCCGGGCGGACGTTTCGAAATCGAGGTCGCGCCCGGGGAAAAGCCGTCGGCAAGCGGTCTCGACGCGATCCGATATCTCGTCAGCGCCAATCCGGGGCAGCCTGCGAAGCCGCTTTCGCGCGTGGCGTCGGGCGGCGAGTTATCGCGCATCAGCCTCGCGATTCAGGTCATCATGAGCGAATCGTCGGCAATTCCGACGCTGATCTTCGACGAAGTCGACGCCGGCGTCGGTGGCGGCGTTGCCGAGATTGTCGGCAACAAGCTGCGCTTGCTCGGCGCGGAGCGCCAGGTCTTTTGCGTGACGCACCTGCCCCAGGTCGCGTCGCAGGCGCATCATCATTATCGGGTCGAGAAATCCAGCCAGCGGGGCGAGACCCGCACCGCGGTGGTCGTTCTCGACGCCGAGGCGCGCCGTGAAGAAATTGCGCGGATGCTTGGTGGCGTCACGATTACCGAGCAGACCCGCGCGCACGCGAGCGAGATGATTGCGGCCAACGAGTAATACCCGACGCGGCGGCGGCTCATTCCGTGTCGTTGAAGTGCCCGTAAAGGATCATCGTGTGCTCGGTGATCGTAAAATCGTGCCTGGCCGCGATCTCCTTCTGCCGTTGCTCGATCACTTCGTCGTAAAACTCGACCACTTTGCCGGTTGAAATGTCGACCAGGTGATCGTGATGCTCGCCGTCGTTGATTTCGAATACCGCGTGACCGCCGTCGAAATGATGACGCGTGACCAGGCCCGCGGTTTCGAATTGCGTCAGGACCCGATAGACGGTGGCAAGCGCAATCTCCTCGCCCGAATCGAGCAGCATCTTGTAGATGTCCTCGGCTTTCAGGTGCCGGTCTTCGGAGTTCTCGAGCAACTCCAGGATTTTCATTCGCGGCAAGGTGACCTTGAGGCCCGCATTTTTGATATCGGCTGATTCCATACTTCGTGCTCGGGCAATTTGCAGCCGGCCGATCTGGCCAGTATCATCGCGCGGTCATCCGTCAACGGAAACCGCATGAAACGGCGCGCACTCGTGACTGTCCTGTCGACCGGAATCGCCATTGTAGCACTGTCCGGTTGCATATACCGTATGGACATACCCCAGGGCAACCGGATCGCCCCGGAACTGGTCGAGCAGCTGGAAATCGGCATGTCCCGCAAGCAGGTCGAGTTTTTGCTCGGTTCACCGGCAATCGTCGACCCGTTTCATCCCGACCAGTGGCATTACGTTTATTACCACAAACGCGGCCGAAACGGTGCCGTCGAGAAACGCACGATGACGCTGCACTTCAGCGGCGATCAGTTGTCCGCGATCGAGGGCAGCCTCATTCCGGGTTGAGTGCGCCGCCGCCCTTCTTCATCGCCAGGCCCCGGGCCGCACGCTGACGACGAACTTCCTTCGGGTCGGCGACCAACGGTCGGTAGATTTCGATGCGATCGCCGGTTTCGAGCCGGTAGTCCTCGCCGATCGCCTTGCCAAACACGCCGAGATCGCAGTGATCGACGTCGATTTCGGGAAAGTGATCGACGATACCCGAACCGCGAACCGCGTCGCGCGGCGTCGTGTCGGCGTCGACCTCGCAGTCGAGTATGACCTGTTTTTCGGGCGTGGCGTAAGCCACCTCGATGCCGATCCGGGTCGGCATCGCTCAAATCCCCCCATCGGCGAGCGCCGCTAAACTCGCGGTGCCGGTGCCTGTCCACAAGGGCTGGCTTGTAGCAATTACGCTGACGCCGGCACCAGCCTCCAATCCGTGCGCACCGGCAAGGCAGCCTTTCGATGCGGTTGCCAAAGACGGGATCGGGATAAACGGGCTAGCGCTCATGCAGCTCCTTGGCGCGATCACAGAACGAATCGACCAGGGTATTGGCGATCCGTTTAAATACCGGTGCAATTATCGCAGAGGCAAGCCCGCGTTTCATTTCGAAGCGCAGCACGAATTCGACCCGGCAGCCGGAATCGGCCAGCGGAACGAAGCGCCATTGCCCCTGCAAGCGTTCAAACGGACCGTCGAGCAACTCCATTTCGATCGTCTCGTCGGCGACTAACCGGTTGCGGGTCGTGAACCATTGATCGAGGCCGGCGCGCTCGATCCGGATCGAGGCGTCCATCGAATCGGATTCCTGCGCGAGGACCTTCGCGTCTCCGCACCACGGCAGAAATTGCGGATACGCTTCGACGTCGTTGACCAGCGCATACATAAAGGCCGGCGGATACGGCAGGATCGCGGAGCGGCGAATTTCGGTCATTCAGATGATCCCGAACGCCGCGAAGACAACGATACCGAGCAACACCGGCACGATGTAGCGCATCAGGTAGTTCCAGATCTCGAACCAGTAATGGCGGCCGAGCGCGAGTTCCCGGTGACTGACCTCACGCGGTATTTTCCAGGCGACGAACAGGCACAGGCACAGCGCGGCCAGCGGCTGGATCAGGTGGCTCGAAACGAAGGTGAGCACGTCATGGAAGCCGGCATCGTTGACCAGGCGGATGGCCTCGTCGCCGACGAACAGCGCGATCGTGAAACCATTGCCGTTCCACGCGCTGTGCGCGAGCACAACGCCGAGCCCGAACAACCAGATTCCGGTGGCGATCAGCGCGGCCGCTTTGAGGCGTGAAACCCGGGACTTGCGCTGTAGATAGGTAATGGGCGCTTCGAGCAGCGCCATCGAAGTCGTCAGCGCGGCAATCGTCATCAGCACGTAAAACAACGCGTTGAACAGGCTCGCCGACGCGAACCGGTCGAGTATGACCGGCATCACGCGGAAGGCGAACTGGCTGTCGACGCCGAGCTGCTCGCCGCTCGACAGCATCAGCGCGTTGATCGACAGTCCGGTGAATAACGAAAACAGCAGGTCGACGGTAATGATCAGGCCGGCGCTGTATCCGATCGGCACGCCGGCGGGCAGGTAGCGACCGAGTGCCATCATCACGCCGACGCCGAGCGCGAGCGTGTAGAACGCACGTTCGAGCGCGAGGATCGGGGTGTGCGAGTCGATGGCGGCAAAATCGGCGTACAGGAGGTACTGAATACTGGCGGTCATGCCCGACGAGAAGATCGCCAGGATCAGGCCGATGACCAGGAGTACGACCATCGTCGGCACCAGGATCACGCCGAAACGCTCGAGTCCCTGGCGTGGTGGCCGGGCGCAAATCGTCACCAGCAGGATGACGAACAGCGTATGCCACAGCGCCATGCGCTCGGCGTCGGTCGTGAAGGCTTCGAACGCGTCGCGCGCCGCGTCGGGGGTGATCCCGGCGAACTGACCGAGCAGAGACTTGAACGCATACGCCAGCGACCAGCCCGCGACGACGCTGAAGGTCGCAACGATCAGAAAGGCGGCCAGCATCGCGGCGAGGCCGGTGAGCTTCCAGAAGATCGAAGCCCGGTACTGTTCCGCCAGCACCCGCATCGCCGCCGCAGGATCGCGCCGCGTCAGACGCCCGAGCATCAGTTCGGTCATCAGCAGCGGCAGTCCGAGCAGAAACAGGAACAGCAGGTAGAGCAGCACGAACGCGCCGCCGCCATTTTGCCCGGCCAGCACCGGGAACGTCAGCATGTCGTTCAGGCTCAGCGTCGCGCCGGCAGCGACCACGATGAACGCGGTTTGCGAACGCCAGGTGAATCCATTGTCGGTCGTGCTCATCGATCGTCCCTAGCCGCGGGGCCGCACATTATCCCGGAGACACGCGCAACTGTAAATCGTATGTTCAATTATTTATTTAATTTTCAGTTATTTAATGAGTATAGTTAATGTAATTTATGTTGCATCGCCCGGCCCGCCAGGATCACATCCAGTAGCGCAGGAGCCGTGACATCCAGCTCAGGGAACGCAATATCCAGGGATGGTCCTGCCAGTTTCGCAACGTGATTTCCCGGCAATGGGCGATGTCCTCGACGAATCGCCGCTGCAATGCCGACACCAGCTCGGCGTCGTCGAGCAACACGTCGAGTTCGAGATCGTGCAACAGGCTGCGGTAGTTCAGGTTGGTACTGCCGATCAGCACCTGGTCGTCGATCAGCAAGACTTTCGAATGCAGGATTCGTCGCCGATACTCGAAAACCCGAATACCGACGTGCAGCAGATCGGAGTAAAAACTGCGCGACAGCGCCGGAAACAGCGGGATATCCGAGCGCGACGGCACGATGACGCGCACGTCAAGGCCACCGGCTGCCTTTTCCCGAAGCAGGTTCAGCACCGGTCGCGACGGATTGAAGTAGGCATTGGTGATCCAGATGCGATCACCCGATTGCGCGAGCACGGCGAGCAACCGTTGCCGTTCACGACGCCGCCGGATACGCGCGTCCTGCGCCAGAAAGCGCCGCGAGCGCTCGCCGAAACTGCCGAATTTACCGGACCAGACCCGTTCGAAATTGGCCTGCAGCGCCGCGACCAGCGGCCCGCTGACGCGCAAACCGGTATCGTGCCAGTAATCGCCACTGCCGTCATCGGTCTCGAAATGTTCGGCGGTCAGATTGAAGCTGCCAAGCCAGGCGATGCTGCCATCGACGATGCACAGCTTGCGGTGATCACGTCGATTGATCGAGGCGATGAAGTACAGCAGTTGCGAGTACCATCGACCCGCACGCAGCGCATTGCGATAGGCGGCAAAGTCCCACGGCAGCGGATGAAAGATCCGGACCTCGCAGGACTCCCCGTGCAACCGGGCGGCGATATGGCTGGCGTGGCGAAAGGATCCGACGCCATCGAGCAGCACCCGCACGCGCACGCCACGCGCGATCGCCGACTGCAGCGCGGCGAGCACCTGCTTGCCGACCGCATCCAGCTCGAAGATGTAAATCTCGAACACGATATCGCGACGGGCCTGACCGAGCTGCGCGACGAGGTCGGCAAAGTAATCGTGCGGATCGAAATACAGGCGCCGGGGCGAAGCCACGCAGTATCGACTCAGAGCGCAAAGCGAGCCAGCAGTGGCAAATGATCGGACAACTGGCTCCACGGTCGGCGCTCGAGGCGGACCGATTCCAGCAGCCTGAGACCGCGGTAGTAGATCCGGTCCATTCGCAGCATCGGCAGGTGAGACGGAAACGTCTTCGCGTAATTGCCGTGCGACGCGCGAAAGGCTTCCTGCATTCCGAGCTGCGCCTCGAGGGTACGCCCCATGCCGCCGTGCCAGTCGTTGAAATCGCCGCCGAGAATGACGGGATCGGACGGGTCGATGGCTGCATCGATGTAGCGCTTGAGTTCCTTGATCTGGCGTTTGCGCTCGAATCCGATCAGATCCAGATGAACGCAGATCAGGTGCATCGGTCCGCGCGCGTCGGGCAGGTCGACCCGGCCATGCAACAGGCTGCGGCTGGCCCGCTGGAAGCGCGACAGGTTGAGGTTGTTCCACTCCGCCAGGCTGTACTTGCTCAGAATCGCGTTACCGTGGTGGCCTTTCTCGTAAATCGCGTTCTTGCCGTAAGCGTAGTGCGGCCAGATGCTGTCGGCGAGAAACTCGAACTGGGATACCTCGGGCCAGGTCGATATACCGATCTCGTGGTGATAATGGCGTCCCTGGATCTCCTGCAGCATGACGATGTCGACGTCCGCCTGTTGCAGTTGCTCCTTGATCCGGTGCAGCACGAAATCGCGGTTGTACCGATCGAAACCCTTGTGAATGTTGTAAGTCAGTATCTTGATCATCGGCGCCGTGCTCGCGCGCGTCGGGCGGCAGCCATTAATCAGCCGAAGGCGCGATCGTCGGGGTTGCGTCGCAACACTTCGAAGGCCTTGATTTGCCATGGGCGTATGGCGACCAGCAAGCTGGTGCCGAATCGCTGCTCGAGCGGCAGCGAGCTGGATTCGATGGTCATCTCGTTCATTTCGTTGGCCAGGTGCTGGATTTTACGGATCATCTCGGCATTGTCGGAATGCGACAGCATCGCCGAAACGAAGATCCGTAATTCGCCGGGACCGTTGAATGACGAGTGAAGAAATTCGAGTTGTACCTTGCTCTCGAAAAACTTCTGGATCGGACCGTTCGGAATCCACGAGAAGTTCGGCGAAATCATCAGCTTGACCCGATTGCCGGGCTGAAGTTCGATCAGTTTCATCCGGTCGAGATGAGCGAGCAGCCGGATGCCCTCGGTCTCGGAAATGTCGTAGAGCTCGACGATCTCCTGGAAATCGAGCTTGAGCACGAGCAACAGGGCAACCAGCAGCAGCTTGATCTCCGACACCAGTTCCTGCTCCTGCTCGAGCGTCAGCTGGCTCGTCAACTCGATGTTTTTTTCCATCAGGTGAACCAGGTCGCTGAGGTCGAGATGCAACAGCGCGCAGACTTTTTCGAGCCTTTTAAGCGAAAAAGCCTCTTCCGAAAACAGCCGCTTGACGCTGGTTTCGGAAAGTTCGAGCGCGCGTGACACGTCCTTGTAGGTAATGCGCTGTTTGCGAAGCTCGCGCTTCAACGTATCGATCAACGGCCTGGTTTGCGACATGCCGGCTACCTCGCGATGATGTCAGGCCGAATTATAGTACTGCTTCGCTCGCGCGTTTAGAGGAATTCGTCGACGAGGAGTTCGGCGAAATGGTGCCGCGCACCGACTCGGCCAGGTTGGGTCAGTTCGCGTGACACGGCAAAATCCGGTTCGAACACCTGGGCGAGGAGCGCCTGCGCCACCGCCGGATGCGACGTGCCGAGGTTGATCTCGCGATTGACCTGCAGGCTCAGTTTGTCGAAGTTGGCCGATCCGACGCAAACCCAGCCGTCGTAAATTGCCGCCTTCAGGTGCGTCATACCCGGGTAGGAGAATACGCGAATGCCGTTTCGCAGCATCGTGTTGATCGCCGTATGGTTGCTCATACCGAGCAGCTGGCTGTCGTTGGCCGAGCTCAGGATTACGCGGACGTCGACGCCGCGACGGCGCGCGCGGATCAGCTCGAACAGGATCTTGTCATCGGAGAAGTACGCATTTTGAATGTAGATGTAACCTTCGGCGCGGCGAATGGCCGCCAGCTGTGCGCGGTAGAGTTCCGAATCATGGATCGAGGTCTGCAAGATCCGGATCGGATAGCCACCCGCGTCGTGTGCCTTGGCAGCTTGGGTGCGCCGACCGGAGATCCCGGCAAAATCGCCGAGCACCCCGGCGCGTGCCCAGGTGCGATCGAAATCGCGCTGCAGCTCGTCGACGATCGGCCCGTTTACCTCGATCATCATGTCGTGCCAGTCGTAGCGATACTCGCGACCGATGTTCATACCGCCGACGAAAGCGGTGGTCGCGTCGATCAGCGTGACCTTGGCATGATCGCCGGTCAGCCACGGGTTGCTCTGGCGGCGAAACTTGAGCGGACTGGCGTGCGTCAGGTAGCGCCCCATCGACGCCGGTAATACGATATCGTCGGGCATCGACGCCGAATCGGTGCGCGGGGCAAAGATATTCGCCAATCCGTCGACCATGATTCGAACATCGACTTCAGACGCGCGCGCGCGCAGGCGATCGGCAAATTCAAGGGCGAAATCGTCGTTATCGAATATGTAGGTGCGGATGTCGATCGAGCGCCGGGCGCCGGCGATCGCGTCTTCGAGACGGGAAAAATAGGCTTCGCCATCGACCAGCAGGCGCATCGATCCGCGCGAAGCGGCACGGCCGGTCATGGCGTCGAGTTCGAGCTCCCAGGCGACGAGGTCCATGCCGCGATCGGAATTGAGCGGTGGAATCGGATGACGTTGCAGCTTGCGCAGGCGAACCCGGTTGATGAAGCTTCGCTCGACGAAGCCACCGACCGACTTCAGCGTGTACCCGTAGAGGGCCTTGAGCGTCGTGAAGGGCCGTACCAGGGGATCGACGAGCACGGTCTTGCCGACCAGCCCGGCACCGTTTTCGAGGCTGGTCGAGTTGCGCGTCGATCCGGCATTTTTTTCGGATTCGCCAAACGAGCTGTAAACGGGCCCGGCATCCGCGTCCGGGTTCGGCGTATACAGGCTGCAGCCCGCGATCGCCGCGCACAGCAAACCCAGCAGTTGCGGTCGAACCCTGCGTAACATCCATCGGCGACCAGCTTCGATCGTGTCCCTTACCATCTTTACCCCCCCCTCCCGGCGGTCGATCGGTTTCACCGAATTTGCGGACCTTGGTGCCGGGTTGATATGGTTCAGGAGAATAAAAAATAAGTTTTCAAATGCAACTAATGTGAAAAAAGTCGCGACAGACCACCTCGAAGGTATCTCAATAGGCTACTTTTTGCGGCTTATAGGCGGGTTTTCTATCCCGCAGCTAAAGGGACCTCCTGGCAGAGAATCCTGTTTATTGCTTGGCGGAGAGCGAGGGATTGCCAGGCACATCCTTGTGCCTGGCCCTTCCGCGCGGCTTATCTGCACCTTCCCTGCCCGCCAAATAAAAAAAAGGCCTCCTCCCGGAGACCCCTTTTTAATTTGGCGGAGAGCGAGGGATTGGCGGGCACTTCCCTGTGCCCGCCCCTTCCGCGCGGCTTGCGCCGCGCTCCAGGGCTCGCTTCGCTCGCGCAAAATCGCTCCCGGCGATTTTGTCGAACCACGGGGCTTCTCTGCACCCTCACTTTCATCCAGATACAAAAAAGCCCCGCTTCGGGGGCTTTTTTGTATCTGGCGGAGAGCGAGGGATTCGAACCCCCGGACCCTTTCGGGTCAACGGTTTTCAAGACCGCCGCTTTCGACCACTCAGCCAGCTCTCCGGATCGCTTCGCGTCGCGAGCGCGCGCGTATTATATCGGTTTGGGCCGCCGCGTCATGCCGAAAAACCGTTCCCGAGCCTTGAAAATCGGCGATCTGATCGCATTTGGGTTCCCGAGGCTGAGCGCGAAACGGCCCGCTCGCACCGCAGCGAGTGAGCTTGCTATAGCTCGGGCTGGAACTTAGAATGTCGCGCATCAGTCCAAACTGACGTTTTGATAGTGGAGAAAGTAATGCAAACGAACACGGCTGTAACCCGCTCGCAAGAAGCGATATTGCAGACCAACAAAGTCATCCGCAACACCTACATTCTGTTGTCGATGACGCTGGTTTTCAGTGCCGCGATGGCCTTCGTCGGCGTCGTCTCGGGCATCGGTCAAGGTGTCGCGCTCATCGCCAGCATCGGCGCAATCGCGATGCTCTGGTTTGTGTTACCCCGCACCGCCAACAGCGCGGCCGGCATCCCGACCATTTTCGCCATCACCGGCCTGCTCGGATTCGGCCTCGGCCCGGTACTGAGCTACTACTTGTCGGTCAACCCGAGCATCGTCATGACCGCGCTCGGCGGCACCGGCGTGATCTTCCTCGGCCTGTCCGGCTACGCGCTGACCACGCGCAAGGACTTCAGCTTCCTTGGCGGCTTCGTCATGGTCGGCATGCTGGTCGTCCTCGGCGCCGCGAT
>JBPEYE010000229.1:0-8606 GCA_052030825.1 Gammaproteobacteria bacterium | reverse complement strand
TGGGTGAAACTGCGAAACAGGCGGTCGATCGATTCGGCCGGGATGCCGATGCCGGTATCGACGATTTCGACCCGCAGCCGCGGGGCCTCGTCGCTGCCGCCGACCCGCCGCGCGGCGATCCGGATTTCGCCCTCGTTGGTGAACTTGATCGCGTTGCCGACGAGGTTGACCAGCACCTGGCGCAGGCGGCCGTAATCGCCGACATAGGCCGCCCGGACCTCGTCGTCGATGTCGAATTCGAGGTGCAATTGCTTGTCGCGGGCCTGCGGCGTCAGGATGTCGACCACGCCCGAAACGAGGCTCGCGAACTGGAACTCGATATCTTCGAGGACGATACGCTGGGCTTCGAGCTTCGACAGGTCGAGGATGTCGTTGATGATGCGCATCAACGCGCCGCCCGAATCCTGGATGATCTCGGCATAGTACCGCTGCTTGTCGTCGAGGTCGGAATCCATCAGCAAATCGGTCATGCCGATGATGCCGTTCATCGGCGTGCGGATCTCGTGGCTCATGATCGCGAGGAACTCCGACTTCGCGCGATTGGCCTGCTCGGCAGCCTCCTTGGCCTCGATGATTTGCCGTTGCGCCTCGTAGAGACTGGTGATATCGGAACCGGTACCGCGATAGCCGAGGAAGCGACCGGCATCGTCGAACACGGGTTTGCCGTTGATCGACAGCCAGACCCGGCTGCCGTCGGGCTTGTCGCGCGGGTGGACGAAGCCGCGAAAGGGTTCGTGGCGGTGCAGGGTCGCGAGGTGGTCGTGGAATTCGTCTTCCGACACGTTCGGAATGCCGGTCTCTTCACGCGTCTTGCCGAGCAGTTGCTCCGGCGCGACGCCGGTCACCAATTCGAACTGTTGCGAGAAATAGCTGAACCGAAGGCTCGCATCCATTTCCCAGAACCAGTCGGCGCCGGCCTCGGCGAAATCGTGCAGTCGCCGTTCCTGGAAGGCGACATCGCTGCGATGGGTGGCCGCGATCTCGCGCAGGGCGGCGTTGAGCAGATCGATGGTTTCGCCGAGTTCGTCATCGCGACGGTGTTCGATTTCGTTTTCGTCGGCCCGGCTCGGCGCGAGCTTGGCCCTTTGCAGGCTCAGGTGGACTTGCTCGAGCGGATAGATCAGGCTGTTGGCGACGTAAAGGTAAACGATCGCACCCACCACCACGCAGATGATCAGCACCAGCCCGAGGATACGTAACAGGTAGGCGTCGAGCTCGTTGGCGATCGGGGAGGTATCCATGCGCAGGACGATGTCGGCCTCCGAGCTGATCACGAAGCCCGGTAACACGACCTCGTAGCGTTTGGCTTGCGGGTCGAGGTAGCCGTCGATTCGCTGGCGCACCTCGCCATCGAATGCGATGGCTTCGCCGAGCCGCGCCGCGACCCGGCCACTGGGATCGTAGACGCGGGCGCCGACCACGGTGGCGTCGGCCGCCATCACGCGTTCGAGTCCGGCGAGCAGTTCGAGCCCGTCGGGCATGCGGTTGGCCAGCGCCGCGGTAGCGGCGACACGGGCACGCTCGCGAAACTCGGCGAGTCGAGACTCCCTGAAGTTGTCGTAGGAGGGGAACACGATGATCGCTTCGACCAGCACGATCGCGCCGATGACGACGACCAGCAGGCGACGGGCGAGGCGAAACCGCAGCATTTGCCGCAGCACCGCCAGCCAGCGCTGCGAGCGACGGCTGTTCAGGTCGGGTTCGGTCATGTTTTCGATATCGGCAGGCCCGGCAAATGCCTGAGGTCCGGCGGCGTCGGTGAGAGTATAGCCGCAAGACGCCCGTTTTGGCGCACGGCGGGCGTCGACTCCGCTGCGGGTAAGCAGATATACTGCGGCTTTTCCGGGAACGCTGCAGTGACAATCAAATCAGATCGATGGATTCGCCGGATGGCGGAGACGACCGGCATGATCGAGCCTTTCGAAGCGGGCCAGATTCGGGAAACGGGTAACGGTCGCATCATTTCCTACGGCACCTCCAGTTACGGCTACGACGTGCGCTGCGCCGACGAGTTCAAGATCTTCACCAATATCAATTCGGCGATCGTCGATCCGAAAAACTTCGACGACGAGAGTTTCGTCGATTTGCGCTCCGATGTCTGCATTATCCCGCCGAATTCGTTCGCGCTGGCGCGCACCGTCGAGTACTTCCGAATCCCGCGCAACGTGCTCACGATCTGCCTCGGCAAGTCGACCTATGCGCGCTGCGGCATCATCGTCAACGTCACCCCGCTCGAGCCGGAGTGGGAAGGCCACGTGACGCTCGAGTTCTCCAATACCACGCCGCTGCCGGCGAAGATCTACGCCAACGAGGGCGTCGCACAGATGCTGTTCTACGAATCGGACGAGGTCTGCGAAATCTCGTACAAGGACCGCGGCGGCAAGTACCAGGGCCAGCGCGGCGTCACCCTGCCCAAGGCCTGATTGGACGGGGTCGTTGCGAGCCTGGCGATGACCTGCAACAACCGTCTTCTCGAACGAACGGCCAATTGCGCGCTAGCGCAAATCGAGGATCGGCCAGTTGCGGGCCGTCGCGATCGCCGCGAGCTCCGCATCGGGATGCACCGCGATCGGGTGGTCGACGATCTCGAGCAGCGGTAAATCGTTAATCGAATCGCTGTAGAAGTAACTGTCCTCGAGACCGTGACCGTGGCGATCGAGCCACGCGCGCAGCGCGTCGACCTTGCCTT
This sequence comes from Gammaproteobacteria bacterium, assembly GCA_052030825.1. Classification (GTDB taxonomy): domain Bacteria; phylum Pseudomonadota; class Gammaproteobacteria. Next base: position 5,917 of record JBPEYE010000229.1, on the reverse strand, counting down.
CGCGGTAGGTTACCGTGCCGACCGGGCGGCCGGTGTAGCGACCGTCGACGATTTCGAGTTCGGTCGACAGCAGATTGGATATGCCGAGCAGCGCCGCGATCGGCTCGGTAAGAAATCGGTTGGTCGCGCTGATGATCATCAGCAAGTGGCCCTGGCGGCGGTGCCGTTCGAGCAGTTCCGGCGCACGGGGCGCGATGCGCGGGCGAATCCAGGTGTCGATGTAGTCGCCGCGCCAGGCTTCGAGTTCCTCGCGGTCAAACCGCGTCAACGGCTCGAGCGCGAAGGCGAGATAACGCTCGTTATCGAGCTCGCCACGCTGGTAATCCTCGTAGAAGCGCCGGTTGCGCTCGCGATACGCTCGCGCGTCGACGCGACCGCTGGCGACCAGGTATTCGCCCCAGAGGTAGTCGCTGTCGCCGTCGATCAGCGTGTGGTCGAGGTCGAAGATCGCGAGCGTCACGGGTGCGGGGGCCTGCTTGCTGGGGTCAGAAAGTCTGTGTCAGAATGGGTAGTGCAGATTCTATCCGAACTATGGCGACCCACGAAATGATAGACCCGGACGGTTACCGCGCGAATGTCGGCATCATCCTGTGCAATGCCGCGGGCCAGGTCATGTGGGCGCGTCGCATCGGCCAGGATGCCTGGCAGTTTCCGCAGGGCGGTATCGGCCCCGACGAGGATCCGCTCGACGCGATGTACCGCGAGCTGTGGGAAGAAACCGGCCTCTCCGCCGACAGCGTAACGCTGCTCGGCAAAACCGACAGCTGGCTGCGTTACCGCCTGCCCAAGCGCCTGATGCGGCGTAATTCGGAGCCGCGCTGTATCGGTCAAAAACAGCTCTGGTATCTGCTTCAGCTCGATGCCGACGAAAACAGCTTCGACCTGACCGTGTCCCGGTCGCCGGAATTCGATCACTGGAAATGGGTCGATTACTGGTATCCGGTCGATAACGTGGTGTTTTTCAAACGCCGCGTCTACCAGTGCGCGCTCGCGCAACTCGAAACCAGCCTGCCCGGAGCCGACGCGGCGCGCGACTGACGCGCACGCAGGAAACACAGCCCGTGGCGTCGATGATTCACAGACTGCAGCGCATCGTCCAGGAGGTCAACCGCGCGCCCGATACCGACAGCGCGCTCGACCTGATCACCGAGAGCCTGACGCGCGACCTCAACGCCGATGCCTGCACGATTTTTCTCGCCAAGGAGAACGACCCGGGCGTGCTGCTGCTCAAGGCCTGCAGCGGCCTCAACCCGGATATCGTCGGCAAGGTCGAGCGCCGCCTCGGCCAGGGCCTGATCGGCACGATCGCCGCGCGTGCCGAGGCGATCAACCTGGTCGATGCGCCGCGCCACAAGGATTTCCTGCTGGTGCCGGACTCGCGCGAAGACGATTTCCCGATCTATCTCGGCGTGCCGATCATCGCCCATCGCGACGTGCTCGGCGTGATCGCGGTGCAGCGCAGCGAGGAGGCCTTCAACGAAGACGAGGAAGCTTTCCTGACGACGCTCGCGGCACAGCTCGCGAACTCGATCGAGCGCGCCGAGAGCGAGGGCCGATTCCGCGGGGGCGCGGTTACCCACGTCGTCCGCGGCGTCCCCGGCGCGCCGGGCATGGCAATCGGCGAGGCCCTCGTGCTCAATCGTGGCGTCAACCTCGATTCGGTGCCGAACAAGAAGACCAGCGACATCGATGCCGAGCTCAAGACCTTCAACGACGCGGTGCGCACGGTGCGCGACGAACTCTACGAGCAGGCGGAAAAATTGCGCCCGGCTTTGCCCGAGGAAGAATGCGCGTTATTCGTCGCCTATGCGCAAATGCTGTCCGGCGGATCGCTGATCGAGGATACCGAGAAGCAAATCCGCGACGGTAACTGGGCGCCGTCGAGCTGGCGCGACACGGTCGAAGCGCATGCCCACGTGTTCGAACAAATGGAGGACAGTTACCTCGCCGAGCGCGCCAACGACATCCGCGACCTCGGCCTGCGCGTGCTGCGCAAACTGATGCTCGAGCAGAGCCCCTACATCGACTTTCCCGAGCGGACGATCCTGGTCGGCGACGAAGTGACCGCAACCGATCTCGCCGACGTGCCGCCCGATTGCCTCGCCGGCATCGTTTCGACGCATGGCAGCAGCTCTTCGCACGTCGCGATCCTCGCCCACGCGCTCGGCATCCCGGCGGTCATGGGCGTGCCGAACCTGCCGGTCAAGCAGCTCGACGGGGTCAAGCTCGTGGTCGACGGCTATAACGGCTCCGCGTTCATCAACCCGGACAAGGCGGTACTCAAGGAATACCGCCGTTATCTCGAGGAAGAAACCGCGATCGAGCAGGACCTGCTCAATCTCAAGAACGTTCCGGCGATTACCACCGACAATCACCAGATCCACCTGCTGGTCAATACCGGCCTGATGTCCGATTACACGCCTTCGCTGCGCAGCGGCGCCGAGGGCGTCGGCCTGTATCGCACCGAGATACCCTTCCAGGTGCGCGACCGTTTTCCGAGCGAGGAAGAGCAATTCCAGATCTACCGCAACGTGCTCGAAACCTTCAAGGGCATGCCGGTGGTGCTGCGCACGCTCGACGTCGGTGGCGACAAGCCGTTGAATTACTTTCCGATTCGCGAGGCGAACCCGTTCCTCGGCTGGCGTGGCATCCGGATCACGCTGGATCACCCGGAAATTTTCGTAACCCAGGTGCGCGCGATGATTCGAGCCAACGTCGGCATCAATAATCTCGAGATCCTGTTACCGATGATCAGCGGCCGCGCCGAGCTCGACGACTCGCTGTTTCTGATCAACCGGGTGCGCGCCGAAATCGAGGAAGAATCCGGCGACAAGATCTGGCTGCCGAAAATCGGCGCGATGATCGAGGTACCGTCGGCGGTTTACCAGATCGACGACATCTGCGAAATGGTCGATTTCGTCTCGATTGGCACCAACGACCTGACCCAGTACCTGCTCGCGGTCGACCGCAACAACGAAAACGTCGCCGACCTGTTCTCGTCGCTGCACCCCGCGGTGCTCAAGGCGATGCGCCAGATCGTCGAAGGCGCGCGTGCCGTCGATACCCCGGTGAGCGTCTGCGGCGAACTCGCCGGCGATCCGCTCGGCGTGATGGCGCTGCTCGGCATGGGTATCGATACCTTGTCGATGAGCGTCGGCAGTTTGCTGCGGGCGAAGAAAGTCATCCTTTCGTTCAGCCAGTCGGAGCTTGCCGACCTGTTTGCCCAGGCGGTGGAAATGCCGGACGCCTTCATGATTCGCGAACTGTACGCGTCGCGGCTCGACGAACGCGGCCTCGGCGGATTCATTCGCGCCGGCAAATGACCCGCCCGTCGATGCGGCCCGCCAGGCGGCGAGTCAATCCGAGCCGTGCGCCGTCGCGCGACGCCGCCGGCATCGCGAGCGTGTCAACCAGGAGTTGAATTCCGGCCTGCCTGCGGTGGTCTATAGTCAGGACTCGACAATCGACCGGGGAGTTCCCATGCATCGACTTTGCGCGTTCGTGCTCGCCGCGATACTGACGCCGATAAACGCTGCCTATGCCGGTTCGCCAGTGTGGAAAATCAGCGACGGCAAGAACCACGTCTTTCTCGGCGGGACCGTCCACCTGCTGTCGGCGGACGATTATCCGTTGCCGCAGGCGCTGTCGTCCGCCTATGACGGGTCGGCGCGGCTGGTGCTCGAGACCGATCTCGCCGGGATGCAAAGCCCGGCGACGATGGCGGTGATGCTGAACGCGTTGTCGTATCCGCCGGGGCAGAGCATTCGTCAGTTCGTCGCCCGCGATACCTATGACGAGCTCGCGCGATTTTTCGGCGCGCGCGGCGTTGGCATGACGCAGATCGACGGACTCAGGCCGGGCATGATTTCGACGATGATGACCTTGCTCGAGTTGCAGCGTCTCGGTTTGACCGCGCCGGGCGTCGATGCGCATTTCCTGGCCCTGGCCACGCGCGACGGCAAGGCTCTCGGCCGGCTCGAATCGGTAGACGCCCAGATCGAGTTTCTCGCCGAAATGGGCGCCGGGCGCGAAGACGATTTACTGCGCTATTCGCTCGGCGAAGTGGAAAAGCTGCCGAGCCTGTGGCCGGCGGTACGCGACGCGTGGCGCGACGGTGATCTCGCGCGCCTGGCGGAACTCGGCGTGGCGCCGCTCGAACGCGATTTTCCGCGAATCTACGAAAACCTGCTGGTCAATCGCAACAACGCCTGGATCCCGCAGATCGAGGCGATGCTGCGGTCGCGAGAGATCGAACTGGTACTGGTCGGCGCGCTCCACCTGGCCGGTCGCGATGGCCTGCTCGAGCAGCTCACCGCGCGTGGCTACGCGATCGAACAGCTGCGTTAGAAGGGCTTGACCACGGCGAGGATCACGACCGCGAACAGGATCAGCACCGGGAACTCGTTGAACCAGCGGTACCAGACGTGCGAGCGCCGGTTGCGACCTGCGGCGAACGCGCGCAGCAGCCGACCGCAGTAGAAATGGTAGCCGACCAGTACCGCCACGAGCGCCAGCTTGGCGTGTAACCACAGCATCTGCGAGTAGGCCGCCCAGGCATAATCGATCAGCAGCCAGGCGCCGAAGGCGATGGTCAGGAGCATCCACGGCGCGATGAACCGGTAAAGCTTGGTCGCCATCAGGAGGAGCCGGGATTTTTCGGCGTCCGTCTCGGCGAGCGCAAGGTTGACGAACAGGCGCGGCAGGTAGAATAAGCCGGCAAACCAGGCAACCATGAAGACCAGATGAAACGCCTTGACCCAGATCATGAAAAATTCCCTTAGGAAGCGCCGCTAAACGACTGTAAACTGATGTTTTTTACACCATTGGGTCGGGCGGCTAATTTATTTTTGCGGCGTCCATTTTAGCGGCTAGAATTACGCATTAGAATGATCAAGATAGGTATTGTCGGCGGCACCGGGTATACCGGGGTTGAACTGGTGCGCTTGCTGGCCAGACATCCCGAGGCGGATCTGCGCGTGATAACTTCTCGCGCACAGGCCGGTACGCCCGTTGCCGGCCTGTTTCCGAATCTGCGCGGCAGCGTCGAACTCGATTTCAGCGAGCCGTCGCCCGAAGCCTACGCCGCTTGCGACGTCATATTCTTCGCCACGCCCAACGGCACCGCGATGACCGAGGCCGAGGCGCTGTTGGCGGCGGGAATTCGCGTCATCGATCTGGCCGCGGATTTCCGCCTCCGTCACGTCCCGACCTGGGAGCAGTGGTACGGCACGACGCACGCCTGCCCGGCGCTGGTCGAGGACGCGGTCTACGGCCTGCCCGAGCTCAATCGCGATGCGATTCGCGGCGCGCGGCTGGTTGCCAATCCGGGCTGTTACCCGACCTCGGTCATTCTGGCATTGTTGCCGTTGCTGAAAAACCGCCTGATCGAGCCGCGATCAATCGTCGCCGATTGCAAGTCGGGCGTCAGCGGCGCCGGCCGCAAGGCCGATCTCGGCACCGCATTTGGCGAAGTCACTGAATCGGTCAAGGCTTACGGGGTCGCCGGGCATCGGCACCTGCCGGAAATCCGTGAAATCCTGCAAACCGTCGACGCCGATGCCGACCTCGTTTTCGTGCCGCACCTGATGCCGATGATTCGCGGCATCCACGCGACGGTCTACGCCGATGCGAAGGACGATGGTGCCGCGCTGCAGTCGACTTTCGAGGCGTTTTACCGCGACGAGCCGTTCGTCGACGTCATGCCGGCCGGCTCGCACCCGGAAACCCGCAGCGTGCGCGGTGCCAACACCGTCCGAATCGCGGCGCACTACCTGTCGCAGGCGAACAAGTTCGTCATCCTCGCGGTCGAGGACAACCTCGTCAAGGGCGCCGCCGGACAAGCGATTCAGAACATGAACCTGATGTTCGGGCTCGACGAAACGCTCGGACTCGAAGCGCCGGGGATGATTCCATGACC
>JBPEYE010000228.1:0-3047 GCA_052030825.1 Gammaproteobacteria bacterium | reverse complement strand
TGCACCAGGTCGTCAGCGTCGTCATCGACACCCTGCAGACGCTGCCGAGTTTCGTCTACCTGATGCCGGTCGTGATGCTGTTCCGGGTCGGCGATTTCGCCGCGATGCTCGCGGTCATCGCCTATGCGATCACACCGGTGATCCGCTACACCGATCACGGCATCCGCCAGATTTCGGGCGACCTGATCGAGGCGTCGATCCAGTCCGGCTGCACTCGCGGGCAGTTGTTACGCAAGGTACAGATTCCGCTGGCGTTGCCGCACATCATGCTCGGCGTCAACCAGACCATCATGATGGCGCTGTCGATGCTCGTCATCACCGCGCTGGTCGGGACCCGCGAGCTCGGTCAGGAAGTCTATATCGCGCTGACCAAGGCCGACACCGGCCGCGGTATCGTCGCCGGCGTCTGCGTCGCGTTCATCGCGATCATCTCGGATCGGCTGATCGGCGCGTGGGCGGCGCGGCGCAAGCGCGAGTACGGGCTCGAATGAAATGAGCGACCGCAACGAGGTCCCGCGCGACGCGCGCATCGTCATCGTCGGCGGCGGCATCATCGGCTGTTCGACCGCGTACCATCTCGCGAAGCTGGGCGTGAGCGACGTGGTCTTGCTCGAACAGCACAAGCTGACGTCGGGCTCGACCTTCCACGCCGCGGGTCTCGTCGGCCAGCTGCGTACCAACGCCAACATCACCCAGTTGCTCGGTTACTCGGTCGAGCTCTACCGCACGCTCGAAGCGGAGACCGGGCTGGCCACCGGCTGGAAGATGAACGGCGGGCTCAGGCTCGCGTGCAACGCCGATCGCTGGACCGAGGTCAAACGCCAGGCGACGACCGCGCACTCGTTCGGCCTCGAGATGCACCTGCTCACGCCGCGCGAGGCGCAGGAGTTATGGCCGGTGATGCAGGTCGATGACGTCGTCGGCGCGGCCTACCTGCCGACTGACGGCCAGGCCAATCCGTCGGACATCACCCAGTCGCTCGCCAGCGGCGCGCGCAAGGGTGGTGTCCGGATCGTCGAGGAGACGCGCGTTACCGGCTTCGAGCTCGATGGGGATACGGTGCGCGCGGTGCGCACCGACCGCGGCGATATCCGCTGCGAGCGCGTCGTGATTTGCGGCGGCCAGTGGTCGCGCGCGCTCGGGCGGCTCGCCGGCGTCAATATCCCGCTGGTTTCGGTACAGCACCAGTATCTCGTCACCGAAAAGATCGCCGGCGTGCCGCCGGAATTGCCGACGCTGCGGGATCCCGACCGCTTGACTTACTTCAAGGAAGACGTCGGCGGGCTGGTCATGGGCGGCTACGAGCCGAACCCGATCCCGTGGGCCGAGGACGGCATTCCGGACGGGTTCCATTTCACCTTGCTCGACAACGACTGGGACCATTTCGAGCCGCTGATGGAGCAGGCGATCGCGCGCGTGCCGGCGCTCACCGACGCCGGCATCCGGCAAATGTACAACGGACCCGAGAGTTTCACGCCGGACGGCAACTTCATCCTCGGGCTCGCGCCCGAACGCGATAACGTCTTCGTCGGCGCCGGTTTCAACGCCTTCGGCATCGCGTCGGGCGGCGGCGCGGGTATGGCGCTCGCCGAATGGGTGGTCAAGGGCGAGCCGCCGTTCGACCTGTGGCCGGTCGACATCTGCCGCTTCGGCAAGCCGCACGCCGACGTCGACTGGGTGCGCCGGCGCACGCTCGAGGCCTATGCACGGCACTACACGATGGCGTGGCCGCACGAGGAAAACAAAAGCTGCCGGCCGTGCCGGCGCTCGCCGCTGTACGCAACGCTGCAAGCGCAGGGCGCGTGCTTTGGCGAAAAACTCGGCTGGGAGCGGCCCAACTGGTTCGCCGCAAGTCCTGACGACGCCTTCGATGCGTACGGTTTCGGCCGGCAAAACTGGTTCGACGCGGTCGGCGATGAGCACCGCGCGGCGCGCGAGCGGGTCGCGCTGTTCGACCAGTCGTCGTTCGCCAAGTACCGCGTGCGCGGGCCCGACGCGGCGCGCGCGCTGGGCTCGATTTGCGCCAACCGCGTCGACGTCGCCCCGGGGAGCATCGTCTACACGCAGCTGCTGAATCACCGCGGCGGCATCGAGTGCGACCTGACCGTCACTCGAGTCGCCGCCGACGAGTTTTACCTGGTCACGGGTACCGGTTTCGCGACCCACGACTTCGACTGGATTCGGCGCAACCTGCCGGCCGACTGCGACGCGCGCATCGACGATGTTACCTCGGCCTGGGCGGTGCTGACGCTGATGGGCCCGAGGTCGCGCGACGTGATGCAGCCGCTGGTGCGCGCCGACCTTTCGAACGCGGCCTTTGCGTTCGCGACGATGCAGCCGCTCGCGCTCGAAGGTGCGGCCGTTCGCGCGCTGCGCGTCAGCTACGTGGGTGAGCTCGGCTGGGAAATGCACGTCCCGGTCGAGTTTGCCGCGGTGGTCTACGAGGCGCTGATGCGGGCGGGCAAAGCGCACGGCATTGCCAACGCCGGTTACCGCGCGATCGAATCGCTGCGTCTCGAAAAAGGCTACCGCGCCTGGGGTGCCGACATCGGGCCCGACTATACGCCGCTCGAGGCTGGCCTCGGCTGGGCGGTCGACCTGAAATCGGATCGCGTCTTCGTCGGCCGCGACGCGATCCTCGCGCAGCGCGAGCGGCCGCTGACGAAGATGCTGGCGACCTTTACCGTGCCCGATCGAGACGTCGTGCTGCTGGGTCGCGAAACGATTTATCGCGACGATGCGCGCGTCGGCTGGCTCGCGAGCGCCGGCTGGGGCTACACCCTCGAGACCAACATCGGTATGGGCTACGTGCGCAACCGGGGTGGCGTCGACCGCAATTACCTGCAGTCCGGCAACTACGAACTCGAGGTCGCCGGCGAGCGCATCGCCTGCGAACTCCACCTCGACCCCCTCTACGATCCCGAGATGCGCAAGCTCAAGTGCTAATGGCTCGCGGCCATCACGCGAGCTGGTCGTAATGAAATACCAATGGACGAATACGCAGTCAATTCTTGCCGCTTTTTCGTTGCATTCAGGTGCCTTCTAAC
>JBPEYE010000227.1:0-7616 GCA_052030825.1 Gammaproteobacteria bacterium | reverse complement strand
CGTGTGTTCGGCCATGCGCAGCGTCGACGCGGCGTCGATCCAGTAGCCCCGCCAGCCGCCGCCGCGCAAATCGGCGTAAACCTGCCTGGTGTAATCGCCGCCCTGGCAGGTGACGATGGCGTCCATTTTGGCGAGCTCGGCGAAGTCGGTTGCATCCTTGAGCGGCGGCAGGTCGCGGCCGATATCGGGCGCCGCCTGGCCGGCTTGCGAAGTGGTAAAGAACACCGGCTCGTCGATGCGATCGAAATCCCGCTCCTCGCGCATGCGCTGCAACAGCACCGAGCCGACCATGCCGCGCCAGCCGACGAATCCTACTCTGTTCATGGGCCGATCTCCCTGCATCTGAAGTTCACCCCTGTTCACGCAGCGCCGCGACCACGGCGTCACCCATCTCGGCGGTACCGACGCTGTGCCCGCCATCGGCGATGTCGAGCGTGCGAAAACCCTGGTTGAGCACGTTGCCGACCGCGGTTTCGATTTTTTCGGCGAGGCGCGGCTGCTTCAGGCTGTAACGCAGCAGCATCGCCAGCGACAGGATCGTCGCCAACGGGTTGGCAAGCCCCTTGCCGGCGATGTCGGGCGCCGAGCCGTGCACCGGTTCGTAAAGCCCCTTGCCGCTGGCGTCCAGCGAGGCCGACGGCAGCATGCCGATCGAACCGGTCAGCATCGCCGCGGTATCCGACAGGATGTCGCCGAACAGGTTCGAGGTGACGATGACATCGAATTGTTTCGGCGCGCGCACCAGCTGCATCGACGCGTTGTCGACGTAGAGATGCGAAAGCTCGACATCGGGATAGTCCGTGGCGACGCCGCTGACGACCTCACGCCAGAGCTCGGAAACCTCGAGCACATTGGCCTTGTCGACCGAGCACAGTTTGCGATTGCGCAGCATCGCGATGTCGAAGGCCGAGCGCGCAATGCGTTCGATCTCGTGCTCCGCGTAAACCATCGTATTGAAGGCTTCGCGCTCGCCCCCGTCGAGTTCGCGAAAGCCGCGCGGCTCACCGAAATAAATGCCGCCGACAAGCTCGCGCACGATCATGATGTCGAGCCCGGCGACGAGCTCGTTCTTCAGGCTCGACGCCTCGGCGAGCTGCGGGTAGAGAATCGCCGGGCGCAAATTCGAAAACAGACCGAGCTCGGCGCGCAGCCGCAGCAGGCCGCGCTCCGGGCGCAGTTCGCGCTCGAGCCGATCGTACTCGGGGCCGCCGATCGCACCGAACAGAACCGCGTCGGCGGCACGGCACAGCTCGAGGGTTGCCGCGGGCAGCGGATCGCCGTCCTGCTCGTAGCCGGCGCCGCCGATCGCCGCCGCTTCGAGCTCGACCCCGAGGCCGAAGCGCTCGCGCAGGCATTCGAGCACCTTGATCGCTTCGGCGATGATCTCGGGACCGATGCCGTCGCCCGCGAGAACCGCGATCCGGGCGCTCACGCGGTACCCCGCCTGAGCCAGGGCAGGCGCGCGTAATACTGCGTTTCGAACGCGCGGATCTCGTCGGCATGCTGCATCGTCAGGCCGATGTCGTCGAGACCGTTCTTCAGACAGTACTTGCGAAACGCGTCGATCTCGAAACGCATCTCGTCACCCTCCGGCGTGCGCACGCGCTGCGCTTCGAGGTCGATGGCGAGCCGGTAGCCTTCCTGGCGCGCGAGTTCGCCGAACAGCTGCTCGACCTGCGCAGCCGACAGCGCGACCGGCAGCAAGCCGTTTTTGAACGCGTTGTTATAGAAGATATCGGCGAAGCTCGGCGCGATGACCACGCGAATGCCGAAGTCCATCAGCGCCCATACCGCGTGCTCGCGCGACGAGCCGCAGGCGAAGTTTTCCCGCGCGAGCAGGATTTGCGCCTGATCGTAGGGTGGACGGTTGAGCACGAATTCCGGGTTGAGACGACGCTGCGAGTGATCCTGGCCGGGTTCGCCGGGATCGAGATAGCGCCAGTCGTCGAACAGGTTGACGCCGAAGCCGGAGCGCTGGATCGACTTGAGGTACTGTTTCGGAATGATCGCGTCGGTATCGATGTTGGCGCGATCGATACCGGCGACGATGCCGTCGAGCTGGGTGAACTGCTCCATCGCTAGTCTCCGAGCGCGCGCACGTCGACGAAGTGGCCGTTGACCGCGGCGGCCGCCGCCATCGCCGGCGACACCAGGTGAGTGCGCCCACCCTGCCCCTGGCGACCCTCGAAGTTGCGGTTCGAAGTCGATGCGCAACGCTCGCCCGGCGAGAGCCGATCGGCATTCATGCCGAGGCACATCGAGCAGCCGGGTTCGCGCCACTCGAAGCCGGCCTCGACGAAGATCCGGTCGAGACCCTCGGCCTCGGCCTGCTGCTTGATCAGGCCCGAGCCCGGGACCACCAGCGCAAGCTTGATATTGTCGGCAACGCGGCGACCCCTGACCACGCCGGCCGCGGCGCGCAGGTCCTCGATGCGCGAGTTGGTGCACGAGCCGATGAAGATCTTGTCGAGATGAATCTGCTCGATCGGCGTATCCGGCGCAAGGCCCATGTACTCGAGCGCCTTGCGCATGCCGTCGGCCTTGACCGGATCGGACTCGCGCGCCGGATCGGGAACGCGGCCGGCAATGCTGGTCACCATCTCCGGCGACGTGCCCCAGGTTACCTGGGGTTCGATGGCGCGCGCGTCGATCACGACTTCGCGGTCGAATACCGCGTCATCGTCGGAATACAGTTCGCGCCAGAATTCGACCGCGCGCGTCCAGTCATCGCCCCGCGGCGCGAATGGCCGGTCGGCGATGTAGTCGAGGGTGGTCTGGTCGCAGGCGATCAGGCCGGCACGCGCGCCGGCCTCGATGGTCATGTTACAGACCGTCATCCGGCCTTCCATCGTCAGGTTTTCGATCGCTTCGCCGGCAAACTCGATCGTGTGGCCGGTGCCGCCGGCAGTGCCGATCTCGCCGATGATGTGGAGCACGATGTCCTTGGCGGTAACGCCGGGACCGACCGTGCCGTCGACGCGCACGCGCATGTTCTTCGATTTTTTCTGAATCAGGCACTGCGTCGCCATGACGTGCTCGACTTCCGACGTGCCGATACCGAAGGCGAGCGCGGCGAAGGCACCGTGCGTGGAGGTATGCGAATCGCCGCAGACCACGGTCATGCCGGGTAGCGTGGCGCCCTGCTCCGGCCCGATGACGTGGACGATACCCTGGCGCGCATCGCCCATCTTGAATTCGGTCAGCGCGTAGCGGTCGCAATTTCCGTCGAGGGTATCGACCTGCAGGCGCGCGACCGGGTCCTCGATGCCGTGTTCGAGACCGGTCGTCGGTACGTTGTGATCCGGCACCGCGAGAATCGACTGCTTGCGCCAGAGCTCGCGGCCGGCCAGTTCGAGGCCCTCGAAGGCCTGCGGCGAGGTCACTTCGTGGACGAGATGTCGATCGATGTAAAGCAGCGCGGTGCCGTCCTCGTCGCGGCGCACCTCGTGCAGTTCCCAGATCTTGTCGTACAGGGTTTTTGCGGTCATCAAGCTTACCCGATGCAAACTTGCGTAATTCTACGCCGACTCATAAAATAACTCTAATTCATAATATTCATAAATTTGATAACTAACTGGAATGCAACTCGCCCAAATCCATGCCTTTCTCGCGGTTGCCGAGCTCGAATCCTTTTCCCTCGCGGCGGAAAAACTGCACCTGACGCAGCCGGCGATCAGCAAGCGGATTCGCCAGCTCGAGAGCGAACTGCGCACCGAACTGTTCGACCGCATCGGTAAACGCAGCCTGATGACGCCCAACGGGCGGGCGTTCAAACCGCACGCCGAGCGGATCCTGCAGGAGCTCGCAGCGTTTCGTTCCGGCCTGAGCCGGCAACTCGATACTCCTTCCGGAAACCTGAGCTTCGCGACCAGCCATCATATCGGCCTGCATCGCCTGCCGCAGGTATTACGCGAATTCAGGATTCGCTACCCGCTGGTCGAACTGGACCTGCATTTCATGGATTCCGAAGACGCCTGCGCCGCGGTGCTCGACAACGAACTCGAGCTCGCGGTCGTCACCCTGCCCGAACAGGCCGATGCGCGACTCGCCTGCGAACCCGTCTGGATCGATCGGCTGGTGGTCGTCCTCGCCAGCGATCATGCGCTCGCCGGCGTCGACGAGCTCGACACCGCGACGCTGCTCGACCACCCGGCGATCCTGCCTTCGAGCGGCACTTTCACCCGCCGCATCATCAACCAGACCTTCGCCGGCGCCGAAACGAGCCTGCGCATTGCGCTCGAAACCAATTACCTCGAGACGATCAAGGTCATGGTCGCCGCCAATCTCGGCTGGAGCCTGCTGCCGCTGAGCATGGTCGATGCAACGCTGCGCGGCATCCCGCTCCGCGGTCTCGAAGTGCGTCGTCCGCTCGGCATCGTGAAGCATCGCGAACGCACGCTGTCGCTTTCGTCGAGCGCGATGATCGGCCTGCTACGCGAACGCGCCGAAACATCTCGCCAGGCGCGGGTCAAGCACAACTAGTTCTCCTGCAAACGCAAATTTTTGCTGCTATATTCAGGCCAATTCCAACCCAGGAGAAATCCATGCGTTCGATACTGAATTCCGTGGCAGTTTGCCTGTTGCTCGTCGCGAGTTTCCCGGTCGCCGCCGGCCAGGTCAGCCGCGCCATGTTCACCGTCGGCGTCGAGGACCGCGAGCCGGTGCTCAAGGTCGACAGCATCAATAGTAACGCTTACCAGCAGATCTCTTTTTTCACCGAGCTGATGGACCACGAGGGCGACAATGTCACCCACCAGTGGGTCTACGGTGGTAAGGTCATGTTCGAAAAGACCTTCGAGGTTCGCGGCCCACGCTGGCGCGTCTGGACCAGCAAGACGCTGCTGCCGGAATGGACCGGGCTCTGGTCGGTCAACGTTCTCGACCAGGAGCGCAAGGTCCTGGCGACCAAGTCGTTCGATTACCGGTAAGACCAGCTGCTGGATCAAAAACCCCGCCGCGGCGGGGTTTTTTTTTTGCACGGCTCAGGCGGCGGCGAAGAGTTGCACCACCAGGCGGATCAGCAAAACCGACCCGATCAGAATCAGCATCGCGGCGACCAGGCGACGGAGCTGACCGCCAGGGACGCGATGAATCGCCAACGCGCCAATCAACACGCCGCAACCCATGATTGCGGCCAGCACGAGGGCGAGCCCGACATCGAGGTTACCGGCGACCCAGTTGCCGAGACTGGCGAAGGCCGCGATCGGAATCTGAATCGCCATGCCGAGTCCGACCGCAATCAATACCGGCAAGCCGAGATAGATCGCAATCGGCACCATGATCAGCGGCCCGCCGGTGCCGGTCAGCGCCGAGCCGAAGCCGGTGACGAAACCCAGCGCAACCAGCGCGCCCCGCCCCGGCAGCGGTGACGCCGCCGGCGCCACCGGACGCAGCGATTTGACCAGCGCGTCGACGCCGGCGAGGATCATCAGCAGCGCGACCAGTGCCATGATCAGTCCGGCCGGAATCCACGGCAATGCCAGCGCGCCGGCGAACGCGGCCGGCACCGCGCCGACGCACAGCCACGCGGCCAGGTCGGTACGAATCGAACCGTGGCGCGCGTACACGATCGATCCGACGATACCGGCGGCGACGAAGCTCAGCATGCACACCGGCACCGCCGCATGCACGTCGATGCCGCCGAGATAAACCAGCGCCGGCAACAGCAATACGCCGCCGATGCCGATCGCGCCGATCAGCAGGCCGACGATGAAACAGATAACCGCGAGAACAATCGACACGTCTTCAGCCCGGGCGCCGCGGCGGAGGGTCGTATCGAGCTCGAGCCCGCGCGGTCACGCTGGGCGACAATGTACCACAGCCGCGATTCCTGCTACCTTTAAACGATCATGTTTCGCTGGATCAACCGTCTATTCAACGCGCTGGTCGTACTCGCGATCGTGCAGACCGCATACTATTTCCCGCAAATGCCGGCGGTCGTCGCGTCGCATTTCGACGGGCTCGGCGCGCCCAACGCCTGGTCGGGCCGGGTCGGTTTCTTCGGCCTTTATCTGGCCATGATCCTGCTGGTGGTCATCGTGTTCGTGTACTCACCGAAATGGACCGAGCGCCGGCCGCGCTTCGGCATGAAAATTCCGCACGCCGACTATTGGCTCGCGCCCGAACGCATCGAACAAACGCGCGCCTGGTTCCGCGGACAGATGCGGCTGATCGGCGTCGTCCACCTGCTGCTCGCGATTTTCGTGATGCAACTCGCGATCCTCGCCAACTTCAGCGATCCGCCGCGCCTGCACCCGAGTATCGTCTGGGCGCTCGCGGCCTATTTCGTCGTGCTGATGGCCTGGCTGATCAATTTCTACCGCCACTTTCGCCGGCCATGAGAAGCACGCGCATCGTGCACGTCGTCGAGTGCCACGCCGAAGGCGAGGTCGGCAACGTCATCGTCGCCGGCGTCGCGCCGCCGCCCGGCGAAACCCTGTGGGACAAGTCGCGCTGGCTCGACCGCGACGGCGAACTGCGCAACTTCGTTCTCAATGAACCGCGCGGCGGCGTATTCAAGCACGTCAACTTGCTGTTGCCGGCGGTCGACCGGCGCGCCGAGTTCGGTTTCATCGTCATGGAACCCGAACACACGCCGCCGATGTCGGGCTCGAATTCGATGTGCGTCGCCACCGTGCTGCTCGACAGCGGAATGATCGCAATGCGCGAACCGGTGACCGAATTCAATCTCGAGGCGCCCGGCGGGCTGGTCGCAGTCAGGGCCTGCTGCGCCGAAGGCAAGGCGCAAAGCATCGAGATCGAAAACGTCGCCTCCTTCGCCGACCGGCTCGGCGCGCCGCTCGAAGTCGACGGGCTCGGCAGCCTGACCGTCGATACCGCCTACGGTGGCGACAGTTTCGTCATCGTCGACGCCGCCGCGCTCGGCTTCGAGATCCGCCCCGACGAGGCCGCCGACCTTGCCGCCAACGGCGCGCGGATCACCGCCGCGGCCAACGAGCAGCTCGGTTTCGCGCACCCCGAAAATCCGGATTGGGCGCATATCTCGTTTTGCCAGTTCGCGGCACCCCTGGGCGAGGAAGACGGCGTTCCGGTCAGTCGCAACGCGGTCGCGATCGATCCCGGCAAACTCGATCGTTCGCCCTGCGGCACCGGCTGTTCGGCGCGCATGGCGGTGCTCCACGCGCGCGGCGAGCTGCGCGCCGGCGAGCCCCTGATCGGTCGTTCGATCATCGATTCACGTTTCGATTGTCGCGTCGTCGCCGAGACTCGCGTCGGCGCGCGTCCGGCGATCGTGCCGGCGATCCGCGGTCGCGCGTGGATCACCGGCACCCATCAGTTGATGCTCGACCCCGAGGATCCCTGGCCGACCGGTTACCGCGTCGGCGACACCTGGCCGCTCAGGCGATAACCCCGTCGGCACGCAGCGCCGCGAGCGCCGCGTCGTCGACGCCGAGCATCTCGCCGAGTACCTCGTCGGTATGCGCGCCCAGCAGCGGCGGCGCGCGCCGGTATTCGACCGGCGTTGCCGACAGCCGGATCGGGCAGGCGACGCTCGCGACCTTGCCGGCACTCGGATGCTCGAGCTCGAGCTCGAGGCCGCGGTGGCCGACCTGCGGGTCGGCGAAGACCTCGTCGATGCGGTTGATCGGCCCGCA
>JBPEYE010000226.1:0-4371 GCA_052030825.1 Gammaproteobacteria bacterium | reverse complement strand
ATACGGGAAGCCGGGCTCGAGAACGTCACCTGTGAGCAGGCCGATATCTATGCGCTTCCGTACAAGGCCGGTGAGTTCGATGCCGTCGTTGCGGCCAATGTTCTTCACCTGGTGCCGAATCTACCCGGAGCAATCGAGGCTCTACGCAAGGTGACAAAGCCCGGCGGGCTGCTTGTTGCTCCCACGTTCTGCCATGATCAGACTCGGGTCTCTTGGCTGGTTTCGCGGCTTCTTTCACTCAGCGGCTTCCCGGGACAACGGCGTTTCACGCTGGCCTCACTGCTGGAGGCCTTGGAGTTGAACGACATGCACGTGACACAGTCGGAAACGCTCGCGGGACTGATCCCGGTTGGCTTCGTTTCAGCTGTTTTCGAGATTCAGCAGTCCGACGGGCACGATTCTGCGCGAGCCCAGTCGTAATATTCCGGCGGAATTGCGGTCTGGTCACTTGACGGGCCATTCACTACAGCTATATATCTAGGGTGCGGGGTGATAGGTACAAGACACTATTGCAACGCATTCGCCGGCACATGCGAATATCACATAAACGGGATATTGCGCGAGCTCGACTCTTGAAGGGATTGCAGATAAATCGGAATCGACACACCCGCTCTGGTTTCGGGGCGTTCGTCGTCCTATGTCTGAACCTTGCGTTGCAGCCGTGTGCGATGGCGCTCGACGCGACGGACGATCACGAATGTCCGCACTGCCCGCCGGCGCACACGACCCAACATGGCGAGCATGCACCGTCAGCGCGTTTGGCGACAATGGACGAGATGCCTTGTGCAACGAGTGCTGACGACTGCAGCCTGGCCGATGATCTTAAATACGACGGCCGCAATACCGAGCTCAAGCTCAAGGATGCGCCGGGTGATGTGCCCCTGGCGATTGTCCCGGCCAATCCCCAAATCCTCGCGACTCGATCTTCCGCCGAAATAGGCTGGTTTCCTGCCCGAAGTCCGCCGCCCGGCAACCATACACCCCTCAACGTTCTTTACTGCGTCTATCTGGATTAACGATCTCTTCGCGCGAAACCGGTATTTCTCGGTGACTCACGAAGGAGATCGTTTTGATGTGTGCAATCCGTGGGGCGTGGCCCCACCCGAATAAATTCCTACGTACCCGGCGCGCTCGATTCGCCGTCGGGCTAGCGTCTTTGTGTTTGCTTTCGCCCGCAATCGCGCAACAGGATCTGCCGCTCACGCTGGTCGAAGCCGAAGCGCTGGCGCTTGAAGCCGAGCCTGGCCAGGCAGCGTTGATGGCGACGGCCGATGCGCTTGCGGAGCAGGCTGTCGCCGCAGGGCAATTACCCGACCCGACCTTGCGGGTCGGGCTCGCCAATTTTCCGTTGCAATCCGGCGGCTTCACGACCGAAGGCATGACGCAGGGACAGCTCGGCGTTCGCCAGGCGTTTCCGCCCGGCGAGACCCGGTCGCTGAGCACACAGCAGTTTCGCTCGATGTCGGCGGAGATGCGCGAGAGCGCTGACGGGCGCAGGCGCGACGTCCTGACATCCGTACGCAAAGCCTGGCTGAACGCCTGGTACTGGGACCGGGCGCACTCCGTCGTGACTGAATCCCGGCCGTACTTCGCGGACCTGGTGACGGTCGCACGGTCGCTGTATTCCGTCGGCAAGAAAAACCGGCAGGACGTCCTTCGCGCGGAACTCGAACTGAGCCGGCTCGACGAGCGACTCATCGGCATCAAACAGGAGCGGGCACGGGCGCGGGCCGCGCTGTCGCAATGGGTGGGTGACGAGTCGCAGAGAGCCATTGCACCGCAGCTTCCGCCGTGGACGGGCGTTCCCGACGAGGGTTTTCTGAGCGAACAATTGTCGAAGCATCCTGCACTTCAAGCAGCAGGTGCGCGGATCGACGCGCGCGAGGCCGCGGTTCGCCTTGCCGAAGAACGCTACAAACCCGGGTGGGCGCTCGACCTCGGCTACGGCTACCGCGACGGCTTCTTGCCCGATGGCAGCCCGCGCTCGGATTTCGTCAGCCTCTCCGTCACCGTCGACCTGCCATTCTTTCGCAAAAATCGCCAGGACCGGCGATTCGCGGCCGCATTGAGCGAACGCCGTGCAGCCGTCGAGTCCCGCGAAGAATTATTGCGCCGGCTCGCAAGCCAGCTGGAGACGGAACTCGCGCGCTGGCGGGAACTCGATCGGCGGCTGGACCTTTATGAGCAGCGCATTCTTGTCCTGGCCGACGATCAGGCGAGCGCGGCGTTGGACGCTTACCGCAGCGACGCCGGCGACTTCGCCGATGTCATGCGTAGTGTCATAGATCGGCTGAACGCGCAGCTGGATGTCGTTCGGCTGCAATCCGAGCGAGCGCAAAGCTATGCGGTGATTGCCAACCTGGGAGGACTTCCCCAATGAATAAACTTCTTTTTACTGTCGCCGCAGTAGCGATAGCTCTGGTTATCGGTTTCGTCGCTGGCCGCTTCGGGTCGGCTGGTAGCGACGACGGCTCCGGCAAGACCACGGCTGGCGAGCGCGAGATTCTGTATTGGGTCGCGCCCATGGACCCGAACTTTCGGCGCGATGAGCCCGGCAAGTCCCCAATGGGTATGGACCTGGTGCCAGTCTACGCGGATGAGGCGAGCACGGACGGGCCCGATGTAGTATCGATCGACCCTGCCATCGTCAATAACCTCGGCGTCCGCACGGCTTCGGCCGAACGCCGCGTGTTATCCCGGCGCATCGAAACGGTGGGTTACGTCGGCTACGACGAGGATACGCTGCACCACGTTCACACCCGCGTGGACGGCTGGATCGAAAAGCTCGCGGTCAATGCCACCGGCGATCCGGTCAGGCAGGGCCAGGTGCTTTTCGAGCTCTATTCCCCCACGCTGGTCAACGCTCAGGAAGAGTTTCTCGCGACATCGGGAAGCGCGGTGCAAGGCCTTGCCGATGCGTCGCGGCAGCGGCTGCTGGCGCTCGGCGTGAACCAGGGCGAGATCGATCAGCTGGCGCGGGACCGCCGCGTTCGACAGCGTATCCAGGTATTTGCGCAGTCCGACGGATTTATCGCGCACCTCGGCGTGCGGGAAGGCATCTACGTCACGCCGGCAACGGAAATCATGTCGATTGCCGAACTGGATCAAGTCTGGGTGCTTGCCGAAGTTTTCGAGCGTCAGGCCGCGTGGGTTCGGCCCGGTCAGCGCGCCGACGTGGAACTCGACTATCTGCCCGGAAAGCGCTGGCAGGGAACCGTCGACTACGTCTATCCGGAACTCGACGAGAAGACTCGCACGCTCAAGGTTCGGCTGCGATTCGACAACGCCGACCAAGTGTTGCGGCCGAACATGTTCACGCGGGTCACGATACTCGGCACCGAGACCGATGCGGTCGTTCACGTACCGCGTGCAGCGGTGATCCGCGGAGGCAAGGTGAATCGCGTCATCGTTTCGTTGGGCGACGGGCGCTTCCGCGCACAACCTGTGGATATCGGCATTGAGTCCGGCGATCGCGTCGAGATCCGCCGCGGCGTTGCCCCGGGTGAGCAGGTCGTCACCTCCGGGCAATTCCTGATCGACTCCGAATCGAATATCGACGCCGCGCTGGCACGGTTTCAGTCGAGCGGTGCGAATGAGTCGTCGATGCCCGCAGGCGGTGACATGGACCATTCACAAATGGACCACTCACAGATTGACCGCAATGCGAACGACGATCACGAGGGCCGTGAGCAATGATCGCCGCACTCATTCGCTGGTCCATTCACAATCGTTTCCTGGTGTTGCTGGCGACGACGTTCCTGGTCGCGTGGGGGATCTATTCGCTGCGGCAGACGCCGGTGGACGCATTGCCGGACCTGTCGGATGTCCAGGTCATCATCAAGACCTCGTTTCCCGGGCAGGCGCCTCAGGTCGTCGAGGACCAGGTGACGTACCCGCTCACCACGGCAATGCTAGCGGTGCCGAAAGCAGTAACCGTGCGTGGCTATTCGTTCTTTGGCGACTCGTTCGTCTACATCATTTTCGAGGACGGCACCGACCTGTACTGGGCACGCTCGCGCGTCCTCGAGTACCTGAGCCAGGTGGCCGGCCAGCTTCCGGACGCCGCCAAGCCGGCGCTCGGGCCGGACGCCACGGGCGTCGGCTGGATTTTCGAGTACGCGCTCGTCGACCGAACCGGGAAGAACGACCTGTCGCAATTGCGGAGCCTGCAGGACTGGTTCCTGAAGTACGAGTTGCAAACGGTGCCCGGCGTTGCCGAAGTGGCAACCATCGGCGGCATGGTGCGCCAGTACCAGGTTGTCGTGGACCCGGACAAGTTGCGCGCGTTCGGCATGCCGCTTGCGCACGTCAAGACGGCGATCCAGGAGGGTAACCAGGAATCCGGCGGATCGGTCGTCGAGATGGGCGAGG
>JBPEYE010000225.1:0-15006 GCA_052030825.1 Gammaproteobacteria bacterium | reverse complement strand
GGATCACGGTCAACTACGCCAAGCGCCAGCAGGGGCGCAAAATGTATGCCGCGCAGAGCAGCCACCTGCCGCTCAAGCTCAACATGGCGGGCGTCATCCCGCCGATTTTCGCGTCGAGCATCATTCTGTTCCCGGCGACACTGGGGAGCTGGTTCGGCCAGGCCGAGGGCATGCGCTGGCTGCAGGACATTTCGGCGACGCTGTCGCCGGGGCAGCCGCTGTACGTGATTTTTTACGCCAGCGCGATCATCTTCTTCTGCTTTTTCTATACCGCGCTGGTGTTCAACTCGCGCGATACCGCGGACAATCTGAAGAAGGCGGGCGCCTTCATTCCGGGCATCCGCCCGGGCAACCAGACCGCGAACTACATCGACGGCGTCATGTCGCGCCTGACGCTGGTCGGCTCGATGTACATCACCGCGGTGTGCTTGCTGCCGGAATTTCTGATCCTGTTCTGGAACGTGCCGTTTTATTTCGGTGGCACGTCGCTGTTGATCATCGTCGTCGTCGTCATGGATTTCATGTCGCAGGTGCAGGCGCACCTGATGAGCCACCAGTACGACGGCCTGATGAAGAAATCGAATTTCAAGGGTTATGGCGGTGCCGGCGTGGTGCGCTAGGCCCGGGTTAAAGGTAGAGCCATGAAGGTAAGAGCATCGGTCAAGAAGATGTGCAAGAACTGCAAGGTCATTCGCCGCAACGGTTCGGTGCGCGTCATTTGCAAGGATCCCCGGCACAAGCAGCGGCAGGGATAGGCATTATTGAATTTCGGGCCGGCGGTCGCTAGAATCGGCGCCCGTTTTGCCCGCGGGCATTGGAGACAGGTTTAAATGGCACGTATTGCAGGCGTCAACATACCGGAACACAAGCATACCGTGATCGCGTTGCAGTCGATCTTCGGCATTGGCGCGTCGCGCGCGGCGCAGATCTGCCGCGTCACCGGTATCGATCCGCAAACCAAGGTACGGGATCTGGGCGAGGACCAGCTCGAGCAGATTCGTACCCAGATCGACGGGATCACCACCGAGGGCGATTTGCGCCGCGAGATCTCGATGAATATCAAGCGCCTGATGGATCTCGGCACCAATCGCGGCATCCGCCACCGGCGCGGACTGCCCGTGCGCGGTCAGCGCACCAAGACCAATGCGCGCACGCGCAAGGGGCCGCGTCGGCCGCTGAAGCGCTAAGACAGGAAATGACGAATGGTAGATAAATCTCGTTCCAAGAAGAAAGCGAAGCGCGTCGTCTCCGACGGCGTCGCGCATATTCACGCGACGTTCAACAACACGATCGTCACCATCAGCGATCGCCAGGGCAATGCGCTGACCTGGGCGACCGCCGGTGGCTCGGGCTTCCGCGGTTCGCGCAAGTCGACCCCGTTCGCGGCGCAGGTGGCGGCCGAGCGGGCCGGCCAGGCGGCCCAGGAGCTGGGGATGAAGAATCTCGAGGTCATGGTCAAGGGGCCGGGCCCGGGACGCGATTCGGCGGTGCGCGCACTCAACGCGATCGGCTTCAAGATCTCGCGCATTGACGACGTCACGCCGATTCCGCACAACGGCTGCCGCCCGCCGAAAAAACGGCGCGTGTAGGAGGTTCGCGAGATGGCCAAATATATCGGACCCAAGTGCAAGCTGATGCGCCGCGAGGGCCAGGACCTGAGCCTGAAATCGTCGCGCCGCGCGGTCGACACCAAGTGCAAGATCGATAACCCGCCGGGCCAGCACGGTTCCGGCACGCGCAAGCCGCGGATGTCGGATTACGGACTGCAGCTGCGCGAGAAGCAGAAGATGCGCCGTATCTACGGTATCCTCGAGCGTCAGTTCCGCAACTACTACAAGGAAGCGTCGCGACTGAAAGGCTCGACCGGCGAAAACCTGCTGCAACTGCTCGAGTCGCGGCTCGACAACGTCGTCTACCGCATGGGTTTCGGTTCGACGCGGGCCGAAGCGCGCCAGCTGGTCAACCACAAGGCGGTCCTGGTCAACGGCCAGATCGTCAATATTCCCTCGTACCAGATCAGGGCGGACGACGTCGTCAGCATCCGCGAGAAATCGCGCAAGCAGGCGCGTATCGCCGAGGCGCTGGCGCTGGCCGAGCAAATCGGCTTTCCCAGCTGGGTTGCCGTCGACCAGAACAAGTTCGAGGGAACCTTCAAGATGGTGCCGGAGCGCAGCGACCTGCCGCCCGACATCAACGAGCAACTGGTCGTCGAACTCTACTCCAAATAGCAAACGGGTAATCCATGTCAAAGTCTTATTCAGATTTACTCAAGCCGAAGCACGTCAAGGTCGAGGAACAGGGCACCTACCACGCGAAGGTGTCGATCGAGCCGCTCGAACGCGGCTTCGGCCACACCCTCGGGAATGCGCTTCGGCGGATCCTGCTGTCGTCGGTGCGCGGCTGCGCGATCGTCGATTGCCGCATCGACGGCGTGCTGCACGAGTACACGACGATCGACGGCGTGCAGGAAGACGTCATCGACATTCTGCTGAACCTGAAGGGCGTCGGCATTGTCATGCACGCGCGCGACGAGGCGACGCTGACGATCGCGAAGAAGGGCCCGGGCGTCGTCACCGCCGGTGACATCCAGCTCGACCACGATATCGAGATCGTCAACCCCGATTACGTCATCGCGACCCTGACCAAGGGCGTCGAATTCAACATGTCGCTGCACGTGCTGAAGGGTCGCGGCTACCAGCCGGCCAACGTGCGCCAGGCGACCGACGAGGAAACCGCGCTCGGTCACCTGCAGCTCGACGCGTCGTTTTCGCCGGTGCGCAAGGTCGCCTACAGCGTCGAGGCCGCGCGCGTCGAACAGCGCACCGACCTCGACAAGCTGATCATCGATATCGAAACCAACGGCACGATCGACCCGGAAGAAGGGATCCGCATAGCCGGCGGTATCCTCAAGGACCAGCTGTCGGTGTTCGTCAACCTCGAGGGTTCCGAGGAAGAGGCCGAGACCGAGCCCGAATCGCACATCGATCCGATTCTGCTGCGGCCGGTCGACGACCTCGAGCTGACGGTACGTTCGGCCAACTGCCTGAAGGCGGAAAATATTTATTACATCGGCGACCTGATCCAGCGGACCGAGGTCGAGTTGCTCAAGACCCCGAACCTGGGCAAGAAGTCGCTGACCGAAATCAAGGACGTGCTTGCGTCCTACAGCTTGTCGCTGGGCATGCGGCTGGAAAACTGGCCGCCACCGAGCATCGATAACGACAAGCTCAACAGCTAAGAGGTTGCCAGATGCGACATCGCAATAGCGGGCGGACGCTCAACCGCAACAGCGCACATCGCAAGGCGATGTTCCGCAACATGACGGCATCGCTGTTCGATCACGAAGTGATCCGGACGACGCTGCCCAAGGCCAAGGAACTGCGCCGCGTGGCGGAGCCGCTGATCACGCTGGCCAAGGAAGACAGCGTCGCCAATCGCCGGCTCGCGTTCAACCGGATTCGCGACAAGGCCGCGGTCGGCAAGCTGTTTACCGATCTCGGACCGCGCTACAAGGCGCGCCCGGGCGGTTACCTGCGGATCCTGAAGTGCGGATACCGCCCCGGCGACAAGGCGCCGATGGCGTACGTGGAGCTGGTCGATCGCCCGGACGTCGATCTCGACGACGAGTAACGTCCACGCGACGCAACGAAAAAGCCGGCATCGAGCCGGCTTTTTTTTCGGGGCGAATCGAGCGGGCCATCGAAACACCGCTCAGCCGTGCCAGGTCGGCATCGCGCATTTGCGCCCGCCGCGCTCGAACGAAAAACGGTAGGGCAGCGCCGGTTGGCGGTACTCGGCCGGGTTGCCGGACGACGGCGCGACGAGGCGGTTGCCGGCGACGATCTGCTGCCAGCCGAGGGCGCCGTAGAGTGAGACGACGAGTATTGCGAGTGCGGGAGGAAACAGTTTTCGCATTTTGACCACCCCCTGTCGTGGTTGCTTGTCGGCAAGCTTAGGCGGCCGCGCGGGAATGACAACGAATTCCGTAAAAGTAACAAATAGAGGACCCGAGAAGAGATTATTTCGGGTCTTTTTCGCGATCAGGTCAATTTGCGATACTTTTTGGTCAAGTATTGCGGTGCCGCGATCTTTGTGATTCGATCGCGTTTGCCGCCGCCAACCGCTGATCCAGGAGTCCTTTACATGTCCGCCAGAATCGCCAACCCGATCAATATCTGCGCGATCGATCACGTCGTCGTCCGCGCGCGCGATCTCGATACGATGATTGATTTCTACGTCAACGTGCTTGGCTGCAGGCTCGAGCGCGGCCCCGGCGACCTCGGGCTTGCGCAACTGCGCGCGGGCGCGTCGCTGATCGACCTCGTCGACGTTACCGGTGAACTGGGACGCAAGGCCGGTGGGCCACCCGATCCCGCGGCGCCCAACATGGATCATTTCTGCGTGCAGGTGCAGCCGTGGGACGTCGACGCGATCCGCGCGCATCTTGCCGCGCACGGCGTCGCGGCTGGCGAGGTTGCCGAACGTTACGGCGCCGAGGGCAGCGGCCCGTCGATTTACCTCGAGGACCCCGAGGGCAATACCGTCGAGCTCAAGGGCCGACCGTAGCGCAAACCCGGGTCAGCAGCCCCCGGTGCACTTGCCGCGCGGGTTGAAGTGCATCGTCCGTCCCGACAGCGGCACGTGCACCGGCACGCGGGAGAGTGTGATGAATTCGTCGACGCGGGTGCCGGCGATGACCTGGCCTTTCTCGGTCGACGGTTGATTCGCGTGCGAGACGATGACCGCGGTCGGCTTGACCAGGTTGTTGATCACCCACGCGGCCTCCTGCGGCCCGGTGGTAAAGGTATCGCCGATATTGATGACCGCGAGCCTGGCGCCGTAGTGCTGGCGCACGACCGTATCCTGCTCGGCGGTCAGGCCGGTATCGCCGGACAGGTAGACCACGAGCCCGTTCGAGAAACTCAGCACGTACCCGGTCGGCGGGCCGGCGTAGGCGGTCAGGCCGGCGTCGTCGAGCTGCTTGCCGAGCTCGCCGCCGATCATTGCGCCGGCGATGCCGTTCGAATGCACCGCCGGTACCGTGGTGACGGTCACGCCGCCGACCTTGCGCGAGGCGCCAAAGCGCACCAGTTGCGATTTGTTCGGGTCGCCGCCGAGCGCCTTCAGCTTGCTGGCGAAGAATCTCGGCATCTCGCTGCCGGTAACGATCAGCGCGTCCTTGGCGAGCGCGATCTTGACCACGTTGGTTTGCGGCAGGGCCGAGGTCGGGAATTCGCTGCCCTTGCAGTCGCCGCTCGACGGCTCGACGATGTGGCGGTCGCCGACGTGATCGCCGTGCATGTGGCTGACGAGAATGGCGTCGATGCGCCCGAGTCGGGGGTCGTCGCCGCCGGCAACCGTGCGGCCCGGATCGTAAAGCAGGCGGGTGCCGTCGGGATCTTCGAGCAGCAGCGCGCGGTCGAGCTGGCAAAATTCACCGTCGCGGCTGCCGAGCGGGGTGATCCTGACGTCCTGCGCGAGGACCGGCGTGGCGATTGCGGCGGCGAGCAGCGCGCAGCAACCGAGGAAGGGACTGGCGAGTTTCATGTCCTGGCTCCGGGTCGATGGAGGGTTCGATGCGAGGGAGCCCAACTCGGGACTCCCGCGCGCCGCGGATTCCGGCATCCGGTGTCGGCTGTCGAACCGGTCCCGAGGCTTCCGCTCGGCACCGATTTTACCCAAGCGCAGGGTTTGCGCGTAGCGATTTTTTCGAAGTGCGCGGGGCTTCGGTCAGACCGCCGCGAGGTCGCCGACCCGGCGTCCGGGGCTGCGGCGTCGGTCGCTACCCTTGCCGGCAAAGACGTAACCGAGCCTGGCCATCTCGACGCGCCGATCGAGGCCGCTGCGACGATCGTCCATGAACAGGTAATGACAGCGACACTCGGGTTCGGTGCAGTAGGGCAGCGGTAGCACCGGTGCCTCGCGCGCGAGAAACACCTGGTCGGTGATCTGCTCGACCCGCTTGCAGGCGTTGAGGCCCGGGCGGACCCTGACCGATCGCCACTTGGTATCGGCCGACGCGTTGCCGCTATCGCCGCCGCTGCCGATGCGGTCGACGCGCAGGCTGGTGCCGTAGTCGTAGGGCTTGAACAGGAACACGACGACGAGCACGAGCAGCGAAAAGGCGACGACGGCGAACAGAATGGTGCTCACGATGCTGAAATCCTTAGTCCCGACAGGGCTATTTTACCCATTTGAACCGATTTCGCGAATCAGATCGAGGATTTCATCGCGCCGGCGCGCCATCAGGGCCGCGTCGCCGCGTGCTTCGACGTTGAGCCGGAGCAGCGGTTCGGTGTTCGAACCGCGCAGGTTGAAACGCCAGTCACCGAAATCCATGCCGACGCCGTCGGTTTCGTCGAGCTGGTGCGGTAGCCCGGCGAAGTGCGCGCGCACGCCGGCGATGACGGCGTCGGTGTCGTCGACCTCGGAGTTGATTTCGCCGCTGACCGGGAAGCGCGCGATACGGGCGTCGACGAGATCGGCGAGCGGCTTGCCCTCGGTGGAGATCATCTCGGCGAGCAGCAGCCACGGAATCATGCCGCTGTCGCAGTAGCCAAAATCGCGAAAATAGTGATGCGCGCTCATTTCGCCGCCGTAAATGCCGTTGACCGCGCGCATCGTCTCCTTCATGAACGCGTGGCCGGACTTGCTCTGTACCGGTTCACCGCCGTGTTCGGTCACCAGCTCGATCGTGTTCCAGACGAGGCGCGGGTCGTAGACGATGCGTTCGCCGGGATGCGCGCGCAGCAACTGTGCGCCGAGCAGGCCGACGATGTAGTAGCCCTCGATATAGCGACCGTTGTGGTCGAACAGGAAACAGCGGTCGAAATCGCCGTCCCAGGCGACGCCGAGATCGGCGCCCTGCGCGGCGACCGCGTCGATCGTCGCGGCGCGGCGCTCGGGCAACAACGGATTGGGGACGCCGTTGGGAAAACTGCCGTCGGGCTCGTGGTGCACCGGAAGGAACTCGAACGGCAGGTGCGGCGCGAGCCGATCGACGACCGGACCGGCCATGCCGTTGCCCGGGTTGGTGACGATTCGGAGCGGCGTGAGCGCGGCGGGATCGGCCAGGTAACCCAGCAAGTGATCGACGTAGGCGGCGGTCAGATCGGTCGCGATGCGTTTGCCGCGCGCGCCGGGCTCGCCGAAGCGGTTTTGCTCGGCGAGGCGCCGGATGTCGTCGAGGCCGCTGTCGCCGGACAGCGGGCGAGCGCGTTCGCGGACGAACTTGAAGCCGTTGTAATCGACCGGGTTATGACTCGCGGTGATCATGATGCCGCCATCGAGTTCGAGGTGGAACGCGGCGAAGTAGACCTGCTCGGTGCCGCACAGGCCGAGGTCGAGCACGTCGACGCCGCTATCGGTCAGCCCGCGCGCGAGCGCGTCGAACAGCGTCTCGCTGCTCAAGCGCACGTCGCGGCCGACCGCGACCTGGCGGGGACCGATGAACTCGGCGTAGGCACGGCCGACGCGATAGGCGATATCCTCGTCGAGCTCGTCGGGCACGCGGCCGCGCGCGTCGTAGGCCTTGAAACAGCGGATCGGCTTGCTCATGCCGATGCCTTTTGCGCGTCGACCGCGGGCAGGATGGACTTGAGATACTGACCGGTATAGGAGCGCGCGACCGTCGCGACCTGTTCGGGCGTACCGGTGGCGATGATTTCGCCGCCCTTGCCGCCGCCCTCGGGACCGAGGTCGACGATCCAGTCGGCGGTCTTGATCACATGCAGGTTGTGCTCGATCACGGCGATCGTGTTGCCGTGATCGCGCAGCCGGTGGAGCACGCCGAGCAGTTGCTCGACATCGTGAAAGTGGAGCCCGGTGGTCGGTTCGTCGAGGATGTAGAGCGTGCGCCCGGTGTCGCGTTTCGACAATTCGCGCGACAGCTTGATCCGCTGCGCCTCGCCGCCCGACAGCGTGGTCGCGTTCTGGCCGAGCGTGATGTAGGAAAGGCCGACGTCCATCAGCGTGTCGAGCTTGCGCTTGATCACCGGGATCGCGCTGAAAAACTCGGTCGCGTCCTCGACCGTCATCTCGAGTACCTGGTCGATCGACTTGCCCTTGTAGGTGATGTCGAGCGTTTCGCGGTTGTAGCGCTTGCCCTTGCAGACGTCGCAGGTGACGTAGACGTCGGGCAGGAAGTGCATTTCGACCCGGGTCACGCCGTCGCCCTGGCAGGCTTCGCAGCGGCCGCCCTTGACGTTGAAACTGAAGCGGCCCGGCTTGTAACCGCGCGAGCGCGCTTCCTGGGTGCCGGCAAACAGTTCGCGAATCGGCGTGAACAGGCCGGTATAGGTGGCCGGATTCGAGCGCGGCGTGCGCCCGATCGGGCTCTGGTTGATGTCGATGACCTTGTCGAAATGCTGCAGTCCGCCGACGCGCTCGTAATCGCCGGTGGCGAAGGTGCTGCCGTTGACCTCGTTGGCGGCGAGCTTGTAGAGGGTCTCGTTGATCAGCGTTGACTTGCCCGAGCCGGAGACGCCGGTGATGCAGGTGAAAAGCCCGATCGGCAGTTCGAGCGTGACCTGCTTGAGGTTATTGCTCGACGCGCCCTCGATGCGCACCCACTTTTTGCGTTTCGGCGCGACCCGCTTCGACGGGATTTCGATGCGGCGCTGGCCGGCGAGGTACTGGCCGGTGATCGACTGCGGCTGCCTGGCGATTTCGCGCGCGTTGCCGGTGGCGACGATTTCGCCGCCGTGAACGCCGGCGCCGGGGCCGATGTCGACGATGTGATCGGCCGCGTGGATCGCGTCCTCGTCGTGTTCGACGACGATGACCGTGTTGCCGAGATCGCGCAGGAAGGTCAGGGTTTTGAGCAGCCGGTCGTTGTCGCGCTGGTGCAGCCCGATCGACGGCTCGTCGAGAATGTACATGACGCCGACCAGCCCGGCCCCGATCTGGCTTGCGAGGCGGATGCGCTGCGCCTCGCCGCCGGACAGGGTTTCGGCACTGCGGTTCAGCGACAGGTAGTCGAGGCCGACGTTGACCAGAAAGGTCAGCCGTTCGCGAATTTCCTTGTTGATCTTGGCCGCGATTTCGCCGCGCTTGCCGGCGAGTTCGAGGGTCTCGAAGAAGCGCAGCGCCTCGTCGATCGGCATTCGCGTGATCGTCGCAAGGTTTTGGCCGGCGACGAACACGTGGCGCGCGGCTTCGTTGAGCCGATCGCCGTGGCACGACGGGCAGGGCTGGTCCGACAGGAACTTGGCGAGTTCCTCGCGCACCAGGCTCGACTCGGTGTCGCGGTAGCGCCGCTTCAGATTCGGCAAAATGCCCTCGAACGGATGCTCCTGGATGCGCTGGTCGCCGCGCTCGTTACGGTAGACGAACCGGACCGGTTCCGGCGAGCCGTTCAGGATCACGTCCTGGACCCGCGGTTCGAGTTCGCCGAAGGGTCTTTCGACGTCGAAACCGAAATGCGCCGCGAGCGATTGCAGCATCTGGAAATAATAGCCGTTGCGCCGGTCCCAGCCGCGGATGGCGCCGCCGGCGAGCGACAGCTCGGGCGATTTGACCACGAGCTTGGGGTCGAAGAACTGCATCGTGCC
This sequence comes from Gammaproteobacteria bacterium, assembly GCA_052030825.1. Taxonomy (GTDB): domain Bacteria; phylum Pseudomonadota; class Gammaproteobacteria. The sequence continues at coordinate 5,455 of JBPEYE010000225.1, read as the reverse complement.
GATGCCGTCGCACTCGGGACAGGCGCCGATCGGGCTGTTGAACGAGAACAGCCGCGGCTCGAGTTCGCTGATCGAGTAGCCGCATTCGGGGCAGGCGAAGTTGGCCGAAAAGCGCAGCTCGTCGAACTTCGAACCGGCCTCCAGGCTCGCGACGCGGGCAACGCCGTCGGCGAGGTGCAGCGCGGTTTCGAAGGACTCGGCGAGACGCAGGTTCAGATCCGGGCGCACCTTGAAGCGGTCGACGACGACGTCGATATCGTGCTTCTTGCGCAGTTCGAGTTTCGGCGGATCGTCGAGCTCGATCAGCTCGCCGTCGACGCGCGCGCGCAGAAAGCCCTGCTTGCGCAAGCTGTCGAACAGCTGCACGAATTCACCCTTGCGGTTCGTCACCACCGGCGCCAGCAGCATCAGGCGTGTCCCTTCGGGCAGTTCGAGCACCTGGTCGACCATCTGGCTGACGGTGCTCGCCTCGAGCGGCTGGTCGTGGGTCGGGCAGCGCGGCGTGCCGACGCGGGCGTACAGCAGGCGCAGGTAGTCGTAGATCTCGGTGATCGTGCCGACCGTCGAGCGCGGGTTGTGCGAGGTCGTCTTCTGTTCGATCGAGATCGCCGGCGACAGGCCTTCGATGTGGTCGATGTCGGGCTTTTCCATCATCGACAGGAACTGGCGCGCGTAGGTCGACAGCGACTCGACGTAACGTCGCTGGCCCTCGGCGAAGATCGTATCGAAGGCGAGCGACGATTTGCCCGATCCGGAAAGCCCGGTGAAGACGATCAGCTTGTCGCGCGGCAGCGTCAGGTCGATGTTCTTGAGGTTATGGGTGCGCGCACCGCGCAGCGTGATGTTTTCCATGAAATCAGGCAGCAGGGACCAAACCCCGCATTATAACGATTTGGTGTCCAATTTTCGCGCTTCGATCACTTTTGGATCACCTTGGTTCCCATGACCCGCGCGAGCGGCTAAAATCGCGCCGTCTCTACCCGCCCGACCGCGCCCTCCGATGCTGAAAACCGAGAAAAGAGCCGCCGCCTCGCTCGCGCTGGTCTACGCGTTGCGGATGCTCGGGCTGTTCATGATTTTACCGGTGTTCAGCCTGCACGCGGCGGATTACGCCGGCGCGACGCCGCTGCTGGTCGGGCTCGCGATCGGCGTCTACGGCCTGACCCAGGGCCTGTTCCAGCTGCCGTTCGGCTTCCTGTCGGACCGTTTCGGGCGCAAGCGCGTGATCGTCGCGGGGCTCGCGATCTTCTGCATCGGCAGTATCGTCGCCGCCGAGGCGACCACGATCTACGGCGTCATCGCCGGGCGCGCGCTGCAGGGCCTCGGCGCGATCGCCGCCGCGGTGATGGCGCTGGCGGCGGACCTGACGCGCGAGGAAGTGCGGTTGCGGATCATGGCGATCATCGGCATGGCGATCGGTGCGAGCTTCATGCTGTCGATGATCCTGGGCCCGGTCATCGCCGCCGCTTACGGCCTGCGCGCGCTGTTCTGGCTGACCGCCGGGCTCGCGGTGCTCGGCGTCGCGGTGATCGTGTTCGTCACGCCGCGCCCGGCGGCGCGCGGTTTCCATCGCGATGCGCAGGTGGCGCGCGTCGATATCGGCCGGGTGCTCGGCGACGCCGAACTGCTCAAGCTCGACTTCGGCGTATTCATGCTGCACCTGGTGCTGTCGGCGACCTTCGTCGTGTTTCCCCTGTTGCTGGTCGAGCGGCTCGGCGTCGCCGAGGCCGAGCACTGGCGGACTTACCTGCCGGTCTTCGCGCTGTCGGTGATTCCGCTGCTACCGATGATTCTCGTCGCCGAGAAGTGGCGCCGGCCGCGGGCGATGTTCCTCGGCGCGATCGCGCTGCTGATCGTCGCCGAGGCGGGACTCGCGCTCGACACCGGCTATGCCGGCGCGTTTGCCGCGCTGGTGGCGTTCTTTGCCGCGTTCAACTTTCTCGAGGCGATGCTGCCGACCAGCGTCAGCCGCATCGCGCCGGCGGCGATGAAAGGCACCGCGATGGGGCTGTTCTCGAGCGCGCAATTCCTCGGCGCCTTCGCCGGCGGCCTGGTCGGCGGCGCGCTGCTCGCGCGCGGCGATTACGGCGATACCTTCGCCGCGCTGGCGCTGATCCTGTGCGCCTGGTTCGCGCTCGGCGCGACGATGCGGCCGCCGCGCCAGCTCGCCTCGCGCATCGTCTCGCTCAGGGACCTCGGCGATGCCGAGGTCGAGCGTTTCGTCGAGCAGGCCTCGGCGCTCGACGGCGTCGAGGAGGTCGCGGTCTATGCCGAGGACCGCGTCGCCTACCTCAAGGTCGAAAAACGCTTCGACGACGCCGCGCTGCGCGCGCTCGTCGCGCGCTGATCGAGCCTGCCGGACGCTTGCCTGCCTGGCAGCGGGAATGCTCTCGTCATTGCGAGGAGATCCGGCTACGCCGGGCCGCCGAAGCAACCTCGGTGGACTGGCCCGATCCCGGGAGTTTGCTTTGCGGAGCCTGCCCCGGCGAAAGCCGGGGCTCGCAATGATCTAGCGGGCCAAGAGGCAGCATCGCTGCGCTGGCAGCGCCCGCCCAGATGGTTTCTGAATAAAACTGTTGCAATTCGCAACTGAAGGCGTATAGTTCCGTCCTACAGACCTACAGTCTGTAAGGGAACCCGGGGCGATCCGGGTCAGGAAACGTTCATACGGAACATGAACCGTTAAAGGAGTGACACATGAAAAACACGACCATTGTGGCAGCGCTCGCTGCCTATTTCCTCGCTACCGCCAGCTTCGCTGCGCCGGTCAACATCAACACCGCCAGCGCGGCCGAGATTGCCGAGGCCTTGCACGGCGTCGGTCTCGCCAAGGCACAGGCGATCGTCGCCTACCGTAACGCCCACGGCGAATTCATGCACGCCGACGATATCGTTTTCGTACGCGGCATCGGCGAATCAACCTACGAACGGAACAAGGGCGATATCCTCGTGAAGTGACGGGTTGTCAGGGATGAACGTTCGGCAGGGACGCCGACCACGGACAGGCAAGTCAACATAACAGGGGGATGAATCATGGGCAGAGGCATCAACAAGGCGGTCATCGTCGGGCGGCTCGGCAGCGATCCCGACGTGCGCTACGCGGCGAACGGCAAGCCGGTCGTAAACCTGAGCGTTGCCACCAACGAATCCTGGAAGGATCGCCACACCGGTGAAACCCAGGAGCGCACCGAGTGGCACCGGATCGTCATTTTCGGCAAGCTCGGCGAGATCGCGTCGAAGTACCTGAAGAAGGGCGAACAGGCCTATTTCGAAGGGCGGCTGCAGACCAGCAAATGGCAGGACAAGGCCGGCATCGACCGCTACACGACCAAAATCGTCGCCAGCGAAATGCAGTTGCTCGGTTCGCGCGACGCCAAGGGCGACGGCTGACAAATCGCGCTCGCTAAATCGCCGGCGGGCACGTAAAATACCCGGTTTTGAGCGTTCTATCGGGCACAACGGAGCGAGGCATGGCGAGAGGCATCAACAAGGCAATCATAGTCGGCACCCTGGGGCAGGATCCGGAGGTTCGATACACCTCGAGCGGCAGCGCGGTCGCCAATCTCAGCGTCGCGACCAACGAGAGCTGGAAGGACCGCCAGACCGGCGAAATGCAGGAGCGCACCGAATGGCACCGCATCGTGCTGTTCGGCAAGCTCGCCGAAATCGCGCAGCAATATCTGAAGAAGGGCTCGCAAGCGTATTTCGAGGGCCGCATCCAGACGCGCAAGTGGCAGGATCAGAGCGGCAACGACCGTTACTCCACCGAGATCGTCGCCAACGAGATGCAGATGCTCGGCGGGCGCCAGGGCGCCGGTGCTGGCGGCGGCGCGCCGATGGAGTCCGGCGGGCAGCCACAGTCGAAGCCGAAGCAGCCCGAGACCGCGCCGCTCGACGACGGTTTCGACGATATTCCGTTCTGACGGCGGTTGAATTATATGATTGACGACTTCCCGCGGCCCGGCCGCGGGATTTTCTGGTCGTAGGATCCGCGATTTGGCCAGTTACGACGTATTCAACGGCGATGCGGACGGCATCTGCGCACTGCAGCAGCTGCGGCTCGCCGAACCGCGCGACGCCGAGCTGGTGACCGGCCTCAAGCGCGAAATCGACCTGCTGCGCCGGGTGCTGCCGGCGGACGGCGACGAAATCACCGTCCTTGACGTGTCGCTCGACAGCAACCGCGACGCGCTCGTCGCTGCGCTCGAAGCCGGCGCGCGCGTGTTCTATGCCGATCATCACTATGCCGGTGAGATACCCGAACACGCGTTGCTGGAGGCCCATATCGACACCGCGGGCGACACCTGCACCAGCCTCATCGTCAACCGCGTGCTCGACGGCGCGGCGGCGCCCTGGGCCGTGGTCGGCGCGTTCGGCGACAATTTCGACGCGCCGGCGCGCGCGCTCGCCGAAACGCTGGATCTCGGGGCGCCCGCGCTGGCGAGCCTGCAGCAGCTCGGCGTTTGTCTAAACTACAACGGCTATGGTTTCGATCTCGACGATGTCCTGTTTCATCCGGCCGACCTGTACCGGCGCGTGGCGCCGCACGCGGATCCGCTCGAGTTCGCCGCGACCGACGACGGCTATGCCGAGCTGCGCGCGCAGTACGACGACGACCTCGGGCGCGCCGGCGGCGCGCGTCCCGATACCGAGTCGGCGGCGGGCGCGGTTTACCTGTTGCCGAACGAAGCCTGGGCGCGGCGTATCGTCGGCGTCATGGGCAACGATCTCGCCAAGCGCGATCCCGAGCGCGCGCACGCGCTGCTGGTCGACATGGGCGACGGCTCTCACCGCGTCAGCGTACGCGCGCCGTACAACCGCAAACACGGCGCCGATGAGCTCTGCCGCCGGTTTCCGTCGGGTGGCGGGCGCAAGGCCGCGGCCGGCATCAACCGCCTCGCTACCGACGCGCTGCCCGAGTTCATCGATTGCTTCAACCGACAATTCGGGGATGCCGCGTGACTGAGCACGAAAAGAGCAGCAACGTGGTCTGGCACAATGCGACCGTGACCCGCGCGCGCCGCGAGCAGCAAAACGGGCATCGCGGCGGACTCTTCTGGTTCACCGGGCTGTCGGGCGCCGGCAAGTCGACACTTGCGCACACGGTCGAGGAAAAGCTGCACCAGCGGGGTTACCGCACCTTCGTCCTCGATGGCGACAACGTGCGCCACGGACTGTGCGCCGACCTCGGCTTTTCCGAGGACGACCGCAAGGAAAACATTCGCCGCATTGGCCACATGGCGATGCTCTACGTCGAGGCCGGCATCGTCGTGCTGACCGCGTTCATCTCGCCGTTCCGTGCAGACCGCGACAACGTGCGCAAGATCGGCGGCGCCGATTTCCACGAAATCTATTGCCGCTGCCGCCTCGAGGTCTGCGAGGAGCGCGACGTCAAGGGGCTCTACAAGCGCGCCCGCGCCGGCGAGATTCCGGAGTTTACCGGCATCAGCTCGCC